>JANWUV010000018.1 GCA_025057975.1 Chloracidobacterium sp.
AACGCCAACGACCACGGAAAACTCTGCGGACGACTCGGATACCCAGCTCGCAACTGCCGCAACACCGACACCAAAGCGTCATCTGCAGGGCGTCAATCCCGTCCAAAAACACTACCAGCGGGCGCGGACACTGCTGCGCCCACGCCGTCAGCGCCGCCAAAATCCGTTGCCCCGCCGGAATGGTCAGGTCCGGTGCCGGCATCCGCAGTTCCGCCGGCAGCCAAGCCCGACAGCCGACTTGCCACGCGCCAAGGACGGCGTTCTCGGCTGCGCCGGGGTCGTCTTTGAACGGCGCGCCGACTTCGAGCGACAGCAGCACCGCCGCGTACCGCCCTTCCGCCGTCAGCTGCTGCGCCAGCGTCAGCACCAGCATCGTTTTGCCCACCTGATGCGGCGCGTGCAGGACAAAGTATGCCTTCTGGTCAATCAACCGGCGCAGCCCCGGCAGACGCTCCACCGGCGGCAACATATAGTGGTCTTGCGGGTTGCACGGCCCGGCGGTGTTGAAATAACGCATGCCTCACCTTACGGAACATGGACGTGAAGGATGAAAACCGAATTCGGAACAATAGACAATACGAAAGCACAGGGGACAGCTTTTCAAGATATAAGTCGGTTGAAAAGAGACTTTACCTTCTCCTCAATCTCATCCCGAACACGGTTGAATTCGTCTTGCGGCAGGTGCTTCGGGTCAGGAATGCCCCAATCTTCCTGAATGTCGCCACGCAGGTGAGGGCAGGCGTCGCCGCATCCCATGGTAATGACGGCGGCGAATGCAACATCCGGCAGTTCTTCAAGCGACTTTGAGGTATGTCGGGTCAGGTCATACCCAAGTTCAGCCATGGCTGCGACGGCCTTCTCATTCACCTTGCCGGACGGATGCGATCCGGCGCTGTGAACTTCAAAGCCGCCCGGATTGTGTATTCGCGCCAAGGCTTCCGCCAACTGACTGCGACACGAGTTCTCAACACAGATAAAGGCGATATGTTTTACCATTTTCACCGTCCCGCTTTGAGATGGATACGGTTGCAGCGTCACTAACGGGAAATACGCCCGCCAAGGTAAGGCTCCTCGGAGTTCAGTCTTGAACGGCGGCGACGGCGGTACTCGCTGCGCCGTTTAAAGCAACAATCCGCGCTCAACGCTCATGGGCGAACAGCGGCGCAGCTGTCCGACTTGCCAGAAAATCCTGAAGCAAAATGGCCGCTGCAACCGCATCCTGCCGTTCCACCCACCGCCGGCGCGGAATGCCTTGCTCGCGCAGCCAATCTTCAGCGGCCACCGAAGTTAATCGCTCGTTCCAAGTGACGACTTCCACCGGCGTCGCACGGCGCAACGCCTCAACAAAGGCCAAAATGTGCGGCGTCGCCTGATTGGGCGAGCCGTCTAACCGGTAGGACAACCCAACCACACAGCGCACAATCCGCTCTTCGGCGATGAGCGCCGCCGTCCGCGCCACAAGGGACTTGCGCGAGCCGGTCGGCCATACCGCCAGTGGGCGTACGGTCAATCCCAACTCATCACAAACGGCCAAGCCAGTACGTTTCCTGCCCCAGTCAACCGCCAGTGTCCGTTGTGACGGCGGCGGGGCAAGGGCCTTCTCATCGTTCTCAGACAGGCCAGTGAACAGAGAGGATTCAGTTTCAGATGACACGGCGGTGACCTGCGGCAAGAGGCGGTGTAGACAATGATTCTGACATAAATTGACACTTTCGGACGACCTCACTACGCTTGCGCGTCCAAAAAGCTTTGCTGGAAAGCTTGACCCAGTGTTGACACCCGGAGAAAACGCGCTGATGGATGCTGATTTCTTAGCCCAACAAAAAGAAAAACTTTTGGCCAAGCGCCGTGAGTTGCGCGCGGCGCTCAACCTGACAACCCACGAGGAGGACGCCGGTGAAGAAGTCAAGGACCCGCTGGACGCCGCCGTAGCCTACGCCAATCGGGAATTGGTTGCGCGCCAATCCGATCAATACCGACAACTGCTTCAAGACGTTGAAGACGCCCTTGAACGCATCGCCGACGGCACGTATGGCATCTGCCAAGGCTCCGGCGAGGAAATCCCGCGCAAGCGGCTGGAAGCAATACCGTGGGCGCGTTACACGGCCGCCTATCAGGAAAAAATTGAGCGCGGCCTTGCCAGCGAATAGGCGTGTCACCATGCCGTCCATTGCCGACAACGTAGCGGCGGTTCGGGAGCGCATCGCGGCGGCGAGCGCGCGCGCCGGCCGCGCGCCGGAGCAGATTACGCTCATCGCCGTCTCAAAAACCCAACCGGTGACAGCGATTCAGGCGGCGGCGGATTGCGGCATCCTAGACATTGGCGAAAATCGCGTCCAAGAGGCCCTCACAAAAATTCCCTACAGTCCGCCGACGCTGCGGTGGCACTTAATCGGTCATCTGCAAAGCAACAAGGCCAAGCCGGCGGTTGAACACTTCCACCTAATTCACACGGTGGACTCAATCCCGTTGGCGCAGCGGCTCGACCGACTAGCGCGTGAACGTGGGCGGATTCAGCCTGTCTTGCTTCAGGTCAAACTGGGCGACGAACCGACCAAATCCGGCCTTGCCCCCGCCGACTTGCCGATGGTGTACGCCACCGTCCGCGAACTGCCGAACCTGCGCATCCGGGGCTTGATGACGATTCCACCCTTCCGCCCAAACCCGGAGGATGTACGTCCGTATTTCCGTCAACTGCGCGCATTACGCGACGAGTTGCGCGACCGCTTCCCGGACGATGCGTTATCGGAGTTGTCCATGGGGATGAGCCACGATTTTGAGGTCGCCATCGAGGAAGGCGCGACGCTCATCCGCGTCGGAACGGCCATCTTCGGCGCGCGATAGACAAGAACGGCTTGGCGTCCAGTTAACCCACGCAACTTGAAACTCGGCGAAGCGCTTCTCCATCACTCGCAGGGCCTCCTCATGATGATCCACAAGGATGCACCGGCGTCCGAGTCTCACGGCCGATTCGCCGAATGACCCACTGCCGGCGAAAAAATCCAACAGCAGGTCGCCCGGACGGGAGTGAACCTTCACAATCCGGTCCAGAATGCCCCGCGGCTTCTGGGTTGGATAGCCGGTCTTCTCACGCCCATTCGGACTGACAATCGTATGCCACCAAACATCCGTCGGCGTTTTCCCTCTGGCGGCTTTTTCCGGCCCGACAAGTCCCGGAGCCATGTAGGGAATTCGATCGCAGACCTCAAGATGAAACTGGTAATGCTCCGGGTCCTTGGCATACCACAGAATGTTGTCGTGCTTGGCCGGCCACTTGGTTTTTGAGCGCGCGCCATAATCGTACGCCCAGATAATTTCATTCATAAACGACGCGCGCCCGAAAATAACATCCAACAGCACCTTGACGTAGTGAACTTCGCGGTAGTCAAGGTGAACAAAAAGACTGCCGTCGGCTTTGAGAACGCGCCGCGCTTCCTGCAGGCGCGGCTCAAGAAACGCCAAATAATCGTCAAAGATGTCGGGGTAAGCCTTTGTGCCAAGCTTGATGGTTCTGTATCGCCGGCCTTGGAAACCCGTCCGGTCGCCATTTTCGTCACGGACGGTCGCCAGTTGCGTCCGTTGCTGAACCTTGCCGGTGTTGAACGGCGGATCAATGTAGATCAAATCAATCGAGTTGGATGGAAGCCCCTGCAAAACCGGCAGATTATCGCCGAAGTGAATTGTCAGTTCCGCCATGGAAGCTGCTTTTCTTCACAGAGGTTTGCACGCCAGATACGGCTTACATCCGCGCGATGATAGCCTTTAACAGCGGTACGAAGTGCGCCGTCACCTGTCGGCCAATTTCGAGAACCTCATCGTGGTTGATGGGCTGATTCAGTATGCCGGCCGCCGAGTTGGTGATGCAGGAAATACCCAAAACGCGCATGCCCATGTGTCGCGCCACAATGGTTTCGGGGACGGTGGACATCCCCACGGCATGCGCGCCAAAGCTCCGAATCATGCGAATTTCCGCCGGCGTCTCGTAGCTTGGGCCCAGCAACGCGGCATAGACGCCGGACTTGAGCGGAATACCTAACCGTGCGGCTTCCTCCTGCGCAATTGCGCGATAGGCTGGGTCATAGGCGTTGGTCATATCGGGAAAACGTGGGCCGAACCGTTCGTCGTTGAGGCCCTGCAGCGGGTTGGCCGCCATCAAGTTGATGTGATCTTCGATCAGCATCAGGTCACCCGGCTTCAGCGATGGGTCAATCCCGCCGGCGGCGTTGGTCAGAATCAGCTTCTCGATGCCGAGCAACTTGGCGATACGCAGATAAAACGTTGCCTGTTGCAAAGTGTAGCCTTCGTAGAAGTGAAACCGCCCCTGCATTGCCGCAATACACCGGTCGCCGAGGTAGCCGCACACCTGCCGCCCGTAGTGGCCGACCACTGTTGAGGTCGGTAGGTGCGGGATGAGCCGGTAATCCACGGTGACGGGGCGCTCCAGCACATCCGCAAACGCACCTAAGCCGGAGCCGAGCACCACCAGAATTTCAGGTATCTCCGGCAGCTTCGAACGAAGAAAATGGGCGGCTTCCAGAGCCTTTTCATAGATGTCTTTCATGCAGACTGTTTCTCGATTGCGTTTAGTTGGACGAGCATAGCACGTCCGGCGCGTAAAACCGTTTGGGCGAAAACGGAGCGATGTCGCAGGGCGGCGGCAACCCTCGCACCAGACAGCGGACGATTTCCGCCGTAATCGGCGTTAGCAGAATGCCGTTCCGATAGTGGCCAGTGGCGCACAACAGCCCTTCAATGTCTGTTCCGCCAATCAGCGGCAAGTCGTCCGCCGCCAAAGGGCGCAAGCCAGCCCAGGTTTCAACCAGCGCCGCCTGTGCCAGAGACGGCGCCGCCGCCGTCGCGCCCGCCAACAGCGCCAAAACACCGCCAGCCGTCACCTGCTTTTCATAACCGACATCCTCAACCGTCGCGCCGACGATGAGCCGGCCGTCCCGACGCGGCACAAGATAGACGCGCGGCGTCCGCACAACATGCCGAAGCCGCGTCAACAACGGCATCTGCAAGGCCAGCATTTGCCCGCGAATCGGGCGCACCACGCGCGCCGGCAGACGCAGCAACGCCGGCGACATCCGCGCCGCCCAACTCCCGGCGGCGTTGACGACCACCGGCGCCGACCAGCGTTCATCGCGCATCTCCACTCCCGCAACGCGCCCATGCTCAACCAGCAGTGCGATTCCCTCGCACTGACACACAATCCGTACCTGCGCGGCCGTCGCCGAGGCGATCAACGCCTGCGTCAAACGGCGGTTTTCAACCTGCCAGTCATCCGGCAGATAAAGCGCCCCGACGCTCTTCAGCAGGGGTTCGAGCGCTTGTACATCCTCAGGAGACAACCATTCGGCATGACAACCTGCAGCCGTTTGCCAAGCGAGCTTGGCTTGCAAGGCGGCGACCTCGTGCTCCTCCTCGGCTAACAGGAGCGTCCCGGCGGGACAGAGTTCGGCGTCAATGCGAGTTTCTTCCCACAGCGCCGCGACGAAAGCGGGATATAGCGCCCGACTTCTGAGGCAGAGGTCAAAGAGCGGCCCCGGCGCATCCGCTTCGGCCTGCGGTGCCAGCATTCCGGCCGCCGCCCACGACGCTTCACCGCCCGGCTGGGCGTTGCGTTCAAACACCGTCACACGCAGACCATCGCGCGCCAGCGCACGCGCAATGGCCAGCCCGATGACGCCGCCGCCGATGATGAGTACATCGCTGGTCGGCGTCATTTCAGGTTCGCCATGTAGTCGGTGACGCGCAGTTCACCCCGGATGATTTTTTCCCGCGCCGCCTCAACTTCGCGCAGCATGGCTTCAGAAACAAGCGGACGATTGTACTCGTCAAGCGCGTATCCGATGCCGTCGTTTTCCAACCCGTAAGCATGCAGCCCGGCGCGAAATCGCCGTTCCAGCGCCTGCTTGATGATGGTGTACACCGCGACATCCACGCGCTTGACCATACTGGTCAGCACAAAACCCGGTTTGACCCAGTTCTGGTTGGCGTCCACGCCAATCGCCAGCTTCCGGTTTTCTTCCGCCGCGTCAAAAACACCAATGCCGGAGTTGCCAGCCGCCTGAAAGACGACATCGGCCCCGGCTTCATACTGGGCCTTGGCCAGTTCCTTGCCCTTGCCCGGATTGTTCCAAGCAGCGTCCGTGATGCCGACAAAGTTCTTCAAAACAACGATGTTCGGGTTGACGTAACGCGCGCCTTCTTCATAGCCGGTCGCAAACTTGCGAATGAGCGGGATGTCCATACCGCCGACAAAGCCGATTTTGCCGGTTTTACTCGCCCGCGCCGCCATCATACCGACTAAGAAACTGCCCTCGTGTTCCTTGAAGACCAGCGAGGCGACGTTCGGTAAATCCACTACCGCATCCACAATGGCAAAGCGCAGGTTGGGGTACTCCTTGGCCACCGCCGCCAGAACCGGCCCTTGGGCAAAACCGACGCCGATGATGAGGTCGTAGCCACGTTCGGCAAACGCCCGCATACAGGGTTCAAGGTTGTTCGGCTCGCCTGGCTCGGCGTACCGCAGGACAATCGGCAGTTCCTGTTTGGCGCGTTTCGCTCCTTCCCATGCGGCGGCGTTGAACGATTTGTCATCCTTGCCGCCGATGTCGAACACCAAACCGACCTTGAGCTTGCCAGCCTCGTCACGAGGCGTATGGCCGCATCCCGGCACAACGATCCACGCTAAGGCAATCAGCAGCACGCCGGCCAACCGCGTGCGTCGCACCCTGTTTGAAAAACATCCACCAAAACCTTCACTCGGCATCCTTGGTTATTAACGCGCGTAGCTGATTCGGCGTCAAAGCCCGCTACGTCTCCCCAAATAACTCAGCTGCCAACTCATCGTAGGTTCGATCAAACGGACACTGCGCTGTACACCGGCGACACCACTCACCGTCGGTGTATTTCTCAACATTTTGCCGATTGAAGTAGTACGGTTTGCTGGAGAAGGTTGACGCCACCCACTGCCAAGAAAGCGCATTCGGTGGGGGATTGCCATCCAGCAGATGCGCGAAAAACAATCGCTCGCCGACCGTCCAGTGAACTTTCCGGTGGTGAATGAGGTAAGCGGCGAACCACATGCGGGCATGGTTGTGCATGTAGCCCGTGGTGTAAAGCTCACGGAGCGATTCATCCATGCACACCAAGCCGGTTTCGGCGCGCGCAATGTCCTCCGGCAGCGTCTCCCGCCAGACCGGGGGTGAAAACTTGTAGTCTTCAATGTCGGTGTAAATTCCGTCGCCCAGTTCGGCGTACACCTCCTGCCAGAACTGATGCCAAGCAAGCTCAAAAACGAACTTGTAGATGCTTTCACCAGCCCGCCCAAAACGGGCGAAAACAGTGTCGCGCACTTCGCGCAACGTTAGGACGCCGTGCCGGATGTAAGGTGATAATCGCGAAACATGGCCGCGTGTGACGTGGTTGCGCGAACCATACCGACGTGCGTCAAAACGATTGAGTTGGCGCTCGGCGGCCGTCCGGCCGCCCTCGATAGGCGAGATGGTCGGTTCGCCTTCATAGCAGCCGGCCAAGGCCGCGGCCAGATACGCCTGCATGTCGGCGCGGGGGCGGCGTGTCGCATCCAACTTCATGCGGCGGCTTCCAACGACACGAGGTGACGTTTTGGGAAAAACTCAGGCCGCTTTGGGGAGTACAGCTTTCGGCGCGGCGCGGTGTGCTTGCTTGGTCTCGCCTTTGAGCACCTCCAGGGCGCGTTTGAGGATCACGTCTTCCATCGGTGGGGCGACTTTCTTTGGTTCCTCCGGCGCTTCCGTCGGCGGCGGAGCGTCGGCGTCCAAGTCTGGCACAACCGGCTCAGCGGCGGCGACTTTAACTTCCACCGACGGCTTGACCGATTCCTCCATCAGCGACTTCCCAACAGCCGGAGCGTAGCGAACTGTCGTCAGCAGCAGCGCCGAGCCGTCCCGCAGCGGGAACAACCTTTGTTCCGAGCCGACGCCGAACGTCTTCTCGCCAACGACTTCCCCACGCTGGTTGTCGCGAATCGCGGCGGCCACTAGCTCCGCCGGACCAGCGGTCGAGCGATCCGCCAAAACGACAAGTTTCCCTTCAAAGGTCAGACTCCCCGGCTGCGCCGTCAGTGTCGTGACGGTGTTGTTTGCGCCAAGCGTTCGCGCTAGGACGCCGGAGGGGACAAAAACGCTCGCCAGCGCCACGCCTTCGGACAACTCGCCGTGGGCGGACTCCCGCAAGTCAAGCACCAGCTTTTGGGCGCCGCGCTGTTGCAACTGGCGTATCGCCGCGATGACTTGCTCGGTTTTGCCTTTGACAAGCAAACCAACCTTGAGGTAGCCGGTGTCGGGCGTTTCCATCCGTGAAACCACCGGCGATTGAAACGGGCCGGGACGGAGCGTGTGCTTCTCACCCTTTGAAAGGCCCGGACGCAAAACCGTCACCTCGATTGCGCCGCCGTCGGGAACGCTAGTCAGCATTTCCATGACTTCGTAAAGGCTGACGTCACGGGTGGCTGTCGTGTTCACGTATTCTAGGAAGTCGCCGGTCTTGATGCCCGCCTGAGCCGCCGGCGACCCCGGTGCCACGGCTACCACGTAGGCAAAACCTGCATACTTCGAGACCACCATACCGAACGGCACAGCCGTCAGCGTTTCCGGCTTGAATCGCTTTACCTGTTCCGGCGAAAGGTAGGCGCAGTACGGGTCCAACCCTTCCGCTAGCCCGCGTAATGCGCCGACGCGCACTTTGTCGAGGTCCGGCTCGTCTACATAGTCGTTGGCGATATGCTTGACGACTTCGTTGAAAATCTTGAGTTGGATATAGGGGTTGCCCTTGGCTACAACGCTGGTGCGCCGAGCTAGTAAACCGCCGACGACGGCATAGACGGCGAGCGCCGTTGAGAGCGCGACCAGAACAAACTTGGCTTTGAACGACATAGAACCTGACTCAGTTGAAGATTCGGTGGGGGTTTAGGCTGCGCGGCGGCTTGTCACGCAGCTCATTCCGTGGCGAATGTGGCGTAGTAGCCCTCGCGGGCGTTGACCGTCAAATTGGGAAGACCTTTCGGCGGATTGAGCTTGACTTTGAGTTTGCGCCACCGCTGCTTTTCATTTGATTTGCCGCCGGCGGGCACAGACGCCAAGTTGGTCGGTGTGTAGCCAATGCCGTACTGGTGACGCAGTTCAACGGCAATCCGTGTAATGATTTCCTGCAACTCGGCTTGGCTGTTCGGGAAAAACGCCCGTCCGCCCGTCAGCCGTGTGATTTCATCCAGAATAGCGCGCCCTTGGAGGTCGAGCGAGGTATCATTGAACGCCGTGGCAATGCCAATAGCATAAATCTGGACATCAGCCTCGCGCACCAGTTGCCGCAGTTCCCGAAAGGTGTAGCGGCTGCTGTTGTCTTGTCCGTCGCTGATGATAATCAGCGCCCGGCGACCATGGCGACCTTCCTTGAGCTTTTCAACGCCGATATATACAGCGTCGTAGAGCGCCGTCTGACCGCGCGCCTCAGCTAGCATGACCGCGCCAGTAATCTTTTCGGGATTCGGCGTGTAATCCACCAACAGCTTTGCTTGGTTGTTGAAACCGACAAGGAAGTATTCGTCCTCGTCATGGCAGGCGTCTAGAAATTTCCGCAGCGCAACATTCGACTTGTTGAGCCGCCCGCGCATGCTGCCCGACATGTCAAAGATGATGCCGATGGAGACTGGTGCATCCTCGTCGCTGAAGAACTCGATGTTTTGCTTGACGTTGTCCTCGTAAACTTCGAAATGTTCGGCGTCGAGGCCGGTCACAAAACGCCCTTGCGGGTCAGTGACGCTCACATTGAGCGTGACGAGGTTGGTCGTTGTTTTGACGACGGGCGTTTCATCCGGGCGCGATGTGGAAGACGGCTGCTGCGCCAGCGCATTGAACATGCCGAATGACAGGATACACAACGCCGCCGCCCAAGCGACCGTCAACCACCGGTTTCGCATAAGCGCCTCAACCTCTTATGTAAACAAGTGTTGAAGGACGACCAACGGCCAAACCGAAGCCGTAGCCCCAGCCCACAGCAAGGGCTATCATTGTAGGGTTATACGGAACGACGTGCAAGAAAGATAACCTACCCAGCCTTTCGGACGGCGCTTTCCATGACTGAGCGCGCACCTTCGCTGTTTTTTCTCCGGCTGCTGACGGTTCTGACGGTTTTCTACGTCGTCGTCCGGCTCGCCGCCGGCGTCGTTGAGCTGCGGAGTTGGTCGGTCGGCCTCACGCTGGAGGAAATGCAGCCCATCGTCCGCACGGTTGAGCATGGCGGTGCGGCGCAGGCGGCCGGCATTGAACCCGGCGACGAACTCCTGCGACCGGACGGACGGCCGTTTTACAGCTTCGGCGACTACGCCCGTCTCCGGCGGCAGGCGGAACGAACTAAAACGCTCCCGCTGCTCGTTAGAAAGGCCGACGGACGCGCATCTCCGGTCACCATCACCCTCACGCCGCCTGCGACCGGCTGGCTTTCCTTCGAGTTTTTCTTCGTCGTCGAAACAGCCCTGATTGTCGTACTGTGCGCCGGCGTCGGACTGGCGATCTGTTGGCTGCGGTGGGAGGACGCTACGGCGCGGACAGGCGGACTCTTTTTCATCTCCTTGGCGACACTGTTCGGCGGTGCCCAGCATGTCCTGCTGGCTTCGTGGCTGACGATACCCGCCGGATTGCTTCAGACGGTCGGCGTCAACGCCGTCGGCTACCTTTGCCTACGGTTCTTTCTGGCGTTTCCCAGCCCAAGCCGCTTCACCAAACCAGTCCGGCTGGCGCAGTCCCTCTACGGCTCGGCCGCGCTTGTGTTGGGACTGGTTGGGATCGCCCAGTTCACGGCGCGGATGTTGTCCTTTGAAGTCGCCCGCCGGTTTTCCGAACTGCCGCTGGTCGGCGTCGTCCCGTCCGTGCGCTTTGTCCTGCTGTGGCTTGGGCTAGCGTCGCCGTTCCTTGGCTACCTTGAGCGAAACCGAACGCAGACGCCCGAACAAGTGCGCCGGTTGAAAGTCTTCACGCTCGGCTCGGCGGTCGGCGTGATTCCGGTTTTACTGCTTCTGCTGGCGGTCAACACCTTCAAACTCAGCGCCGAAGATTATCCGTGGCTCTACGTCCTGCCGATTGCGCTGTTTCCACTCTTCCCGCTCTCGTTTGCGTACGTCGTCGTCAAGCATCGGGTGCTGGGCGTTCAACAAATCCTGCGCAGCAGCGTCCGGTATCTGTTCGTCTCGCGGGGCGTGATGGTTCTGGAGTACCTCGTGTTTTACTTCATTGCGCGTTACTTGATGTATCCGGTCGTGCTGTGGGGCTACGCCGCCGCCGGCAACCGGCTGACGCCGCCGGTGTTGGGGGCCTGGATGTTGGTGATGAGCGGCGTGTTTTTCGGCGTCGCCGTCTATATCAACCCACGCCTTCAATCCGCCATTGACCGCCGGTTCTTTCGTGAAGCCTACCAAGTGCAGCGGGTGCTCAGCGACCTTGCCGCCTCGGTTCGGGAGGCGACCAACATCGAAGAGATGCTGCGTCGCGTGGCGACGACGGTGGATTCGGCGCTGCACGTCAAAACGATTGGCTTTCTCCTCCATCCGAGTCTGCTCAATGGGGCGTCCAACGTCATCGCTAACGGGGACGTGCAGGCTTTACGCGGCTTCGCATGCCGTTTTGGACCAAACACATCGGGGGTGGTGGAGTCCGAACTGTCGTTTCCGACCACGTCGCCGCTGCTCGCCAAACTCCGCCGTGAGCCGGAGCCGTTTGAGCTGGACCCGGAATCCAGCGAAGGCATCCCCTACGCCAAACACCCGACGCTGCGGCGACTAGATTCGCATCTCCTCGTACCGCTGGTTTCCGGCGACAACCTGCTGGGTGTTTTCAGTCTAGGGCCGAAGCTTTCCGGCGAGCCGTACACCGGCGAAGACAAGTCCCTCCTGATGACCGTTGCGGAATCAGTGGCGCTGCGCTTGGACAACGCGCAACTGGTGCGTCGTCTGACGGCGGAAGCGACGTTGCGCCGCGAGTTGGAGATTGCGCGCGACATCCAACAGCGACTGCTCCCCAGCGCGTCGCCGGACGTACCGGGACTGGATGTCGCTGGTGTTTCTCTGCCAGCACGGGATGTCGGCGGCGACTACTATGACTTTTTCGTTCTCGGCGGCCGGCGGTTGGCCGTCGCCATCGGCGATGTCACCGGCCATGGCGTGTCTTCCGGTCTGTTGATGGCGCTGGCCAAAGGCGGGTTGTACAACCAAGTCGGCAATGACCCACACCCGTCGGCGGTGATAGCCGCCATGAACCGCCTCATCGCGGTTTCCGGCGGCAAACGGAACTTGATGACAATGACGTACGTGGTCATTGACGCCGCTGCGCAGACGTTTGAAATGGCGAACGCCGGTCATCCTTTTCCTTATCACTACCATGCGGCGACCGGCGTCGTTGAAGCTATTGAGCAGAGCGCCTATCCCCTTGGCGTCCGTCTTGACGGCCGATACCCGACCAAACGGTTGACCTACCAGGCAGGCGATGCGCTGGTGTTTTACACGGATGGTCTGGTCGAAGCGCGCAACGCCAGCGGCGCGGCGTTCGGGTTTGAACGTCTGGAAAAGTTGATTGCCCGATCTGGGAACTGCTCGGCCGTCGCCCTGCAGGACGCCATTCTTGCCGAGTTGCGGATGTTTCTCGGTGACGGCGCGGCTGAAGACGACGTGACGTTGGTGATTGTCCGCTTCACGGCAAGCGCTCCATAGAAAGCGCCGCTTCACCACTCTTTCACGGCAGCGAGACGCCGACACTGAGGCTACGTCGCTCAATCATCGGCGCGCTTGCCCGTCGCTGTGCTGCCAAGTTCGCTTAGCAACCGGATCACCGTGCTGACCGGCAAACCGACGACGTTCTGATAGTTGCCTTCGATCCGGGTGATTCGTGCGCCAGCGCGGCCCTGAATCGCATACGCGCCGGCCTTGCCGAAAGGCTCACCGGAAGCGATATAGTTGGCGATCCAGTCTTCCGACAGGTCGTCGAAAGTCACGAGGGTGCGCTCGTATGTGAGCCGGTATACGTCATCCGGCACGCGACGAACCGCAACGCCCGTCACCACTTCATGCTGGCGTCCGCTAAGCCGACGCAGCATGCGCGCCGCGTCGGCGGCGTCCGCCGGTTTGCCCAGCAGGTCTCCATCAAGGACAACCGTGGTGTCCGCGCCAAGAATCACCGCCGGTTCTGAACAAACCACTGCCCTCGCTTTCGCTAGGGCAAGCCGTTGGACATACGCTTCCGGCGTCTCCGACGGCTGGGGAGTCTCATCCGTGTTGGTTGGGTAAATTTCAAAGGCGTAGCCAGCCGCAGCCAGCAACTCGGCTCGACGCGGCGAGGCCGAAGCCAAAATGAGTTTCATAAACGGACGCTGGTTCAAGGCGCTGTTTTGTAGTACTTCGTCCGGCGAATCGCGCGTTTCAGTTCTTCCCACGTCAACAAACGGCCGCCGTACTTCATGCGCGCCGCTTCAGCGTCGGCGCGGACAGCGAACGAAGCCGTCACCGGAGGCATGGCGGCGCGTACCTCCAGCTTTGACTCATACAGGTGAAACGCTGTCGTTGCTGGGACTAACGTGCGGCGTTGGTAGTCAAACACATCCAGACGAGTCACTTCAGGATGACGGTCGGTATACACTACCGCGCAAACGGCGGAACACAAGTGAACAGGCGGCCGATTCGGCGCCGTCGCCTCAAAACGGTTTTCACTTTCTTCAACCAACACCGGCATACCACAAATCGGACAGGACGGCGGCGCCGGCGGTGACGCTTGCGATTTCGGTCGCCCTGAAGCTTGTTCGGCGGACGGCGGTTTACTTTGGCAGCCGACACAAACAATACCGATCAACCCGGTTAAACTCTGCAAAAATCGGCGACGGCCGCCAACGCTGAGGGGTTTGCGCGTCATCCCATAACATCCTTGAAGAGTCGCCATTTGGAGTCCGACTTTTGGCGGCGCTCCCTGATTTGACAGCCGTCAAAGCGGATGACTACCATCACAACGGCGGGAATTTCGGCGGCAGTCTTTCACAGCCTGAATGACAGGAGCAAGCAAGTCGCGCCCTTGCGCCGAAAAAACGAAGCGGGAGAGGCGTCATGGCAACGCTGGGGCAGGAACTCAAGCAGCAGCGTGAGACTCGCGGCAAGTCACTTGAAGAGATATCCAAGGCGACCAACATTCCCGTGCGTTTCTTACACGCAATTGAACGCGACGACTACCGTGAGTTGCCGGGCGAGTTGTATAACCGCTCTTTTATTCGACAGTTGGCGAGAGCTATTGACTACGATGAAACCCGCGCGATTCAGCTTTACGAACGGCAGTCGGGTAGCTCACGCATTCCAACCGATGAAGAAGTGAATCGTGCGCCGGAGATGTCGCCGCCGAAGACCGGCAACGCTCTCCTACTGACGCTGAGCCTAGCGGTCGCCGCCGTGGTCACTGCTGGCACACTCTACGCCTTTCCTGGTTGGTGGCGTGTATTCGGCGACCTATTCGCTGCCTTCAAGACTAGGCCGGCGACGCCGCCGCCCTCCCCAACGGCACCGCCGCCTTCGGCGACCGCTGCTACGTCTGCGCCGCCATCCGCCCCGTCGCCGCCGGCTGCGCCGCCCCCTGCCGCACCACCGCCGTCCACGGCGGCGGATGGGCTGACATTAGAGCTGCGTGCAACCGGTAAGTGTTGGACGCGGCTCCAAGTTGATGATGGCAAGCCGGAAGAGTTCATCCTGCTGCCGGATGACGTACGGATCTACCGCGCAAAAGAAAAAATCATTCTCTCGTTGGGCGCGCTTCCGGCTGTTTCCGTCACCGTGAACGGGCGACCGCTCCAGCTGCCGTCACGAGACGGAATCACGGTCAAGCGGGTTGTCATCACGCCTGACAAGCTTGAAACAGGCCTCATCGGTAGCCTTGCCCCGTCGACTAATCTTCGATGACCGTCCAAGGACGCAGTAGCCGCCTGTTTGGAAAGTCAGTTGGTTGGGCGGCGTGGCTCTGCTTGCTGAGCCTGCCTTGGGGCGTCGGCGTACTGACTTTTTGTGCACCGGCTGCTTGCGCGGCGGCTTCTAAACCAGCCCACCAAGGCTTATCCCTGTTCGCCAAACATCGCGTGACCTGTGCGGCGCAAACTGTGCCGACGCCGCGCGGTCCCACCCACGCTTGGCTGTATCGCCCGGAGGGTTTGTCTGACGCTCCAGCCCTGGTGATGGTGCACGGCGTCCACCGAGACGGCGCCGATGAAGTGCGTTTGAAAAACTTCGCTCAAACCTTGGCGGCGACCGGGATGGTGGTTCTGACGCCGAACGTGCAGTCCCTTGCCGACTACCGCATCGAAAAAAGCGCCGTAGAAATCATCGGCTGGTCGGCCAAGGCGCTGCGTCGTCAAACGGGACGCCGGGTCGGCGTCATGGGACTGTCGTTTGCTGGCGGTCTGTGCCTGGTGGCGGCGGCTGACAGGCGGTTTGCGCCAGAGATTGGGTACGTCTTGGCTGTCGGGGCGCATGACGACCTTCAGCGGGTAACGCGCTTTCTGCTGACCAATGAAATCCTTGCGCCGAACGGCGAAACGATCAAGTTGCGGGCCGATCCATACGGCGTGCTGCTGCTGGCCTACGAGCATGCGACGACGATTCTTCCACCTTCCGACGTGGAAACCGGACGCGCCGCGCTCCGCTTCTGGCTATGGGGACAGCCCGAACAAGCACGCTTGGCGGCGGCGCGGATGTCGCTTGTTGGCCGAGAGCGAGTTGAAAAACTCTTTGACGGCGATTACACCGAAGTCACCCCGCCGCTTCTGCGTCAGATTGAACGGCGGACGGCGGCCATGCGCGAGGTCTCTCCGCATTATGTGCTGGGGCGCATTCGTTGCCCGGTTTTTCTTGTTCACGGCACAAACGACGCCGTTGTCCCGCCGTCTGAGACGCAGTGGCTGGCGCGCGGCCTTGGCGGACGTTGTCGTGTTCTCATCAGCCGGGCTGTTGGTCACGTCGAGGTTACCGCTGAGGCGACGCCGACAGAGAAGCTGGAAGTGGCGCAGTTTCTGGGGGACTTTTTGAACATGGCCCGCGCCGTCCGCTAGCGAGAACCCCGCCCGCACAAGGGCAAGTGTTTCCGCTCCACTTTCACAGCAGGCGGGCTAAAACCGCTCCAGCATTGTCGTCACCACGCTGCGGGCGAAATCGCGGGCTAGACGCTCCACCGCCGGGTCTTCTTCATTGAAGAATGAACGCGGGTCAGACGAAAACTCGTACTCGCCGCGAAACTCAAGATTAGGATTGTCAAACAAGATGTGATTGCGCGTTTGGTCGCGCAGCGTCACGCCGCAACGGACGGCGATCTGAAAGAGCCGTACCGTGCCGCGATCGTCCACCAGTGCCTGTCCCGTCGTGACAGCCTTGATGTCACCGGAAAGTACTGCATCAGCCTTTTCCGGGTCGTTGATCAAGGTCACCGGCAATCGCCGCCGTAAAATCTCCTCAATCACAGCGTTGGTAAATCGTTGCTCAATCCGATAGCGTAGGGTCTGGTTAGTGAAAGGTTGGACGGCTAACGTCTTAACGTCGGGCGGCAGCGCGCCTCCCGCGTCCAATCGTCGGTAGCCGCAAGGGCCTGCACCAAGGCAGCCTAAGAGCAGCAGCCACGATAAAACCACCGTGCGCAAGCTGGCGCGCACTAGCCATCGAGGGCGCAGACCCTCTGCTCGCTCTCGGAGCGGCGACGTCATCATCGGAACCCTTCCTCAACCTCAAGTGTGACCGGCGCGTCTTCCGGTAATTCTTCCAGCCACGCCGTCAACCGCGCCGCCAAATCGGCCTTGGTGACGGTGACACCCGGCGCCAGCGGTAGGCGGCGGATAACAGGAGAAGCCGGATGCGCAGCCGTCAACGCTGCATTGATGTGATCAATGACCTCCGGCGCAATTGAAAAGTCCGTCTGGGAGGCAGTGGAAGTCAACGCCGCCAACGCCGCCGTCACCATCCGCTCTTCCACATCCGGCAAGCCAAGCGCGCGTAAGTGGTGCTGGATTACGGCGCGGTTCTGTGCGATGCACTGTCGGAAATGCTGAATACCTTGCTGAACCGTCTCCCTCAGCCGCTCGACTTGGTGGGATAAGGGAGGCATTCTTCGCCGCTGGATCAGACCGCTAACCAATGGCTGGTGCTCCAAAAAAGTCCGGAGATGCATACTACGCCGCCGCAGTTCAATGTCGGCTAGAATGCGTCGCGCGCGGGCGGCGTAGGTTCCATCGGCGATCACCAGCCGGGACAAGTTCTCGAAGAGCCGCCAAGTCGGGCTGGCTAAAAACGCCGTTAGCGCTGACAGGTCGAGGTTTTTCGTCGCCTGCTCATCATGCGCTACGCAGTCTTCAATGTAGTGTTTCTTGAATCGCTCAAAAACCTGCTCAAAACGAAGCCGCTTGTCCGCATCAAGCAGCCGGTGCGGGTGCTCAAAGAACGCGCCCAGCTCGCGGCGCGCGTTTCGCGCGTCGGCGTCCGTCACAGGCAACGCGCTGAGGGTGTAGGCCTTAGCCGTTACGTAGAAGGGCAGCCAATCGAGAAACTCGACGAGCACACGCAAGTCAATGACGGCGCGTTGATAGATTGTTGGGTTGGCGGCGAAGATATCCACAATCCGCGCCAGTCCCATTTCAAGTGAAATGCGCTCGAACAAAACCGCCTCGACGGCCGCCGCCGTAGTTTCAAAATAGCGCTTGCAGGTGATGATCAACTGCCACGTGCGCGTGGTGAGCATCTCCGGCGGCAGGTTTTCAAACCGCTCCGCCAGCCGGTAGTTGAGCCACTTTTGATACCATTGCGCCAGACTTTCCCGCACCTGCTTACGGTCGTCGGCCAAGTCGGGGAGATCAAACCGCTCCGTCAACAGCCGACACCATTCTGAGAGGGTTTCTGAAGCGTAGGTAATTGCCGCCGTACGCCGGATTGAACCGTACTGCCGGAAGCTGACATCCTGCGTCAGTTCCGCCGCCGTAAAGATACGCAATCCTGAGACATCCACGAGTTCGATGCGCCAGCCGGCGACCAGCGCCATCATCACAATTTGTTGGGCTGGTTCGAGCAAACCGTAGGGTTCGCGCCGCAAGGTCTGATAGACGACCTGGACGGGCACCGGCTCCGAACCAGCGGCTTCCACCAAACGCAGCACTTCACTGATGCACGGTTCGCCCAGCGCCTCATCCCGATCCATCGCCAACTGGTAAAGACCGTCGCGTTGCACGACAATCTGAAACGGCGCGGCGAAATGACGCGCCATCTCCTGTACCGTGGGGTCGGTCGGATTAAGTCCGCCAAGCAGGCCGAGCACTAAGCGCTTGGTCTCACGTTCCGTCAACGGCGCGGAAAAGACCGGATGCGCCGGAAAGCGGATGTCAAGCGGCTTGCGAATCACCGTACCAAGAAAATCGCTAAAGGTGCGCGGGAGGCCGTCAGGAAACAGTTGGCGGAGCGCATAACGTTCGCCGTTTGCCGCCAGCAGTTCACCTTCCTCGACATAATGCCGCAGGAACATGGCGCGCGTCTGGGCTTCCAGCACGGCGACGCGCTCCGCAAGCTCATCGCCAAACACTTCTTCACCGCGTGTGTAGGCAATCCAGAGCGACTTGAGGGTTTCCAAATCCGTTGCGCTCAGCGGCGACGGACGCCAGTACAACAAACTGGGCGTGGTCGCGCCGGCGCTGATGTCCATCGGCGACCGGCTGCTCTCAATGCACAGCTGCCAATCATATTCGCAGAGTTCATCCGCCCAGTGATAAACGATAGAGGGTTTAGCGTCGGCTCCCGCTTCGTCGTCAGTGGGAATGACGATGTTGACCGGCGTAAAGGGATCGCCGCTACGTTCGATGCCGACCGGCGGATTGGTGAAAATTTCCGGCGGAGCGCCGAAACTGACAATACCGCGCCGTCCCGTATTACGCCACAGGACGACGGTTTCATCACGGTAGGTCTTCGCGCCGCTCAGCAACAGGGCGTCTAAAGTGAAGGGGAAGTCATAAAACGCGGCACCGCCGCCAAGTGTGACGAGAAGCGCGTCAAATGTATCGTCGTCCGGCGTTTCCGCCAGCGCCGTCTTCAGCCGCGCTTCCGGGTCAAACTGCTCAACGACGGTCAGGCTGTAACGGCAGACGCCGCCAGCAGTTTCCTTGATGATTTGGCCTTCGCTGTGCGCCTGAAGGTCGTCCAACAGTAGCGCCGCTTGGTTGTAGCCAATCTCACCCAGCATCATCGCGTTGGTGAGTTCATCAGCGCTGACAGGACGCCCAACCAGCGAGTAAAGAAACAAGCCCTTGAGCAGGAGCTTAGCCGGAATACGCTGCTCGAAGCTCAGGGACGGCAGCCGCATGGTTGAGAGGTACTCATAGACGGCGACGGCGCGGGATAACGTCGGATGGCGTTTCAGCTCAAAATCATACTTGTCAAAGAGGTCGTCGAGCGAAATAAGCTGCATTGGCCGCCGCCGCAGCGCCCCACCGATGACGGCGTTGATAAAGCTGAACAGTGAAAAGCTTTCACAGTAGGTTGACAGCCCCGGCGCGACTTCCAAAACGGCTGGATGAACCGGATAGAGACTGCAGAACTCTTCCTCGCTCCAATGAAAGCGCGGGAGTGACTTGAGCGTTTCTTGGTACAACGCCGTGAGTTCGGCGCGCTGCTGCGGCGTTTTGCGAAAAACGGCCTGATCGGTGATGCGGCGTAGATTGTCGAGAGTGAGCGTGTCGGTCTGGTAGTCGGCCGTCAGCCGCGCCGCCGGTCCTGTATGCGGCGCCGTCACGTCGCTGTCCAACGCCACCAGAAGAGCAAACGGGAGACTGCGTGACTTCTCAGCCAGCTTTGTTAGCCAATCAAGCGTGTCCTGAACCAGCGCCCGGCGGTGAGCGCGTAGCGCGTCGGAGAGATCGTCAATGACAAACAGGAAGGCCATGCCTGGAAACAACCGGCTGGCTAACAGTTCACAAATCTGCTGGCCTTCAATCGCCGGAAACCACTGAGCGTCATCGAAGGCGATAGGCGATTCGGGAATACGCGCCAAGGCGTCACGCAGCAGGGTGGCGAAATCGGTTGAGCCGTCCACCAGCGATTTGCCAGAGATGTACACCGGCAAGAAGGTCGTCCCTTCCAAACGCTTGACAGCGTTGGCGAGCGGCGGGTTGTGCGCCACGATGTGCCGGGTTTTCGGCGTACAGGCTAGAGCGCGCACCACCGCCAGCGTATGGCTTTTGCCTGTCCCGCGCGCGCCGGTAATCAGTCGCGCCGCCTCCGGGGTTTTGAGCGAAGCAATGCCCTCAATGAGCCGCGCCGTCAGCCGTGATAGTTCGGAGGTGAAATAGTACGACCGAATGATGCGCTCGGCGTTAGCGTCAACGAAATTCACCAACGGATCAATCGGCTGGTAGTCAAGATAGGCGCGGATGTTCTGTAGCATGTTGCGCAATCGAACGAACGGCTCTCACCCCTGGAGAAGCCTCGGCGAGCCGGGGATCGTCAGCGGCGTCGCTCCTCTATACGATGCTGGGGCGCTACCGACGGCTTCTTACCAATTGTCCAGCCGGGCCGCAACGGTCTCACTCGCGGCGGTGAACACCCAAGCCGGCTGGAAGCGTCGGCCGTAGTCTGGACGGTCGGCGGCGGAGACTAGGCGGCGGTTTGCAGGGCGGCGGCTACAAAATCCTTGCCGGTCACACCCGCTAAGTGGACCTCCATCCCCAATCGGTTGCTAACCTCCGCCAGTGGCATGCTGTCAATAAACAGACACCGCTCGCCCATAACCATTTCATTCGGAATCAACAGACGCTGGCCTCGGAAGCGGTCGCGCGCCGCAATCAGATCGCCGCCAGCAACCAACCCGGCGACATTGACTTCGTGACCAAAGTATTCGTTCGGCACACCGACGACATGCAGCCGTGTTCCAAACCGCTCGTTGAGCTGTTCCGCCATACGGGTTAGCTGCGGCGCAAACAGCGCGCCGGTCGCCACCGTTGTTTCCGGGAAGCGCCCGGTTGGCGGCCGCTTTTGCGCACGCCGGACGGCTCGCTGAAAGGTGTCCATAAACCGCCGCACCATCCCAACGCCGTCTTCAATCTGTGGATAGTCGCCGTAGTGCCGCGCTGAGGGGATTGGAACGCCGGCGCGGATGTAAAACTCGTCGCCTAGGAAGACAAAGCTTGTCCCATAACGGCGCTTTAGCTCGCGCTGAATCGGTGTGACCATTTCAATCACCGACGCTTCCCATTCATCCGTCGGCGCGACCAGCAAATGGCGCTTGCGGTGGTGTTTCGTAAGGCCGACTGGGACGACGGCGACTGAACTGACGCCTTCCGGGTGTAACGCCGCCAGATCGTAAATTGTCCGGCGCAGCACCTCGCCGTCGTTGATGGTCGGACACAACACAACCTGCGCGTGAAGCTCGATGCCGTGCGCCAGCAGCCGCCGCATCGTGCCGAGAATGTCATCCGCCTGTTTGCGCCCAAGCAAATACCGACGTACCTCAGGATCAGTGGCGTGAACCGAGACATACTGCGGCGACAGACGCTGCTCAACAATCCGGTTGAATTCCTCCTCCGTCAGCGTCGTCATCGTCGTGTAGTTGCCGTGCAGGAACGACAGGCGAATGTCTTCGTCCCGAAAGAACAACGACGGCCGCGCGTCCGGCGGATTTTGCTCACAGAAGCAGAACAGACATTCATTGCCGCACTGCCGAGGCTTGAACGCCTCAAAATCCAGCCCCCAGATGTCACCCTCGCCGATATCGACTGAAGCCTGCCGCGTCACACCGTCGGACTGAACAATGGTCAGCTCAACGTGGTCTTCAGAGCCAGTGTAAAACTGGAAATCAAGATAATCACGCACCTTGCGGCCATTGACCGCCAGGATGCGGTCGCCCGGCCGCAACCCGATGGCCGCGCCAAGGCCGTCCGGGTCAACTTCAGTGACGGTCACACCCTTCTTAGGCTTGAGTTCAACGATTGGGTAAATCGTTTCGAATTGCAGGCTGTACATCGTTGGTAAGCGCCAGTTCGAGCAATGCGCCGACAATCAAGCGTTTACTGACGAGCGTCACTAATGCGCAAGGGTAGCGGTTCGCCCATTTCGTCGGCAAACTTCGCCGCCGTCTTGAACGCAATTTGTCAGGTAATGTCACCGACCGTCGGGCAAAGCGCCGTTATGACGCATCACGTCCACGAGCAAGATGGTAATCATCGTTTTGGCGTCCATGATAGCGCCGGTATGAACCAACCGAAGCGCCTCGGTGAAGGGCAAGCGGACGATGCGGATGTCCTCATCGGCGTCCAAACGTTGCGGCCCCGGCGTCAATCCGGCGGCGAGAAAGCAGTACAACACTTCGGTACTGTATCCGGGCAGCGCGTAAAACTTGGTGATGAAAGTCAACTGAGCAGCTTGGTAGCCGGTTTCTTCCACCAGTTCGCGGCGTGCAGCGGCTTCCGGGTCTTCGCCAAGTTCGAGCCGACCAGCCGGCGCTTCCAGTAGAACCTGTCCTGCTGGATGGCGGTACTGGCGAATGAGCAGTACGTCGTCATTGTCGAACAGCGGCAGGACGGCCGCGCCGCCGAGGTGATGGATAACATCCATCTCCAGCCGCGCGCCCGAAGCGAGTTGGATTGCGTCGTGGGAGGTATCAAACACGCGCCCCCGGTGGAAAAACGTCCGCGACAAGAGCCGCACCGCGCCGACATCGGGCTGGTAAATGGTTGAGTCGTTCGACATCACGGAGTAGCGATTCCGGCGTCAGGTTGATTGGAAGACCGCAGGGAGGCGGAAAGTGCTGACACTCGCGGCGCATCGCCGCACAGCGTCAAGCCCATCACAGCAAGCCCGCTACGTCAAACAACCGCTCCCCTGTCGTCGCGCTTGGGGAGGGGGCTACCAAACCAACTCAAACTCCATGTCGGTAGCGCCGCCGGCGCGGTCAACGATGCGAATAACCGCCGTAAAATCGTTGTTCTCCGACGGCTGCTGAAAGACTTCAACCCGGCCGCGCCCGCGGAGGCGCGTAACGCTGACCGTCACCGGGCGACGGGGCAAGGGGCTGGTGAAGGTGAAGCGTTCGTTGAGCGTCGGCTGCCCGGCGATGAGTTCCGTTCGGGCTTCATTGTCCCGGACGTACACATAAATCTCATTGTCCACCCGTCCGAACCACCGCATACGGCCGGTGACGCGGCTATCATCCCATCCGCCCGGATTCCAGCGCCCGCCTTGGCGTCCGTCGTTCGGATCGCGTCCGGGACCACCGCTGAACCGCAACTCGCGGTTGAGGTCATCCAGCGTACTGCGGATGCCGCTCCACCCGGTTTCAAAGTTGGCTTGGCTGCGGAGAAAGTCAATCGCATCGTAGAGTTCCGCTTCCGGGCGGCCCTCGCGCGTCATCTGGGCGAGCAGTTCGGCTCCGGCAACGAACATCCGCGCCTGATAGAGGCGTTGAATGTCGCGCCGACTGTTGGTGAAGCCGCGCCGGTAGTCGCGTTCAAAGCGGTCGGCGGCGTTGCGCGCCTGTTGAACAAGTTGAAAGGCTAGGTTCTCAAGCCGGCTGTTGAAACGCTGCCGACCGGCGGCCGGCGGAGAAGACAAAAGCGTCAGCGCCAAAAACAGGCTCAAAAAGGCGACAAGGGAACGAAGGAAGGTGTTCATAGGCGTCAAACTCTCGCTCAAGGTTTTACCTCACCGGCTACTTGCGGTGGGCGTCGCCGTGCAAGATGCGTCACAACCAGCCTTCTGTTGGTCGGTCAGGAGAACACTTTGCCTTGCCGCCGTCCAAGCCTTAGCTATGGTTGCTGCGCCGCCGTTTCAAGCCAGTCGGTCACCATCGCCGCCATGACTTCAACGCCGACTGGCAGGCACTGCTCGTCCACATCAAACTCCGGCGTATGCAGCATCGCCGTCAACCCCTTCGCCTTGTTGCCCACGCCAAGAAAGTAAAAGAAAGCCGGTACGCGATTGGCAAAGTACGAGAAATCCTCCGCGCCCATCTGGGGACGCATGGCGAGCACGCGCGTGTCGCCCACAATGCGCCGGATGGTTGGGAGCATCTGCCTCACAAGCTGCGGGTTGTTGACGGTGACGGGCACAATCCGCTCATAGTCCAACTCGTAGCTCGCGCCGTGGCTTTCCGTCACGCCCTTGAGAATCTGCCGCATCAGTGGTTCAACACGCGCGTGAACGTCCGGGTCGAGCGTCCGCACCGTGCCCTCCATCCGCACTTCATCCGCCAGAATGTTGAAGCGGTTGCCACCGTGGATGCTGCCGATGGAGAGCACCAAGGGCGCTTGCGTGTCAATCCGGCGACTCCGAATGGTTTGGAGCTGCTCAATAACGGCTGCAGCGGCCACAATAGCGTCCACGCCCTCGTGCGGATACGCTCCGTGAACCTTCTTACCGCGAATGGTGATCAGGAAGCGGTCAGCGCTCGCCATCGCCGCCGTCTCGCAGTAGCCAATGGAGCCGACTTCCAGCATCGGCATGCAGTGCAAACCAAAGATGGCGTCCGGCGTCGGCGCGTCGAACGCCCCTTCTTCCAGCATCATTTTCGCGCCGCCCCGCTCGCCGCGCGGCGGACCCTCTTCCGCCGGTTGGAAGATGAACTTCACGACGCCAGGCAGATCGGCGCGATACTTGGACAGCACTTCCGCCACCCCCAACGCCACCGTCGTATGCACATCATGGCCGCAGGCGTGCATCACGCCGGGATAGCGCGACTTGTAAGGCGTGTCGCGCACTTCCTCAATCGGGAGCGCATCCATGTCGGCGCGGACGGCGATGACTTTGCCTGGTCGGCCGCCGCGCAGGACGCCGATGACGCCGTGATGTGCGATACCGGTTTTGACCTCAAGCCCCAGCGCCCGTAGCTGTTCGGCGACCAGCCGCGCCGTGCGCTCCTCGCGGTTGGAAAGCTCCGGGTGCTGGTGCAAGTCGCGGCGAATTGCAATGAGCTTAGGCGTCAGGTCGGCGATGTCGCGCCGGTAACGCGCGTCACGAGCAAGTACGGATGCGGACACGGGATGGGAAGGCGGCATAGCGCATGACCCCTCTGCGGAGGGTGAAAAATTCAGAATGGAGCACAAGCAGCGACCGACAGCAGGCCGGTCGCCGCCCGTGACAACAAGCCCACACAGCAACAACGCCAGCCAAACGCTATCTCTGCGCATACGCCGCCGCCCAGAGTCAAGAGGATGGTTGCGACCGCCGTAAACGTCGGGCCTGAAGGTTGCGCAGCACGACGCCGGTGAGAAACGCACCAACGAAAGCCGCTGGCAGGTGGAGTACAAGGCCAAGCCCTATCACGGGCCAAGAAAGACTGACGCCCGCGATCTGCATCACAGTGACAGTCGTCCCGTAAAACAAACACGCCGAAGCCAAACTCCCCGGAAGCGATACAAACGTCGGCACTTTGCCGGCGTATTTGGCTTGGATCGCGGCGTTGCGCCGCGCGCGCTTTTCACCGGTCGGATCAAGTCGCCGGTTGAGAAAGCCAATGCCGAAGGCCAACGCGGTCGCAAGGCCGATGTGCAGACCGAAAGCCGGAACCAGATGCGTTAGATTGATGTTCGTCGCCGACAGCAAGGCGGCGAGCCGCACGGCCGCCAACGTTGTTAGGAAGAAGAACGACGACCACAGCAACGTCACACTCAGCCACATGCCGTACCCAATCCGGCGCGGAGCCGGATCATATGCAATGGGCCTGGCGGCTGACGCCGTCGGCAACGCCGAAGCCAAGGCATCCATACTGTCCCTCCAAAAAATAAGTTGTCCGAAGCGGTCGTCCCTCAGTCGAAGCCGAGGTCAGTAAAGACGTTGAGGTGCAAAAACCGCCGTACCGCCGCATTGAACGCGCCGGGCGTCTCATCCTGCGGGCAATGCCCGGTGTCTGGGATAACAACCGATTCCGCGTGTGGAATCAGTTCGCGGAACGGTTGGAGCAGGCGCGGCGGCAGCAAGCGGTCGCGTCCGCCCCAGACCAACAACGTCGGTGCGGAGATGCCATTCGGCGCGTTAATAAAGAAGTCGTTAGGGTGCCGCGCCACGGCAAGGTACGAGTACTTTGCGCCGGGCCGGCGCAGCGGGGCGACAAAGGTTTCAATCAGATCGGGCGTGACGGCTTCGGGGTTGAAGTAGGCTGAAACCAGTCCCTGCCGCGCAATATCGGGTGTGGCAAAGAGCCAGTAAGAAAGATCGCGCAGAAGTTGGTTTTCGGCGGCGAACCGCAGCGCACGAAAGAGCCAGTCGGACGGCGTGCGCGGCGGGTAGCCGCTGGGGTCTACAAGCACCAGCCCAGCCGTCCGGTCGGGATAATCGTGGGCAAATTGCGCAGCGATTAGACCACCCATTGAATGACCGAACAGCGTCACTTGCCTCAACCGGCGGGCGTCGAGAAAGTCGCGTACCTGTTCCCCCCAGAGACGGGCGCTGTAGTGTACGTCCGGCATGTCGCTTTGACCGAAGCCCAAAAGGTCGAGGGCGTACACCGTCGCGTCCGCCGCCAGCGCCGGAATGTTTTTGCGCCAGTGCTCGACCATGGCACCGTAACCATGCAGGAGGACAATCGCCCGGCCGGACGGATGCGGGTCGGTTTCCCAGACTCGGATGCGACCATGCCGCCAGTGCCAAAATGTCTCCGTCACCTCCACCGTCGTTGCTTCCAGAACGTCCGCCGCTGCGGATTCAGCGTCCGTCAGTTCATCCACAAGGAGAGCCGACATAGGAAAGAAGCTGTCAACAGAGAAAAAGGTTTGTGGGGCGGCTGAAAGTATGCGCCGGATGGCGGTTTCAAACAACCGTTTTCTGGGCAATGTTTGCTGGGGAACACGGAAAAACGTTTGGTTGGACACCCAGCCGGATGTAGGTTGATGGTAGGCGTCCGGCGGACGCCCCATCTTGCGTTGTAACGTTTCGAAGCGTTTTCCCCACGGCGCTGAAGACGGAAAGCCTTCCTTGCGGAGGATGCTTCATGTCGGCACGTCGCGTTGTCGCCATTTACGGCAAAGGTGGAAGCGGCAAGTCTTTCATCACCTCGAATCTCAGTTACTATCTGGCCAGCAAGTCGCATCGCGTTCTGCAAATCGGCTGCGATCCCAAACACGACTCCACAGCGCTGTTGTTCGGCGGCAAGTCGCTACCGACGCTGCTGGAAGCTTGGGCGCTACGTCAGGAAGCCAAGGCCGCCAACCCTGTACCATCTGTCAGTGAAGTGGTGTTCAAGCGCCACGGCGTCTTTGCCATGGAACTGGGCGGCCCGGAAGTTGGGCGCGGCTGTGGCGGACGCGGCATCACTCTCAGTTTCGATCTGCTGGCGCAGATGGGGTTTGAAGACTGGGAGTTTGACTACGTCATCTATGACTTCTTAGGCGACGTAGTCTGCGGCGGCTTTGGGACGCCGATTGCCAAATCCATGGTGCGGGACATCATTCTCGTCGGCGGCAACGACCATCAGGCGCTCTATGTCGTCAACAACCTCTGCAGCGCCGTCCGCTACTTCGCCGAGCAGGGCGGTACGACGCGCGTCCTTGGGATGATCATCAATCGGGACGACGGCTCGGGTTGGGGCGAGCGGTATGCGCAGGAAGCCGGCATTGACATCATCACCCGCATTCCGCTGTCTGACGAAATCCGCAACCGCAGCATGGCGTTTCAGTTGATTTCGGACGACCCGAAACATCGCGGCTACTTTGAAGACATCGAGTGGGCCATTCTGCACGGAACGCCGAAACTCCCCAAAGCCGTGGACTTTGAAGCCTTTTCAAGCGACATCATGCGAACGCGCAACCTTGGCGGTCTCGACCCGGCGCTGGAGGAAGACCTCATGCCGTCACAGTTGGAGTGCATGGTGCTGTGAACGGGCAGCGCGCTGGCTTTCAGCTCACCGTAGGCCGTGCCTTCCGGCGGACGGGCACGGCCGCCGCTGCGCTTGGGATTGAAAAACGCCCCCAAGACTCAATTCGTCGCAGGCGCAACGCCTTCTAGAAACCGGCGTCTAGGGCTACTGCGGCCTTTGCGTGGTTTTCCGGCCTTGATTTTTTGGTTTGAAAAACATTCCAATCGGGGCGTGTGAAAACTCACAGTGCCGTGCAGGCCGCCACGCGGCCGTACGTGCGACCACTGCCGGGCGGCTATGACCTTTCAAAAACTTCTATTCATTGGTTTTGCGACGCTGGTTTTAGGTGGGGCCATATCGGTTGTTGTCCTGCGCAATCCGCTGTATGGGGCCTTTGCGCTGATCACGTCCTTTGTTGGGCTATCGGCGCTTTATGTCCTGATGGGCGCGCAGTTTATCGGCGCGGCGCAGATTGTCGTCTACGCTGGCGCAATTATGATGCTGTTTGTTTTTGTCATCATGCTGCTCAACGTCCGCGCCGACGAAGAGCGCCCGCCGCGCCACCGCTTTCTGGCGTGGCTGGCTGTGCCGCTTGCGCTGCTGTTCACTGTACCGGTGTGGCTTGCCGTCACTGGCGTGACAGGCGACCGCACGCCGTCCGGCGACGCTGGGACAGTTGAGCGGGTGGGCAAAAACCTCATGACACGCTACCTGCTGCCGTTCGAGCTGACTTCCGTCCTGATTCTGCTAGCGGTCGTCGGCGCGCTGCACTTGGCGAAGCGGGAAAAGGAGTGAGGGTATGCAATATGCACACCGGCTTTGGCTGTGTTTGCTGTTTCTAGCGCCGACGCTGCTGCACGCGCCGACCGGCGTGCAAGCACAGACGGGGGAGCGAACTGAGTACTTGATGGTGGGCTACGCGCCTAAAGGACGCATCCCCGGCGTCGTGGTCTATCGGAATGACGGCGGCACGCTGCGCGGCAAGTGGACGAACGGTCAGGCGCGGGGGCGCATTTTGACTGAAACGGCTGTGCCGGAGTCGCTGACCAACGGTATCGAGGGCACATACGAGACGACCGGCGTGAATCCCGACGGGCGGACGTATCGCGGCAAGCTCGGCGTTCGCAAAATCGGCGACAAGGTTTATACGTTGGCTTGGACGAACGGCGACACCGGCATTGGGATTCTCGCCGGCCAAGTCCTCGTCGTCGGGTATGGAGAGCAAGCCGGCGTCATGATTTACGCGCTTAGGAAGGACGGCGGTGGTGACGGCGGCTGGACCACGGTTGCCGCCGCTGGCGGCATTGGACGCGAACAGTTTTTCGGCGGCGGCGGCCTCACGGCGACACATCGGACCAAAGGCACGCTGCCGAACGGTGCGCCCTATGAAGGGATGGTGACCATCACAAAGGAGGGAAACACCTACCGTCTGGTTTGGTCAACGGGTGAAGTCGGCATCGGGCTGCTGACTACGGCCAAGTAGAGCGAGGCGGCTATGGTTCCGTTATCGTGGTATCTCGTCCTCAGCGCGGCGCTTTTCGCCATCGGCGCGGTCGGGGTGTTTGTCAAAAACAACATCATTTCAACGCTGCTGTGTCTAGAACTCATGCTCAACGCGGCGAATCTAGCGTTTGTCGCGTTTTCGGCCTTCCAAGGAACAATCGAGGGACAACTCTTCGTCGTCCTCGTAATGGCTGTGGCGGCGGCGGAAGCAGGCGTTGGGCTGGCCATTGTCATTGCGCTGTTCCGTAACCGGGAAACGCTTGATGTGGATGAATCAAGCCTTCTGAAACTTTGACCTGCGCCCTGTCCGCGCTGGTCGGCGGACAGGGTTTAAGCACGGGCATGCTGGTTCTCATGATCGCTGCGCCGCTGGTCGGCGCGCTGCTGTTGACCTTCACTGGCCGTCGCCTCGGCGAGCGTCTGACGGGCGTCATCGCTTGTTTGTCCGTCGCTGTCGCGGCTGGATGCGCGTTCGCAGCTTTCTTCCTCAAACTGCTGCCCACTGCGCCGGATGCGGAGGGCGTCCGGCGCGTCACCGAGCGGCTTGGCATATGGTTCAGCGTCGGAAACTTCAGCGCCGACTTCGGTCTTGTTCTTGATCCGTTGTCGGGCGTGATGGCGCTTTTCATTACGGGCGTCGGACTGCTCATTCACATCTTCGCCGTCGGCTACATGCACGGGGACAACGGCTACGCGCGGTTTTTCGCCGCCCTGAACCTGTTTGTCGCCGCGATGCTGACGCTCGTCTTAGCCGACAACCTGCCGCTGATGTTCGTCGGCTGGGAAGGCGTCGGCGTCTGCTCCTACCTGCTGATTGGTCACTATTTCACCCGTGACGAAGCGGCGGACGCCGCGCGCAAGGCGTTTGTCTATAACCGCATCGGCGACGCCGGCATCGTGTTGGCGACCATGTTGCTCTTTACGCAGGCGGGGAGCGTCAACTTTGCGGCTATCAGTCGCTGGGCGGCGCAACAGCCGGTGGAAACGCTTGGCTGGGCGGCCGTCGGCGCGGGCGGGCTGACGACGGTTGGGCTGTTGCTGCTGCTGGGCGCAACGGGCAAAAGCGCGCAGATACCGCTCTTTGTCTGGCTGCCGGACGCCATGGCCGGCCCGACGCCCGTTTCAGCGCTCATTCACGCCGCGACAATGGTGACGGCGGGCGTCTATTTGCTCGTTCGGTTGAATGTCGTGTTTCTCCATGCGCCGACGGCGCTTGCGATCGTGGCGGTGGTTGGCGCAGTGACGGCGCTTCTCGCAGCGACGATTGCTTTAGGGCAGGACGACATCAAGAAGGTCTTGGCCTACTCGACAGTTTCGCAGTTGGGCTTGATGGTCATGGCGTGCGGAGCGGGAGCGTTCACCGCCGGGTTGTTTCACGTTACGACACACGCCTTCTTCAAGGCGCTGCTGTTCTTGGGTGCGGGCAGCGTCATTCACGCGCTGCACGAGGAGCAAAATCTGCGGCGGATGGGCGGGCTGAAGAAGTTCATGCCGGTCACATACTGGACGATGACCGCCGGCTGGCTAGCGATTGCCGGCTTTCCGCCGCTTTCCGGCTTTTTCAGCAAGGATGCACTCCTGTTTGAAACGTTCACGTCCACCGCGCTGCCGGGCGGTTTGGCGAAAGCGCTCTGGGCGGTCGGACTACTGACCTCGTTCCTGACGGCGTTTTACATGACGCGCCTGATGACGCTGACCTTTCACGGCGAGCCGCGCGAGGCCGTCGCGCACGGTCAGCCGCATGAGTCGCCGTTGGTCATGACCGCGCCGCTCGTCGCGCTGGCGCTGCTGTCGGTCTTTGGCGGTGCGCTGGGCCTGCCGGAGGCGTTTGGCATGCACCCGTGGATGCGCGAGTTTCTGACACCGCTGGTGGTGGCTCCGGCCGAACTCGCCCACGAAACCGCTTCACATACACTAGAACTCATTCTCATGGGCGTCTCAAGCGTCGTTGCGCTGTCCGGCATTGCCGCCGGATGGTTGTTCTTCAGGCGGCGACCGCTATGGGAAGCCCCGCGCGCGTTACAGGCGAAGTACTGGGTGGATGAGGCCTACGAGGCGGCGATTGTCCGCCCGCTGGCGCTGACGGCGCGGCGCGGCCTGTGGCGGGGACTGGATGTTTCCATCGTGGATGGCTTGGTTGGCGGCGTCGGGCGGAGTCTTTCCGGCCTTGGCGCGACGTTGCGCGAAATGCAATCCGGCTATGCCCGTGGCTACGTCGTGATGATGTTCATCGCGGCGCTGTTGATTCTGGGTTACTTCGTTCTTGGTCCAAGGATAGGCGTGTGACGTGGTTTGATTCCGGCTCCCTACTCGTATGGCTGACAGCGCTGCCGCTCATCGGCGCGCTGGTTTTGGTCGGCCTGTCGGCGGCTTCGATTGAACTCGGCCGCCGGTACGCCCTGACGACGGCGCTTGTGACCGCTCTGCTGACGTTTGGGCTGTCGTTGCGCTTGATTTCGCAACATACCAATTCCGAGCTGTTCCTCAATGCGCCGTGGATTCCGACGCTAGGCGTCAGTTTTCATCTGGCGGTGGACGGCCTCAGCCTGTGGCTCGTGTTGCTCGTCACGCTGCTCACGCCGTTGGCGATGTTGACGAGCGCGACGATTGTGACGCGCCGCCCTGTATATTTCCTACTACTCCTGTTGTTTGAAAGCGGACTGATTGGCGTCTTTCTGGCGCGCGACTTGGTGACGTTTTATGTCTTCTGGGAAGTCGTTCTTATTCCGGCCTACTTTTTGGTCGGCATGTGGGGCGGGGAAAACCGCTTGGCGGCGGTGACGAAGTTTTTCCTCTACACCGTCGCGGGCAGCTTGCTGATGCTGGCCGCCATCATCGGGCTGTACGTCGGACATGGCGCGGTGACCGGACGCTACACCTTTGATTTGGAAACGCTTGTCGCGGCGCGCAATCTGATTCCGGTGGACACGCGCCGGTGGTGTTTCTGGGGCTTCGCGGCGGCGTTTTTCGTCAAGATTCCGCTGTTTCCGCTGCATACCTGGCAGGCGGACGCCTACGCTGAAGCGCCGACGCCGGTCGCCGCGCTGCTATCGGGCGCAATGTCGAAGATGGGGACATACGCGCTGGTTCGGTTCGGCGTCGGCCTCTTTCCCGACATCGCCCGCGAATGGGCGACGCTCATTTTGGCGTTGGCGGTCGTGAGCATCCTGCACGGCGCGTTGGCGGCGATGGTTCAAACCGACTTGAAGCGGTTGCTCGCCTATTCGTCGCTGAGCCACTTGGGATTTGTGACGCTGGGCGTATTTTCGTTCACAGCCTATGGCGTCGAAGGCGCCCTGTTTCACATGGCGGCGCATGGCGTGACGACCGGTGCGCTCTTTTTGCTTGCGGCCATGCTGGAAGCCCGCCGTCAGACGACGGCGTTGGCGGATTTTGGTGGTTTGGCGGGCGCAATGCCGCGTTTTGCCTTCTTGATGGTCACGGCAAGCCTCGCCTCAGCCGGCGTACCGTTCACCAACGGCTTTATTGGCGAGTTTCTGACCCTGCTGGGGGCGTTTACATCAGCGCGCTGGTTCGCCGTCGCGGCCGCCGGCGGGATGATCCTGTCGGCGGTGTATCTGTTGACGGCCGTGCGGCGTACGCTGTTCGGCCCGGCGAAATCCCTGTTTGAAGCGCCGGATGTGGATTGGCGCGAGACGCTGGCCGTCGCGCCGCTGGTGGTTTTGATGTTGGTGATGGGCGTTGCGCCGCAGCTCTTCCTCAAGCCAACCCGTCCGGCCATACCGCCGACGGCCGTCGCTGCTGCACGCTCCTGAATGCGAAGAAGCGGCCTCGCAGAGTATTCCATTGCGCTTCGGGCGTTTTTCGCAAGGACACGGCGCTGCGCCGATGTATTGGCAGCGGTGCGCGCCAAAACTACGCACGGGACGCCGTCCACCGGCGACGCTCAGGCCGCCTGCACAGCACCTCTGAGTGGTTTGCAAACAATCAACGCGCAGGCAAAACGCTCTCTCGCCGGCTGGGGTTGCTTTCAATCAAACTCACTTGACCTGCTTAGACGCTGTACAGACGCTGCGCTTCTTTCCGCAGTTCGGCGCGGAAATCCGGATGGGCGACGTTTACTAACTCCTCGATGCGCTGGCGGACAGTTTTCCCGCACAAGGTGGCGATGCCCTGCTCAGTCACTACGTAATCAACGTACCCGCGCGTCACCGTCACCATGCTGCCCGGCGGCAACTGTGCGACAATCCGCGACCGACGTTCGCCTCCCACCACCGAACTCGACGGCAGCGCAATGATGGAACGCCCCCCTTCGCTGTAGGCCGCCGCCACAGCGAAGACAGTCTGCCCGCCCGGCCCAGAGAAAAGCTTTCCGTCGAGCGTCTCAGCGGTCACCTGACCCGTCACATCCACATGCAGCCCGTTGTTGATGGCGACGAAGTTTTCCTCGCGGACGAGAACCCGTAGATCGTCCGTATGGCAGAAATCCCAAAGCTCCACGCGGGGATTCAGGTGAGCCTTCCGCGCTTCCTCAGACGACATGGCTGCCAAGGCCGTGCCCACGACCTTGCCGGGCGCAATCTGCTTGAAGCGACCCGTCACCACACCCTGCTCCATCAGGTCAATGACGCCGCCGGGGATCAGCTCCGTCTGAATACCCAAGTCGCGCTTGTCACCCAAGTAGCGCGCCATCGCAGCCGTGACGTCGCCAATGCCGATCTGGAGCGTATCACCGTCACGAATCAACTCGGCGGCGATGAGCGTGCAGATGACCTCGGCAGCCGCCTCGGTTTCGGGACTATGCGGCGGCATCGGCGACGGGCGGTCGTCGGCTGGGTTGTGCTCAACGAGCGCGGCCGTTTCGGAAATATGCACCCAGTTTTCGCCGTAGGTGCGGATGAGCCGCTCATCAACCTCGCAGATGATCCGCCGGGAGATGTCCATCATCGTCCGGTTCGCCCAAAGGGCACCGCCGAGGCTCATGAAGCCGTTCTCGTCAGGTGGAGAAGTTTTTACGATGCAGACATCCAGCCCGCGCTCGCCGCCGATGGCAGCCTTCAGCCACGACTGGCGAAAGTTCGCCAGCGGTAGGTACTCCACCAAGCCGGCGTTCGCCTGCTGACGGTCAGCCGGAGTAGTGAAGGCAGAGACGACACGGAATGCCTCGTGCGTTTCCGGCGTGGCCCAGACAAACGGCGCCACGTAGTGGTGCAGTTCGACATCACGCAACTCGGTGTGCCGGGCGTAGAGGGCTTTCGCCATCGTTTCAGGCGTGCTGTTGAACATCCCTACCCAGACACGGTCGCCACTCTGCACCATTCTCGCCGCCTCTTCCGGGCTGCGCAGTTTCTCAGCGTAGCGCGCTTTCCAGTCCATACAACCTCCAGCAGTTCCAAACTTCGTCCGCCCCATGGCTCGCCACCATGCGGTGGAGCGCAGTATACCAAGCGCCGAAAGACCAGTCGCCGCCGGACTCAAGCGGCTCATTGACGCATTTCCGACGGCGTTGACGCAGCGCGGTTTTCAGTGCGGAACGTCGCCACGCACCAAAAGCAGGCATCCCAGCTACATGTCTCGCAAAGCGTCTTGGAAGCCCCCTAGACCTTTTCCGGCGCAGTTGTTCCAAGAAGCCCCGTTGGACGAACCAGCAGCACTGTCACCAAAATGGCGAAGGCGACAGCGTCCTTGTATGGGTTGAGCGCCGCCGGCAAATAGCCGGTCGCCAGCGTTTCGGCCAAACCGATGATGACGCCGCCCAATACCGCCCCGGTGACGTTGCCGATGCCGCCCAGCACGGCGGCGACAAATGCCTTGAGACCCGTCGTAACGCCGATCAGCGGGTCGAATTTGGGATACCGCAACGCGACAAGCACCCCGGCGGCGGCGGCCAGCGCCGACCCTAGCGCAAACGTCAGCGCGATGATGCGGTTCGTATCAATACCCATCAGTTTGGCCGTGTCGAGATCGTGGGCGACGGCGCGCATGGCGCGTCCGAAGGATGTTCGGTGAACGAGTTGGTGTAGTCCCACGGTCAGCAGAAGCGACGCGCCCAAAATGGTCAGATCGGGGGTAGTGACGACCGCCGCGCCGTAGATGGGAAACTGCTTCGGCGGCAGGATTTGCGGAAAAAACTTGGGATTCGCCCCGAAGACGATTTGCCCCATGTTTTCCAAAAACAACGAGACGCCGATGGCGGTAATCAGCGCCGTCAGCCGCGACGCCTGCCGTACCGGCCGGTACGCCAACCGCTCGATGGCGAGACCCGCGACAGCGCAGACCGTCATGGCGACCAGCAGGAGCAGCGCCGCCCGTCCAAACGACGGCTCGGCTTCCGAAAAACCGAACCGTAGCGCCGTGTAGTAACCGGCGAATGTCCCCAGCATGTACACGTCACCGTGGGCGAAGTTAATCAGGCGCAGCACGCCGTAGACCATCGTGTAGCCCAGCGCAATCAGGGCGTAGATGCCACCCAGCGCCAGTCCGTTGATGAGTTGTTGGATCAAGGTTTCCATACGGCAAAGGTGGTTGGTTTCAGTGTGGCGAACGGTTTCAATACGCGCTGCGCGCGGTCGGCAAACGCCGGTCTCGAACTTGCTGAGAGGAGCTGTCTGCTTGTTACGCACGCTGGAGACGCTGGCTTTTGAGAACACCTACGTCACGCTGCCGGAAGACTACTACAGCCGCGTCGCGCCGGAGCCGCTGCGCAATGCGCGACTGGTCGCCTTCAACGCCGAAGCCGGCGCGTTGCTGGACCTCGACCCAGCCGAGGCGGCGCGGCCTGATTTCGTCGCCTACTTCAACGGCGAGAAGCGGCTGCCAAACAGTGACCCGATTGCCACACTTTACGCCGGTCATCAGTTCGGCGTCTATGTCCCGCAGCTTGGCGACGGACGTGCGATCTTGTTAGGCGAGGTGCGCAACGCGCGCGGCGAAAAGTGGGACGTACAACTCAAGGGGAGCGGCCGCACGCCCTATTCGCGCATGGGTGACGGCCGCGCCGTGCTGCGTTCGACGATTCGGGAGTATCTCTGCAGCGAAGCCATGCATGCGCTTGGGATTCCGACGACGCGCGCGCTGTGCATCATCGGGAGCGATGAGCCGGTCTATCGGGAGACCATTGAGCGCGGCGCGTTGTTGGTGCGGCTAGCGCCGACGCATGTTCGGTTCGGTTCATTTGAGGTGTTTTTTTACCGGCGGCGTCCGGCGGATGTGGCGCGGCTGGCGGATTACGTCATCGAACAGTTCTTCCCTGCGCTGCGCGAACTGGAAGCGCCGGAGCGGTTCGCCGCGTTTTTGCAGGAAGTGACGGCGCGGACAGCGCGGCTTGTCGCGCAGTGGCAAGCCGTCGGGTTTGCCCATGGGGTGCTCAATACCGACAACATGTCCATTCTGGGGCTGACGCTCGATTATGGCCCGTTCGGCTTTCTGGACGACTACGACCCGCAGTTCATTTGCAATCACTCGGATGTGACGGGGCGGTACGCTTTTGACCGGCAGCCGGGGATTGCGCTGTGGAACCTACGCTGTCTGGCGCAGGCGTTTGTGACGCTTGTCCCACGCGAGCGATTGGCGGCGATTCTTGACGGCTTCCGCGACCTGTTCTTTGACGAGTATGAGCGTTTGATGTTCGCCAAGCTTGGGTTGAACGACCGACGGCCGGAGGACGCCGAGTTGTTGGCGGACTGGCTGGAGCTTCTAGCGCGCGACCGCGCTGACTACACGGTGGCCTTCCGTCGGTTGGCGGAGGTTGTACCGGAAGACCCGACGCATCCGGCGAATGCACGGTTGCAGGACGCTTTCACAGACCGGGAGGCGGTCGCCGCGTGGTTGGCGCGGTACGGCGCGCGGGTGGCGCAGGACGGGCTTCCGACGGCGGAGCGTCACCGGCGGATGCGGAGCGTTAACCCGAAGTATGTTTTGCGCAACTATTTGGCGCAAATCGCAATTGAACGGGCGCAGGAGGGGGATTTCACGGAAATCGAGCGTCTTCTGGATGTGTTGCGTCGGCCCTACGATGACCAGCCTGCGCAGGCGCGGTACGCCGAGCCGCCGCCCGCGTGGGGCAAGCGCCTTGAGATTAGCTGCTCTTCGTGAAGTACGGGGCTCAACTTTGTCGCCCGCACGCTGGACATTTCATTCAGCGGCGTGAACAATCCCCTGCCAGCCAGGTTGGTTTGAGTTTCCCGCACGGGCTCGTTGTCCTAAGAAGGAGCTTGCGCGCATGCTAACCTACGCCGCAGTGTTTCTGACGGCTCTGGCGGCGGCGTTCATCCTGACGCCGCTCATTCGGAACGCAGCGCGGCGCTGGGAACCACTCATTGATACCCCGTCCGCCGCCCGGCACATCCATACCGTCCCCATCCCGCGTGTTGGGGGCGTCGCTATCTTCGTCGCCTTCTTGCTTGGCGTTGCGTCCGCATTTTTCCTTGAGCGCGGAAAACAACTGGAAGAAGCTGCCTCACTCTCCTTCAGGTTTCTCCTGCCCTGTGTCGCCATGTTCACCCTCGGTCTCGTGGACGACATTCGTCGGCTGCGAGCCGGGGTGAAGTTCGTCGTCGAAGTTGCCGTCGCCGTCTGGTTTCATTTCTCCGTCCAAGGCATTACGACGCTGCCGAATCCTCTGACAGGCGGCGTTATCGAGTTGGGGATGTGGGGCCTACCCATCACTGTCCTCTGGTTGGTCGGCATCAGCAACGCCTTCAACCTCATTGACGGCGTGGATGGGCTGTCGGCCGGCGCGGCGCTCTTCTCGACGCTGACGCTCGCTTATGTCGCCGCCGCCAACGACAACATCCCGCTTGCTATCTTTCTCTGCGCGCTGGCCGGCGGGACGGCCGGCTTTCTCAAATACAACTTCAACCCGGCGACGGTTTTTATGGGTGACTGCGGCAGCCTCTTCATCGGCTTCACGCTTGCCGGACTGGCGCTCCTGCACGCCCAAAAGTCGGCGACGATTGTCACCGTCGCCATCCCCCTATTGGCCTTTGGGCTGCCAATCATGGAAACCGCTCTCTCCATCGGACGGCGCTTCCTTGCTGGCAAGCCGATCTTTGAAGCCGACCGCCGGCACATGCATCACCAACTCTTGGCGCGCGGCTACTCCCATCGCACGACGACCATTCTGCTTTATGGCCTGTGCGCTTTTTTCGCGCTTGTTAGTCTCCTAGCCTACAACTCCCCAAATCGCCTACTGGGGTTGATCTTGCTGACGCTGGGGATTGTCGTCTGGATCGCCGTCCAACATCTGGGCTATCACGAGTTTGGAGAAATTGGGCGCGTCATTCAGCGGTCACTCAACCAACGCAGCATCATCGCCCACAACATCCGGCTCCACGACCTCGCCGAGTCGCTAATGCGCTCGGAAAGCTTTGAAGCGTTCTACACGCACCTTGCCGACTGCTTTGACGCCACGGACTTTGCGCGCGTAGACCTTCATCTGCCGCTCGAATACGTCTGGCATGTCCAAGAGCATGATAAGTTCCGTTTCGCCCGGCGCGGCAACCTGATGATCGCCACATGGTCGGTAAAGCATCCGTCCGACGGCGACGCCCTTGGACAACTCACCGTGCCGCTCAAGTTTGAAGACGGTCGCAGCGGTCGCCTTGAACTTTACCGCGCCCTCGACCAGCCTTTGCTCTTTGATGTCAACTTGCTCTTCGGTAAGCTGCGAACCGCCATTGAGCAAACAATCATTCGCTTGGCGGCCGATACCCCTGAACCCATTCGCCTCCGCGAAGAGCTTTCCGACTCCGGCAGCATTTTGCTCCCCAAAACAACGCTTTCGTGACGACCTATGTGTGGCCGCGCGCTTGCGGCCTGTTGCTTCACCCGACTTCCCTGCCCGGCCCCGACGGCGTGGGCGTCCTTGACGGCTCTGTTGAACGCTTCCTCGATTTCCTCACAGCGGCAGGGCAAACCTACTGGCAGATTCTTCCGTTGGTTCCAACCGGCTACGGCGACTCGCCGTACGCCGGGCTGTCGGCCTTCGCCGGCAATCCACTGCTGATTTCCGCCGAAACACTGGTCGAGATGGGACTCATCCCCCACGAGCGGCTGCGCACCCGTTCTGCGTTTCCTACCGACCGAGTGGACTATGGCGCGGTCATCCCGTGGAAGCAGGCGCTGCTTGCCGAAGCGTTTGAACGGTTCACTACCGGCGCTCCGACCGTTTGGCGGACGGATTTCGAGAGCTTCTGTCGGGCTGAAGCCGCTTGGCTGAACGACTACGCTCAGTTTCGCGCCCTCAAAGACGCCCACGGCGGTCGTCCTTGGAATGAGTGGCCTGCCGCACTGCGCGACCGTGACCCCACTGCCCTCGCTGTCGCCATGCGTGACCTCGGCAGAGCCGCCGCCGCCCACCAGTTTCAGCAGTGGCTTTTTTTTAGACAGTGGGAGCGAGTCCGCGCAGCTTGCCGGAAGCGCGGCGTCCGCATCATCGGCGACGCCCCGATCTTTGTCGCCTACGACTCGGCGGATGTCTGGGCCAATCGGAAACTGTTCAAACTCGACGCCGAAGGCCGTCCGACGCACGTCGCCGGCGTCCCGCCGGACTACTTCAGCGCCACCGGACAACGCTGGGGCAATCCGCTCTACAACTGGCGGCGAATGGCGGCGGACGGCTTTACTTGGTGGCTGGCTCGCATGCGTCACCTGTTCCGGCTGGTGGATGTCGTCCGCCTCGACCACTTTCGCGGCTTCGCGGCCTGTTGGGAAATTCCAGCTACAGCGCCAACCGCCGCCGTCGGCCGGTGGGTCAAAACGCCGGGCCGCAAACTGTTCGCAGCGATGAAAAAAACCTTCGGTGCATTGCCGATCATCGCTGAGGATTTGGGCGTGATTACGCCCGATGTGACGGCGCTGCGCGACGACTTCGGCTTTCCCGGCATGCGCGTTCTGCAGTTCGCCTTCGGCGGCGACCCCCACAACCGCGATCTGCCGCACAACTATGTTACGAACGCCGTGGTTTATACTGGCACGCACGACAACGATACGACTGTTGGCTGGTACGCCAGTCGTCCCGGCATCGGCTCGACTCGCGAAGCGGAAACCATTGAGCGTGAACGCGCTTTCTGCCAGGCATACCTCAACAGCGACGGTACGGAAATCCACTGGGCCTTCATTCGGGCGGCTTACGCGAGCGTAGCGCACACAGCGATTGTCCCAATGCAGGACGTGCTGGGCTTGGGGAGCGAGGGTCGCATGAACCTGCCCGCCAGCGAGCGCGGCAACTGGTCGTGGCGCTGTCCAGCGGAAGCTTTCACGACCGCCGCCGCAACGCGCCTGCGCGAACTAGCCTGGCTGTACGGCCGGTTGCCCAGCCGGTGAGCTTCTGCTTTGGCACTGTGAACGCTCCTTAGCGAAGTCGCGTCGCCTGTCTGCTAGACCTAGCCGCCGCCTGCCCGACAAGCGCTAAGGCAGGGGAATGCCTCACAACCAAGGGGACGGCTCCCCGAATGGGGGTTGTCAGTGTGCGGGTGTTTCGCGCATCATTGAGCAACCCCTACGCCCACGTGTGTTTATCTCCGGCTAGAGGTCGCGCCAAAGGTAATGCACGACGGGCTGGAAAGAAGGAGAGTGCGAGCTTGATCATTGCGCAACGGAAGGTCCTCCTGCTCAACGCCTCATATGAACCGCTGGGCTTGGTCTCGTTGCCGCGCGCTTTGCGGATGGTCTGGCAGCGAACGGCCGAAGTCCTCGAAAAAGACGGCGACCGGGTGTTGCGAACCGTACGCTTCACGTTCGCCTGTCCCTCAGTAGTGCGGTTGCACGAGTACATCAACGTCCGTAAACGGCGGCGCTCATCCGGCGGTCTGCGAACGAAGATTCTGATCCGCGACCGGTATCGCTGCCAATACTGCAACAAGCGTGGGACGGCAGCCGACCTGACGCTCGATCACATTGTACCTCGCTCACGCGGCGGGCAGTCGGTTCCCGAAAACCTCTGCGCCTGCTGCCATGAGTGCAACCAACGCAAAGGCGACCGGACGCCGGACGAGGCCCGGATGCCGTTGCTGTCCAATCCGGCAGCTCTGTGGCACGACCTTGACCTGACGGCGTTGCATCATGCCGCCGCGTCGCGGCCTGAGTGGCGGAAGTACCTTTACCTTGATGCAGCGGATGCGGCTGCGGCCTGACGGCGCGCGTCGGACGATCCGATGCGCGCCGTTTCGCTTCAACCTATCGGCGTAGACGGTCAACGATGGTGCGATGTTTGTTTTCCCGTCACTCTGGGCGGGTTGGCCTCGGCGTCCTTTTCTGCTGCCTGTGGTTCATTGGCGGCGACGCCCAGCCAAGCGTCGCCGCCCAGTCCGCTGAACCAGTTGCAGCAGCGAAGGAGCGCCCGGCGCGACGGACGGCTGAGATGAACCGGCGCATCCAACGGCGGTTGGCGTCTTTCAAGGGCAAGGTGTTCTGTTTTGCGAAAAACCTCGATACGGGTGAAACCTTCGGTCTTGCTCCTGACGCGAAGGTGCGGACGGCCAGCACCATCAAGGTTCCGATCATGGTCGAAATCTTTGCGCAAGTCGCCGAAGGCAAGCTGAGTTGGGATGAGAAACTTACCGTCGTCCGTCGGCATGAATACGAGGACGGCGGTGTTCTGTTTGAGCTGACGCCGGGAACGCAAATCACCGTCCGCGACGCCATGCGGCTAATGATTGTCGTCAGCGACAACATCGCCACGAACATCCTGCTGGACCGCATCACGACGGATGCGGTTAACGCGCGGCTGGAAAAGATGGGTTTTACCCACATCCGTTCTCTCCGCAAGATTGGCGGCGGCGGCGAAAGCGCTTTTCGCGAAAGCAACCCTGAAGAAAACAAAAAGTACGGCATCGGCGTTGCCACTTCGCGTGAGATGGTCAGATTGCTGGAAGCCCTTGAACGCGGCCTAGTGGTCAGCCCGGAAGCTTCGCGGGAAATGCTGGCGGTGATGAAACGGCAGCAGTTTCGGGACGGCATCGGGCGCCGGCTGCGCGGCGTTGAGATCGCCAACAAACCCGGCGCGCTCGACCATTTGCGCAGCGACATCGGCATCGTCTATACGAAGCACGGCCGCGTGGCGATGGCGATTACCATCGAAGACATTCCAGTGGTGGATTACTGTAGTGAGGCCGAAGGCCATCTGCTCATCGCCGACATTGTGGACATTCTCTTGGACGGACTGGCGACGCCGCCGCGTCCCATGGCACGGCGGTAGCGTCGCCGAACGACACATCACTGAGTTGTAGGAGTTTCTTCACCAACGATGAATCTTGACTTTACTGTACGGAACTTCACCCTTACGCCCGCCATCAAGAAGTTTGCGCGCGAGCAAACCAGGAAGGTCGCCAAACTCCTCGATGACCGCGACCACATTCGCCTGCACCTGACGATGGCCATCGAGAAGCACCGTAATCTGGCGGAGCTGGTGCTGACAATCGGCGAACAAGTGCTGACGGGCAAGGCGACGACGGACGACATGTATCAGTCCATTGCGCAGGCGACGGAAAAGCTAGCCCGCCAGGTCGGCAAGCTCAAGGAAAAGACAGAAACGAAACGGAAAACGCGCGCCAGCGTCAAAACCGTCACGGCGGCGGCTGAGGCGGCGCGCGCTGAAGCAGAAGGCGAAGTGGATGTTCCGAAGAAGCCGCGTATCATTCCGACGCGCCGCTACACTGTCAAACCGATGACGCCCGACGACGCCGTCGCCTGCCTCTCACCTAAGGATCAGTTCGTTGTGTTTCGTAACGTGGAAACAGACCGCGTTGGCGTGTTGTACCGCCGGCCGGACGGCAACTTCGGCCTGATTGAGTCGTAGCTCGCGCTGGTGCAATGACTAAAACCCCGACGCTGGCGAGAATACGCCACGTCGGGGCGTTTTCTATGCGGGTTGCGCCATGACGTTGGATGACGCTTGCTACTTGCGTCGCGCCACGCCTCGGCGCAACACGTCACGCAGGTAGAGTTCACAGACCGGCTGCCGTTGGAAGTCGGCTCCAAGCAATTCGCGCAGCCTACGGATGGCTTCATAACGCGAAATGCCCATGTTGGCCTCATACCGCCGCCAGAAGTCTTCCCACCAGTCGGGCGGCTGCACCTTGACGCCCTCATACTCAGTGACGCGCCCAGTTTCGCCGCCTGTTACGAGACTGCCGACATACTCACTCTGTTTGTAAACGCGCTCAATCTGCTCCTTGATGGCGGCAATGTCGGCCTCGGTGGCGACGCCGTTTGAGGTGGCTTTGTAAAACTGTACGGTGACGCGCACCGGGAAACGTTCATCCCGCTCGATGGCGAGATTGTCAATCTCCGTAAACGGCCCTTCTAAATCGCCGTGGCCAATGACGGCGTTCTCGATGTCGCTCTGGGAGCGCGCCACAACAGGGGCGTCGCTCTTGTAGAACTCGGCGGCGCACATTGGCATTGGCGAGCGCGGACGAGGTTTTTGCTTGAGCGGCACTTGAATGAGCAGCACCATGTTGAGGCCTGATTCATCCCGTGCTTGACCCGGCGCGCCCGGCGACGGAGAGGTCTTGTCGCCGCCTTTAGCGACAAAGTCGCTTTCCCGTTCACCTGTCAGGCTGGCGCGTTGACCGTTGGCGTTGAAGAACAATCGCTGTCCCCAAACCGCGCCTGTCTCAAAAGCGTCGCGCGCATTGTCAATCACGGTCACGCTTGTACCTTCGCGCGTCGCAAGGATGGTTAAGACCGCCGGGTCACCCTTGATGGACTGGTAGTTGAAGACAACAGGGTTGAAGGTCGCCTTGCCGCTCTTTGGAATCGGCAGGAAACAAGCCTGCGCGCTGACCAGCACCTTCGTGTCGCGCGGCGCAAGCAAACTGTGCTTCTCACCGCGCCAAGACGCCGGATTGGTCAGGTATGAGCGCGGATGCGCCAAGAAGTCGTAGAGTGAAACCCGCCGCAGCGGTTGGCCGTGTTGATTCCCGACCAACAGCGTGAAGTCGCGCGGATCAAGGTCGCAGGTGAGGTCGCTGAAGTTGGGATAGCGAATGACCGGCATACAGGTGACGCGAAACTGATTTGTCGCCGGGTCACGGAAGCCGACCTGAATCGTCATATCGCTGATGTTGGGGCCGACGGCCGAGCCTTTGTAACGCCCGGTGTCTTCCCACGTGATGTTGAGGATGTCGAGGCCGTACTTCGCCGCCAGCGACCTTGCCGTTGGATTGCTCACCATCGCGGCGGTTTCGGCGATGGCGCGCTGGTATTCGGCGGCTTCCTTGGGTGATAGTTTGCGTCCGGAGTCGGCCGGCGGCGGCGACGCCGGCGGCGGTGGCACGTTTGGCGGGGGATCGGTTGTCGTAGGCGGGGCGATGGGGGAAGGGGAAGTGGTGTGCCGGATGAAACCGGCGACGGTGGCGGTGCTGAGCACCAACCCGGCCATGCATAGTGATAAACGGCGCGTCATAAAAAGCCAACCTCCGGGATGGGCTGTCTGGATGTTCACGACCGTGGACGTATCACCCGGCAAAAGGTTCCCGTCGTGCGCCGACGCTCTCGATTCCGGTTTCAAACGTTACGGAGTGCACACGCTTTTTGGCGTCGGTACAATCCGCTGGCTTCCGTCGTACCCAGTTGAGCCCCCGCAGCAACTTCCCGGAGAAGGCCGTCGTTCTCGGCGGCGGCAATTGATGCCAAAATAGGCAATGAAACGCTGTTTCCTCCACAGACATCACCCTCAGCGTCTCGGAAAGACTCCAGTAACAAAGTGAGGAAAACGCCTGTGTCTTCTGACGCCACGCCGGACGCCGTAACTTTGCCGCCGCCCACGGCGACGCCGTCGCTCCCTGCTGAGTCGCCGGCCGGACCGGCGACTGCCTCTGCGACGCCGCCGGTGGAAAACTTCCGCGCGCTCGAACCTGATGTGGTTTCCCTGTGGCGACTGAACAGCGGTATCGAGTGGGCGATTTTGCTGTCGCTGGCCTTCGTCGCCATCACCGTCGGCGGCATCGTTTTCGCATTGGGGGTATGGTTCTGGGTGTTGCTGGCGGCGTGGGCGCTCGTGGCGATGCTGGCGGTTGTTCAAACGATTTGGTATCCGCCGTTGGCGTACCGGCACTTTGCCTACCGCGTAGCCGACCGCGTCATCGAGGTGCGGCGCGGCGTCTGGTTTCGGGAAAGCCGACTCGTTCCGCTGTCGCGCATTCAGCACGTGGATTTGCGGCAGGGACTGTTTGAGCGGTCGTATGGCTTGGCGACGCTGGTCTTTCATACCGCCGGGATGCACGAGTCGAGTACCGTTTTACCGGGTCTTTCGGCGGGGACGGCGGCGGCGCTGCGCGACCAACTCATGGCGCAACTCCACGAACGACCGGCGGCGACCGGAGCGATGACCGTATGAACGCCGAGGCCGACCTCGCTGCGCCGCTGCGCCTGTCCGGGAGACTTCATCCTTGGACATTAGCGTTCGGATTGTTCGCTGTTGCGCGGCAAATGCTGATCCCGCTGCTCTACTGGGTGTTTTCCGGCTTTGGGTCATTCGGCGCGCTGCTGGTGCTGGTTTTTGGTGTGCCGAACCTACTGCTGGTCATCGCTCGGTACTGGAGCTTTCGCTATCGCGTGGAAGCTGATGAACTGGTCATCGAACAGGGTATCGTGCGCCGCCGAGAACGGCATATTCCGCTGGCCAACATTCAGGAAATCCGTCTCGAACAGAACCTTGTTCAGCGTTGGCTGGGTGTGGCGCGGGCTGACGTGGAAACGTCAACCGGGGGCGGAGTGGAAGCCTCGCTCGCCGTGCTTGCGACCGCCGATATTGCGCGACTGCGTCAGAGCGTGTTTGGAACGCGGGCTTCCGTCGCGCCAACTGCCACCCCCCATGCCGCTACGGAAACGCCCCTGCTTGCGCTGCGTCCGCGCGAGTTACTCATCGCTGGACTGACTTCAAACAGTGTTTTTACGCTGTTTGTCGCACTGGGAGCGCTGTTTCGCTTTGCCGAGGAATGGTTGCCGGAAGCGGGTCGTCGGGCGGTCTGGCGGGCGGTCATCGAGGTGACGCAGGCGCTTGGCGGACGGAGCGTATTGGCAACGACACTGACGCTGACGTTTTGGATTGGCGTTTTACTTCTGTCCAGCGCAGCCCTTTCCGCCCTGCTCAGCTTGGCGCGGCTCTATGACTTTCGACTGACGCGGCATGGAACATCGCTCCGGCGCACATACGGGTTGTTCACACGCCACGTCAGCAACCTCTCGCCGGCGCGTATTCAGGTCATCACCGTTGAGCAAACGCTGTTGCAGCGACTGTTCGGCTGGGCGGCGCTACGGGTGGATGTGGCCGGCGTCGCTTATGAACGAGATGAAGAATGGCAAGGCCGGGGGCTGCTGGCGCCGCTGGTTCGCCGCGACGCTGTAGAAAACCTGCTGCCGTGTTTTCTGGAAGGCTGCGCACTGGACGCCTCCGCGTGGCGGTCGGTGTCGCCGCTGGCTTTTCGGCGGGGCGTCGTCCGGCGCTCAATCTGGCTGCTTTTGGCAACCGCCGCAGCGTTTTGGTGGTGGTCGTGGTCATACGGCTGGCTGCCGCTGCTCTCCTTTCCGGCGCTTGTCCTTGTCAGTTGGCTGGACTATCGCGCGTGGGGGTATCTTGCCGCGCCGGACTACTGGTTTGTCCGTCGCGGCTGGGCTAATCGCGTCATCTACGCCGTACCGGTACGGAACATTCAGACGGTGGTCGTCACGCAAACGCCGTTTGATCGGCGGTTGGGACTGGCGACGCTGATACTGGATACGGCGGGGCCGACGCCGGTTGTCATCCGTAATGTCCCTGTCGCTGACGCCGAGGCGTTGGGCGGTCGCGTCGCGCGTGCGGCCGAAAGCTGGTGCGTCAGCGTCGCCGACCCGGCGCATCCCCAATCGCCATAGCCCGAATCGCCGTGGTGTCGGGACCGCCGCCGTTCATTGTCTGGCGGCGTCCCACGCCGGAGACCGGAAAATTCGGTACGCTTGGCGCGTGCAACAGCGTAGGGGAGGCCGTTGCGCCGACCCGAAAAAGACCGTGGGAGTCTCTCCCTCACGTCACGGAGAAAGCATCGTTGAACGCGGCTGCATCATCCGTCGTCGCCGTCATTCCAGCCCGCTATAACGCCGTCCGCCTGCCGGGTAAGCCGCTGATTGACCTGTGCGGAAAACCGATGATTCAGCGTGTTTACGCGCGCGTTCGGCAAACACCGGGCATTGCGCGGGTGATTGTCGCTACGGACGACCGGCAAATCGCCACCGTTGTCGAGGGGTTTGGCGGAGAAGCGTGGATGACGCGCGCCGACCACGCCAGCGGGACGGATCGAGTAGCCGAGGTCGCCGCAGCGATTGACGCCGACATCATCATCAATGTGCAAGGCGATGAGCCGCTCATCGCGCCGGAAACCATCACCGCCGCTGTCGCGCCGTTACAGGCGGACACGGCGCTTCTGATGGCGACCACCTGCGAGCGACTCAATCCCGCCGACGCCGCCAACCCCAACGTCGTCAAAGTCGTGTGCGACGCTCAACACCATGCGCTGTATTTCTCGCGCGCGCTGATTCCCTACCCGCGTCAGCCGGCGCAGGCGCAGACGCTCTGGCGGAAGCATACCGGGCTGTACGTGTATCGCCGTGAGACGTTGCTGTGGCTGACCAGGCTTCCCCCGGCGCCGCTTGAGTTGGCTGAAGGACTTGAACAACTCCGGGCGCTCACGCACGGCGTACGCATTCGCGTCGTGGAAACTGCCTATTCTTCTATTGGCGTGGATACACCGGCGGACGCCGAGCGCGTCCGCCAGCGGTTGGAAAGCCTTGGGGAAGACTAAGGGAAACTAGCGCGGATCGTACCAGTCAGTCGTTGGACGCCCTGTAAGGCGGGGCGTCTTGCGCGGAATCGGCTTGGTGTACTGTTCCGGCTGGAAGGCGGATGTGCGGCGGGCTGCGTAAAAGCCCGCCGGAAGCTTGCGGCCGCGCGGAATCTCACGTCCAAAACCACCGGCCGGAGCGGGCGGCGTCGTGTTCATCACCGGCGGCGAAGTCACCCGCCCAGCGTAAAAGTTCCGTGACAGTTTTCTTCCCTCTGGAATATCCGATGAGCTCCGGTACGGAGAAAGGCGGCAGGGAACATCGTCGTTGATGGGCATAGGACCTCGCAGGTCGTCACTTTGTGGTTCGCGCCGGCGTTCTCTCCGGCGGCTGCCCACGTTAGCGGTATAGCGTTAATCAGGCTGTATGGATTAGCACAAGGTTGGACGCTGTCAACAGGTCACGCCGCTGGCGCTTCCCGACCGAGCGCCCGTGCAACCGCCGCCAACAACACTTCCGGTGTAAAAGGCTTTTGGAGAAACATCACCGCCCGCGTCGAAAGCTCATCGGTTATGACCTCTTCACCATAGCCGCTGGCGACAATAATCGGTATGTCGGAACGGTGTTCACGCATGGCTTTCAAGCACGCCAAGCCGTTCAGCTTGGGGATCGTGGCGTCCAAAATCACCAAGCTAAAGGCGTCCGACTGCTCGGCGAAGCGCGCCACGCCCTGCTGGCCGTCGGTGGCCGTTACAATGTCGTAGCCAGCTTCCTGTAAGATTTCCGCAAAAAGCTGGGCGATCATCTCATTGTCTTCGACCACCAAGATCAGCCCTGCCGACGCCGAACTGATGAAAGGCAACCCACTTTCCGGCGTCATGCGCCGTGGCTCGGAGACTGGCGCTTCACCGGTCGCTCCAGCGCGCAGGGCTGGGAAGCGCACTTCAAAGCGCGTTCCCTTGCCCGGCGCGCTTTCGACGCTAATCGTGCCGCCATGCGCCGTCACGATGCCGTGCACGACCGACAGGCCCAAACCTGCGCCGTCCCCCATGGTCTTGGTTGTAAAAAATGGGTCGAACACATGCCGGCGGGTTTCTTCATCCATGCCGACGCCAGTGTCAGCCACCGTCAGGCAGACGCAGCGACCACCGAGTTGCCCACTCAGCGTTCGTCCGTCGCGCCAAATAGGAAACACCTCCATGCGTGTGCCGAGCGTGATTGTCCCCCCTTGCGGCATTGCGTCGCGCGCATTCAGGCACAGGTTGACAATAATCTGCTGAACTTGATCGCGGTCACCCTCAAAAGGCGGCAAGTTGGACGCCAAGTCAGTCGCGAGCTCAATGGTTGGGGGTAATAACCCGCGCACGAGAACCAGGCTCTCTTCCACCACGGCCGTCAAATCAATCATCTGCCGCGAGGCTTCCTTCCGCCGCCCAAAGGCGAGCAACTTTGACACCAGTTGCGCAGCGCGCTCGGCCGACGACTCGATGGCGTTGAGGTACTCCTCCAAGGCCTTGTCACCGCTTGGCGCGACTTTCCGCCGCACCAGGCGTGAAAAGCCCAGAATACTGTTGAGCAGGTTGTTGAAGTCGTGCGCGACGCCGCCTGCAAGCCGTCCAACGGCTTCCATCTTTTGCGCCAGTTGGAGCGTTGCCTGGAGGCGCTTTCGTTCGCCTACATCCCGCATGACGGCGATCAAGTACTTCTTGCCGCCAGAAACAAACTCCGACACCGCGTTTTCAATCTCTACCGTGGTCCCGTCCGCACGCCGCGCCGTGAACTCATACGTTGGTGGAGCTGGCTCACCGCGCATCCGGCGTTGTGTGTACTCGCGCAACCGCCCCTCTTCATGCGGCGCGCACATAATGTAGAATTCCCGCCCAATGAGCGACTCCGGCGCTTCAACACCATACAGTCGCGCCACAGCTTGGTTGGCGTAAACAATCCGCTGGTCGTCCTCAACAATAATCCCATCGAGGGCGGCATTGAGGATGGCGTGAAACCACTCTTCACGCTGACGCAGGCGCTCCGTTAGTTGGCGCGCTTCAGTAACATCCTGAATCAGCGCCAACTGACACGGCGTATCGCCAATGACCAGCGTCACAGCCGACAGCAGCGCCTCACCCACGCGACCATCGCGCGTGCGGTAGCTGGCTTGAAAGTCAGTCACCTGCCCCTGCGCTTCCAGTTCGTGGTAATACTGCTCATACTGTTCTGGTTTTGCCCATAAACCCAGTTCCAACGTCGTACGCCCGATGGCCTCCGCGCGCGTATAGCCGAACATTTTGGTAAACGCCGCATTGACATCGAGACAGCGTCCATCCGGTATCCTCTGAATCGAAGTGGCGATGGGAATCACCTGAAAAACACGGTAGAAGCGCTCCTCGCTTTCCACCGAACGCAGTTTTGCCGTCTGTTGATCGCTAATGTCCTCGATGTACATCGAGACGGCATCCGCCGCGAGGCCATGCCGACGCAGCGGCTCAAACGCCGCCGCAAACCATCGGGACGACTGCAACGACTGGTGGACGAACGACACTCCGCGCCCAAGGCGGAGCGTCTCGCGGCACCAGCGCTGCCAAACCGATAAATCGGCCGCCTGCGCTTCCGTCAAGCCCAACGCATCCAGCGGGACGCCGACGAGTTGCTCCGGCGGCCGCCCAAAATCGGCGGCAAAGGTTTGGTTGATCATTCGAAAGACAAAGCGCTCACCGACGCTTTCCATCACCGCCAGCCGCGCCGGCGACGATACAGCCAGCCCACGAACGAACGCCGCCTGAACAGCCTGTTCAAACGCCTGACGCTTCAGCGACATCGCCTGTTGCAGCCGCCGAACGACCAGCGTCGGGGGCGTCCGGACATCCAGACAATCCCACGCGCCGGCTCTCAGCCAAACCGCCACATGCGTTTCTGAGAGCTGCTCCGCGCAAACGATGACCGGAATCCGACGCTCGCATGCCATGCGCCACCAAGCAGCGGACGGGTCGCCGGCCGCTGTGTGGCTATCTACAAGCACGGCATCCACTGCCGACCAGTCAACCGGCCGGGTCAATGTCAGGGCTTCTACTTGGAAACCAGCGTCGCGCAGAGCCGACGCGAGGCGTTCCACAATCGGAGATGCGCCGATTGTGGCGATGAAACTTGGACGAGAGGTTGTCAACGAAACAAACGCCGAGGACGAATAGACTCAGCAGCCGCTCAACCTAGGCTGGAAGCCGAAAAGCCTACTTGACTGGACAAAGCCTCACAAGAGCCGGAAGGCGACGGTGCGGCGGCTGTCGCTGTTTGTGTCCGGCGCTCTCAATCGCCGCGTGCGTAACTCTTCGCTCGTGCCAGCGATTCGGTGATAAAGCGCCACGTGTCCACCTGCGCCTGCACCGGCGTCAGGTCAAGCTTGAGCACGTGATCGAGGTGATCCTGCGGTGTGAAGTTTTGCACTACGCTGACGTGGAAGGGACGGGAGAAAATCACCCGCGAGTCAATTTCATCCACGACTTGCCCGGCGTCATCGGTTTTGCGCTCGTGCAAGCCGTACATCACATAGCAGGCGGTCGTCGCGTGCACCAACAGGTACAGCTCAACGGCGTCGAACTTACCGATGTAGCGCAGTTCATCCGCCCGACCAATATCCACCGTTGGGGTTGTCTCCGTCTTGACGGTCGTGATGGCTTTCGTCAGATGCGTACTGAGCCGCCCGTCAGACACGACAACGGTCGGCGTACGGGTGTCTTCCGGTTTAGCGCACTGGGCGAAAGCGGCGCTAAGCGCGTCAAAAGCGGCCTTGGCGTCCACGTACGCCTTCCGTATGTCGAGGTATAGCTTGGAGTTCGGGTTCGCCCGGTAAATGCGGTTGACCTGTTCGTAATACCCGTTGAGAACGCCATACCGTTCTTGCAGGCGGTTGCTCCAACTTGTGTGCAGCGCACTATACTCTTCATAGCGCACCACTCGCCGACTCACCTGCTGGCCTAGTGGCGAGGCGGCAAGCTGCTTTTGTAGGTCTTCAGCTTCCGCCCTAAAGCTGCGCAGAGCCGCCAACAGGTCTGCCTCCGCCATGACGACCGGGGCTTGCGCCTGTACGGCCGGTGGGAAGCCAGCACACGCCACCGCGACCAACAGGACAAGAAACGGTCTTACTTTCCACCACCAGCTGAGCCTCGCAAAACTAAGCCGTTGCTGGGCGTCGAAGGGCTTGATGTCGTGCGTCATGATGGCAACCTCAAGCGATAACGCGCCACAAGGGCGTACGGGCTGGAAAAACATACCCCTGAAGCTTGGAAAAACAGCTACGCTAGCTGTAATCTCAGCGCGGGCTGACAGTGAAACACGAAAGCAACGTTTTGTAAATAGCTTTTCGCTAGAAACTAACGCACCATGCGAAGCGCGTCAAAAAACGAGACGGGGAAGCCTCCAACTCGGAAGCTTCCCCGTGCTACGTTGACGCCCGCCTGTAACGCGGTGCGTCAATTCACGCGGCTGTAGGATTTCGCCCGTGCAAAGAACTCGCTGAGGTTGCTGAGCATTTCCCCCTCGGCCTCAACGGCCGCAATCTTGAGCTTGAGAGCGTTTTCCAAATGCTCATTTGGCGTCAGGGCGCGCACCGCTGGCGTGTAGGGAAACAGCTCCGAGCGTACAACGGACAGGTGGAACTGCTCACTGGCCTTGCCGCTGTCATCTGTGACGACCTCCTTCCAACCAAACATCACATAGCACGCCATGTCACCCTTGACGAGTAGGAACATCTCCACTGAGTCAAAGTTGCCGATAAACCGGGAGTCGTCGGACTCGATAATGTCTTTGGCGGCTTCCGCCGGGGCCGGTGGGAGCGTCGCCGTACGGGCTGAGGTCGCAATCCGCTCGTTGAGACGCCGGTCGGCGATAGCAACGGCTTCCGTACGCAGCGTATCGGGCGCTTCAATTGTGTTGAAGGTGGACTTGAGGTTGTCAAAGACAACCTTGGCGTCAAGATACGCCTGCGTCATTGCTTTGTACAGCGGCGAGTTTGGATTCGTCCGATAGACGCGGTCAATCTGCGCGTAGTACGCTGACAGTCGCCGATAGCAGTCCTCAATTTTGCTACTGTAGGCCTCAAACGTCCGCCGATAGCTTTCGTAGTCCATTGTCCGGCGGTTGGGGCGTCCCGTCGCCGCCCCCTTGCCGGCGACTTGGGCTAGCAAATCAAACATCTCGCTGCGCAGCGATTTCAGGCCGGCGACAATTTCAGTGTCGCTCATCACCTGTCCCTGCATGGCAGGGGCGCTCCAGACTGGGCCAACGACAACGGACACCCACCCAATGACCATCATGGAGGCTATCCCCCACCTAGTCAACCAACGCCCCAACGACTGGTTACGCATTGTCTCGCTCCTTTCATGAGGGTTCTTGCGTGCAACCGGTAACCGCCCCTCAACTGCAGCAGGTTTGGCCCCAGTCAAACAAAACCGTAAAAACCCGTCAACACCCTAGATGTTTACGTAGTCATCACTTTATCTTTTGGCAGCTAAGCAGGATTAAGCTGGATAGGCATGTTTTCCAACGTACGAAACTGGCGGTGGCGGTCATCTTTTCCGGTTGGGAAAGCCATACCGAGCCGCTGCACGCTCAGCGAACGTCACGGGTGGGAGCGCGCAAGCCCCACCAGGAATGGCAAGCGCCTTTCCAAGTAAGCAGCGTGGTGTACTGTTTGGCATTGCGGCGGCGTTCCGCCGCATATCAAAAACGCCTGACGCCGCTCTCTAAGGACGCTTCATCGGGGCGCTGGCGCAAACAGCACAACCTCATACTGATGTAGAAACACCCTAGTTTGTTCGTGAGTAGGATTTGGCGCGGGCAAAGAACTGCTTGAGGTCGGTCAGGGTGTCACCTTGAGCCTCAACCATGGCGATTTTGAGCTTGAGAGCGTTTTCTAGGTGTTGCTCCGGCGTCATGGCACGCACCGTCGGGGTGAAGGGAAACATTTCGGAACGCACGACGGACAAGTGGTACTCCTCAGTTGATCTGCCGTTTTCGTCATCCACTACTTCCTTCCAACCAAACAGCACATAACAGGCGCTGTCGCCGCGCACGAGCAAAAACATTTCAACGGCGTCAAACGTGCCGATAAAGCGCGAGTCATCGGACTCAATGATTTCCTTAGCCGCCTGAGCAGGCGCCGGCGGAATAGCCGCCGTACGGACAGATGTGGAAACGCGCTCGTTGAGCCGGTGATCGTTTGAGACCACAGCTTCGGTGATGGTCTGCTCCGGCGGCTCTAGCGTGCTAAAGGTGGATTTGAGATTGTCAAACACGCCCTTAGTGTCAAGGTAAGTCTGCACCATCTGTTTGTAGAGCGGCGTGTTTGGATTGGTGCGGTAGATGCGGTTGATCTGCTCGTAGCAACCAGCCAGACGCCGGTAACAGTCCTCAATCTTGGCGCTGTAAGACTCATACGTGCTTCGGTACAGCTCAAAATCCATAGTCCGCCGACTGGGGCGAGTCATCGCTGCCCCCTTGCCGGCGACCTGAGACAACAAATCGAGCATCTCGCTGCGCAGGGCGCGTAACGCGGCGACGATCTCGCTGTCGGTCATGATGCGGTCCTGCGGCGGGCGAGGAACGGCCAGCGCTGCCAGCGACAGAAGACCCAAACAAACCACCACCCAAGCCAAGCGACGGCGCACAAGGCTTCCCCAAAACCTCATAATGCTCATCTTTACCACCAGTTTCGGTTACACACCGCGACGAAAATGCGGCTTTAGCTTACTTTTCAGTTAGGCTGTTTTTCTGAGAGGGTATGACACGGTGATGTTACATTACTGTAAAAAGAGAAAAGCGTACCGGATTTTTCCGGGCAGTAACTAAAATTTTCGAGATTTCGAGGAAGTGCAGCGCCATAGCACCAGCTTTACTGGCTTACAGGCTGTCGCTTGCCGCACTCGCTGCCGCGTAAAAGACTTGCTTGTTGACGCGCTGCATCATCAGCGGCGCAATTCACCGCCTGAACCCACGCTATTCATAGCGTGGACTCACACGCCAACCCCCAACCTCTTCCTACTCCGCCTCCGTCGGCAGCCGACACACCAAGCCTTCCTCTGCCCGCCCTGCACATTCAGCTGCGTCAGAAAGCCTAACAATCCTCTCAACTTAAATCCACAGGGCATGCTGGGCAATCCTTTCGACGCTCGGATTGTTCCTCATCACCGTCTCCCACTGCGCCTGTGTCACTTCGTACTTCTCCAGCCAAAACGTCATTACCTCAACCGACCTCCTCCACCGACGCCCCCATGCAAAACGCGCTGGCGGGGATATAGACCACCTCGATGCCGTAGGCGACCTTCCGCACCGTCCCTGGCGCGGGTGCTTTGGGCGGCGCTGGTTTCGCTCGTTCACTACCCGGCCGTGGCGTCACCGGACGTCTTTGCTGCTCGCCAACAGAGGCAGCGTACACACGACAACACACATCAGACTGCCGGCCACACCCGCCAGAATCCGCGTCCTGCTTTCTTATGTCTGTCATCAACAGGGTTTGTTTCTCTTAATGCTTTCTAGTCGGTGTTTTCTTGTTGACTGTGTCAACGCACAGCGCGGGCCGGCAATCCGGCGGCGACGGGGCGGTACGTGAAGGAGAAAACCTATCCAGAGGGCGAGGTGGTAGAGTTGGAGGCGCTGGGCGGGTGTTGGTTGCCGGTGCGGGAGGTGTTGGCTGGGGTGTTTGCGGAGGATTTGCGGCGTGAGGAGCTGGAGCGGTTGTTGGCGGAGCAGGCGGCGAAGTTGGCGTTGGAGGCACGGTTGAAGGAAGCGGAGGCGCGCGTGGAATCTGAGCGCGCCGTACGGGAAGCCGAGCGGCGAGCCAAAGAAGCCGCCTTGCAGGAACTCGAACGCCTCAAAGCCAGACTCCGTGATCTGAATCGCGCCGAGTAGAGCGGTCGCTGCGTCGGCGGAGCGTCCCCCGGCTGAACCGTGTCATCACTCTATGGCGCGGAAACCGCTCACGGGAGCGGAACGACACATAGCGCCCGTCACAACCTGCCTGTACTCCTACCTGTGATATGTTCTTGTCCCGCAGGCGCGCGCCGCCGCCCGTGGCGCAGACCCAACACCGACCTTGGAGGTACACAAGCGATGTCCACACCGTTGACCGCCACGCCGCCCCGCTTGATGACCTTCGAAGAGTTCTTAGACTACGGCGAACCCGGCGTACGCTATGAACTCGTGGATGGTGTCCCCGTCGAGATGCCCCAACCGAACAAACGCCACCAGTGGATTGTTTTGAGTCTGGCCGTGCGCCTGATGCGCTGGATCAGCGAGCGGCGACTGCCGTACGCGGTGACGCAGCTGGGGTTGCAGATTGACGAGTACCTGGCGCGGATTCCCGACTTGGTGGTGTGTCGGCGGGAGGACGCGGTGGTGAAGGAGGGTGAGGAAGAAGCCGGGGTGGTGCGGCTGGGCGTGCCGGTGGTGTTGGTGGTGGAGGTGGCGAGCGAGAACTGGCAGGACGACTACGGGAAGAAGCGGGCGGAGTATGCGCGGCGCGGAGTACCGGTGTATGTGGTGGTGGATTGGCGGCGGCGGTGTCTGGTGGTGTGCCGGGAGCCGGAGGAGGCGACGGGGCGGTATCAGCAGGAGGTGACGTATCGGGAGGGAGAGGCGGTGGTGTTGGGTGAGTTGGACGGGTGCGTGTTGGCGGTGAGTGAGGTGTTGGGCGGGGCGTTTGGGGAGGATTTGTTGCAGGAAGACATCGAGCGGCTGTTGGCGGAGCGGGCGGCGAGGGAGGCGGCGGAGGCGCAGTTGAAGGAAGCGGAGGCGCGGGCGGAAGCCGAGCGGCGAGCCAAGCTCGAAGCCGAAGCCCGCGCCGAGGCGGAACGCGCGGCGCGGGAAGCGGAGCGGCAAGCGAAAGAAGCCCTGCTGGAAGAGCTGACCCGCCTGCGCGCGCAGTTGGGGTCGCCGCCGGAAGCGTAACGCCGGCGGCGCGCGCCGCCAATGAGTGAGCGCCAAGAGAAAGTCGCCCTAACACGTGAACTTGTTTGAAAAAGCGTCATCGCGCCGCGTCGCGCGCTGGAAGCCTGAGTGACCACTGACAAAGGGCATCGCCACCCCTTCCGGCGTGGCGCGTGGCGTCGAGCCGCCACGCCACAAAGCGGCGTCCAGCCGCCGCACGCCAAACGCTTGACGCCGCCCCCAACCGATTCCTGCTTCATCCTTGCCGCGTCATCAGCGGCGCATCGCCCCGCCTGAACACAGCCTCGCCATTCATCGCCTAGCCTCCACGACGCCCCCGAAAACCCACAGCAAACAATGAGCAAAAATTTCGCCGTGCGCTAAAGCGCGCGGCTCAAGGGAAAAGTCTCAAGGGTAATCACACGGGGGTTTACGGCGCGCCGACCGCCACGCGCAAACCGAGGGAGTAGTTCCGGTACGCGGGCGTGCTGACGGCGCGGGAGGCGGCGCGGCAGCTGTTGGCGTCGTCGTCCCACGCCCCGCCGCGCAGGACACGACACTTCCCGCTTCCGGGTCCGCGCGGATCCTCCACAGGACTGATCCGATAGTAGTCCCACTTGTACCAATCCTCGCACCACTCCCACACGTTCCCATGCATGTCGTACAATCCCCACCCGTTCGCCCGCAGCCGCCTCACCGGTCTGGTTTGCTCGCCGCTGTTCTTGTCATACCAACCAACTCTTTCCAACCGCGACTCGCCGTTCCCGCCGTAATAATAGCCCTGCGTCCCAGCTCGACACGCATACTCCCACTCCGCCTCATACGGCAGCCGCCACACTAGCCCGCCGCCCAGCCGATACCGCTCATTCAGCTTCCTCACAAACACACGACAATCCTCCCAACTCACCTGCTCCACTGGACACTCGGGACAACCCTCGAAATGACTCGGATTATTCCCCATTACCGCCGCCCACTGCGCCTGTGTCACTTCCGTCTCCCCAAGCCAAAGGCCCCGTGTGATCCGCACCCGATGCACCGGACCCTCACAATATTCATCGCCGCTCTCTGCACACTCGTCATCCTCGTAAGGGATGTCCTCGTCAATGTCCGCTTCAAGATCCTCTTCAGGATCCTCCCCCATCTCAAACTCCCCCGGTGGTATCCACACCAACCGTATCCCTGCCGGACTCGCCCACACCTCCCCCGCGCGCCCGCCCACCGGCACGCTCGCACCCACTTCTACACCAACCCCGCCGGGTTCCGTTTGCACGGGCGCGCTGTTCGTCCGGCAAAAATAAAACTCCCCCTCCAACGATGTGGACTCCCACGGCACTTGCTTCCCTTGCGTCTTGCGCCTCACCTCCGCCCGCACCGCCTTGAATACTCGCTCCACATCCCACCCGGGCTGCCGCATTGCTCTCAGCAATGCCTCTACATACGGCGAGTTCTCTCCGTCTCCATCGCTTGCCGTTTGCCCGGGCGCCGTCGCGTACGCAATCAGCGTCCCGTGCGGCGCTCTGATCTCCGCCAGCCCGGAAACTGCGTCTCGGCTGAAACCACGAAAGGGGCTGTTCCGACACGCATCCAATATCACGATTTTCACCCCCCCCACTCGCGCTCTCCATCTGCTTCAGCACCTTGTCCACATCCAAACAGTACAACTCAATATCCGCCGGCCGCTGCACCTTTCCCTCGGCCCCAATCGGGATCATGTAACTGCGCCCATCCACCTGCCCCCCATGCCCCGAGTAATAAAACAGTCCGACGCTGCCTCTTCTCTCGCTCAACCTCCTCCCAAACGACTGCAACACCGCTTGCATGGACGACAAATCAGCGTCTGTCGTCATTTCCACCTCAAACCCCGACGCCCGCAGCGCATCAGCCATCGCGCGCGCGTCATTGATCGGATTTTTCAAGCGCCCTACCACGTAGTTTGCATTCCCCACCACGAGCGCCACCCGCCGTTCGCTCACCGCCGTTTCATCCACCGGTGGCGGCGTCATGACTCGTGGGCCTTTGCCGTCGCCGCCCTGCCCAGCCCTCGGCGGCGAACCGCCACAAGACACCCCACCAATCAGCGCCAGAAATCCGGCGCACAACGCTGATGCGCAAACAACACCACCAGCCGCTTTCATCTTCGTCCCTCCTTATGCCGGCGTGTCAGATGCGCCGACATCCATTCATACCAACTCTCACAAACGCCGCACGTACACCCGCGCCGCAAACTGCACCCGCGCCTGAAACTCCTGCCACGACATCTCCACCCGACTCGGACTCCCCGGCCACGGGTCCCGCAACACCACCCTGTGCAGTATCGGCTCGCCGTACGGCCCGACCGAGTACACTACCGCCGTCAGCACATAGGCGTGTCCAATCGCCCCCGGCCGCGCCAACCCCACAATCAGCGGCCACCGATACGCCAAATCCTGAATGATTTGCGCCCCGTGCCACACGTACGGATCGGCGTAAACCGCCGAAAATGACCCGCGCCGATCCGGCGCCCACCCCGACAACGCCGCCAGAATCTCGTGCGGCCCGGCCGGCGCGTCCACCAACCCGCCAAAGACACGCGCCACAATCTGCTCTTGCGTCACATATAAGCCGTGATAGTTGAGCGTCATCTGGATACAGGCCGCCCAGCACCAGTTCGCCTGCCGTTGGCGACCGTCTTGTTCCGGCGCGGCGTAAAACTCAAACGCCCCACTCGGCACGCCCGCCACAAACAGATTCGGCCCCAAAGGGCGGATGTCGGCCCGCGCCGAACCGGCCGCCAGCCACAACAACGCCGCCGCCAACCAAACTATCCTGAACACACGCATGGCGTTTCCTCCGTGTCAACCTTTTTAGGACGTTCATTTGTACCCGAATCGTACCCAACGCAGCGCCGCGCTTTTCAGCCCAACGCCATCCCGTCCGCCCGGAACCTATTCCCATCGGCGCGCGCCTTTGCTATACCCCCTCCGGGCGGCGCTCGCCTCTTCCTGCGCGGCGGGGCGTGGAACAACAACGCCAACAACTGCCGCGCCGCCAACCGCAACGACAACACGCCAACGAACCGGAACAACAACCTCGGTTTGCGCGTGGCGGTCGGCGCGCCTTCCTCAGGCCTCTCCCCTTGGTGGAAGCGCCGCAAGGGATTGCGGCGCGCGCCCACGAGAGCAGTCCAGAGCGCCGTCCCGCGACGCCCCCTCATCCGGGGCATCCAAAAATCAACCGGACCGCGCCGACCTAGTAGCGTCTCCCGACCGAACCGCCGGCGCGGCCCACTTGGGAACACGCCTCACGCCTCGCTCGCCCGCTGAAACACCAACCGCTCAAACATCCGCGTCCGCAACCGCCACGTGTCCCCATGCCCAAGATGCGCGTTCCAGCTCTGCAACGCCGCCGCCGCCTGCTCCCACGTCACCCACCCGCGCCGATACCACGCCTGCCACTGCCGCATCCGCCGCCGCATCCGCGCCAACGCGCTTGACCGCACCCGAATCCGGTCGGGCAAAACCCGAAACCCCACAAAACTCGCCCCCAAGCGCGTCTCGAACAACTGACTCTTCACCGGATGAATCCGCAGCCGCAGCGTCGCCAAGTGCGCCTCAATCGCTTCCCGCGCCGCCGCCAACGCCCCACGGTCGTCCCCAAACAGCGCAAAGTCATCCACGTACCGCACATACCGCCGCCACCGCAACCGTTCCTTCACGAAGTGGTCAAACCCGTTCAAGTACACGTTGGCGAACAACTGGCTTGTCAGATTCCCAATCGGCAGCCCACGCCGCCGCTCCCACGGCGTAAACAAATCATCCCCCGGAAAATACACCGCCTCCCCGCCCTGCTCGTTGCTCCCGTCTATGATCCGTTCCAGCAGGCGCAGCGTCGGCGCGCACTTCAGCTTCCGTCGCAGCAGCTCCTTCAAAATCTCGTGGTCAATGCTCGGAAAATACTGCCGAATGTCGCACTGCAACACGTACCGACTCCGCCGCGCAAACTGCGTAAACCGCTTCAGCGCCCGGTGCGTCCCATACCCCAGCCGGTTCGCGTAGCTGTCCCGAATAAAGCTTCGCTCAAAAATCGGCTCGATCACCTGACACACCGCATGGTGAACCACTCGATCCCGGTACGGCGCCGCCGAAATCAGCCGCGCCTTCGGCTCATCAATCCAAAACGACCGATACGCGCCCGGCCGCCACGTCTCCTCCCGCAACGCCCGCTCCAACCCCAACAGCATCGTTTCCAACTCAAAGTTGAACGCCGCCGTCTCCGACCGAAACCGCTTCCCCCGCTGCGCCCGCCGCGCCGCCAGCCACAGATTCTCAAACGCGACTATCCGCTCAAACAGTCCGCCCCGCCGTTTCATCCCCCTCGCCGCCCCCTTCCGTCGCCGTCGCTTCCGCCGCTGCGCGCGCCGCCTGCTGCTTCCGCCAACCGCCCACTTCCGCCCCAATCTCGTCCATCAGCCGCGCCACGTACGCATACCGCCGCAAGTCAATCAGCTCAAACTCCAGCAGCAGCCGCGTCTGGTAGCGCGCCACCTGCAATCGCGCGTTGACCTGCTCCAGCACCTCCGCCTTCGACCGCCGATACTGCGCCCGCACCAAGTCCTCCAGCATCCCATACAGCTCGTTGATGAGCCGTTCCCCCAGCCCGTACTTGTGATCGCGCGGCAGCCGGTTCAACACCGGCACATACCACTTCACCAACGCATACACCTTCTCCACCACCGACAGCCCCACCGCTGCCGACCCTGCACCCACCACGCCACGTTGTCCCTTCGTTCTCATCCAAACCTCCTTGCTCCCAACGCAAAACCCTAAGACTTCAAATGGGCAAAAATTTCGCCGCGCGCGAAGCGCGCGGCTCAAGGGAAAAGGCTCAAGGGTAATCACACGGGGTTTACGGCGCGCCGACCGCCACGCGCAAACCGAGGGGGCTGTACCAGTCCGAGGGCGCGCCGAAGTAGCGGGAGGCGGCGCGGCAGAGGCTGGCGTAGTCGCTCCACGCCCCGCCGCGCAGGACCCGCACCGACCCGCTCCCCGGACCTCGCGGATCTTCCACAGGGCTGATCCGGTAGTAGTCCCTCCCATACCAATCCTCGCACCACTCCCACACGTTCCCATGCATGTCGTACAATCCCCACCCGTTCCCACGCAGCCGCTTCACAGGGTTCGTCCGCCCACCGCTGTTCTTCTCGTACCACCCCAGCGCCCCCAACC
>JANWUV010000019.1 GCA_025057975.1 Chloracidobacterium sp.
GGGGGCGGATGAGGAGGAAGCCGGGGTGGTGCGGGTAGGCGTGCCGGTGGTGTTGGCGGTGGAGGTGGCGAGCGAGAGCCGGCGGGACGACTATGGGAAGAAGCGTGAGGCGTATGCGCGGCGCGGGGTGGAGGTGTACGTGGTGGTGGATCGGCGGCGGCGGTGCATGGTGGTGTACGGGCGACCGGATGTAGTGACGGGGCGGTACGTGGAGGAGAAAACCTATCAAGAGGGCGAGGAGGTGGAGTTGGAGGCGTTGGGCGGGTGTCGGTTGCCGGTGAGCGAGGTGTTGGCGGGGGTGTTTGCGGAGGATTTGCAGCGGGCGGAGCTGGAGCGGCTGTTGGCGGAGCAGGCGGCGAGGGAGGCGGCGGAGGCGCGGGCGGAAGCCGAGCGCCAAGCCAAGCTCGAAGCCGAAGCCCGCGCCGAAGCCGAGCGCCAAGCCAAGCTCGAAGCCGAAGCCCGCGCCGAAGCGGAACGGCGAGCCAAGGAAGCTTTGCTGGAAGAACTGACACGCCTGCGCGCGCAGTTGGGGTTGCCCCCGGAAGCTTGAATCGGAGGGGGCAATGCGCGCCGCCCGCGCTTACTCCAAGCGCGCTTCTCACGGCCGATGCGTTATGCGCAACTGGTGAACCAGCTTCTCCTGCTCCGGCGCGCGCGCCACCGTCTCGTCGCCGCGCTGCTCCGTTTGCGTCACCCCCGCATGGCGTTCCAAAAACTCGCGCAGCTTGGTCGCCGCCGCCTGCGGCACGACGTACCGATTCGCCAGCGCGCCGCGCCATGCCGCAACTACGGTGTCTTCCTGCCGGGTCGTCCACACCACATACAGTCGCTCCTCGTGCGACCGTTGCTCGCCCGGCTTCCCGCGCGGCTGCACCCCGGTCAGCGCAATCGGCGCGGTTTCCACCGCCGTTCCGGCCGTCGCCCGCGCCTGCCCGCCGTTGACGCTCGGCGTCGGAAACAGCAGAAAAAACTGTGTCCGCCCGCGCTCGTCCAGTCCCTCGTCAAACACCCACAGATACCCGTCCCGCCGGGGCGTCAGGCGCAGGCGAAACACGCTTCCCGTACGCAACTCGTACGGCTCGCGGCAGCGCCCGCCCGGCTCGCCGTCGCACAACAGCGCATAGGCTAACTGCTCCGGGGCCAACTGCTCTGGCGGTGGGTTCGGTGTTTTCTTTCTAGGTGGCGGGGGCGTTGTCCACATGGCCATCCAGTAGATCAGTCCGCACGTTGCGCCACACAGGAGCACGGCCGCCGCGCCTATCATCAAGTTCCGCCGCGCTCGTTTTTCCTCCGGCGACAATCGCTCCGCCCCGGCGCCGGCGTCAGGGAGAAAAGCCGGTTGGGTTGGGTCGCCGCCGCCGACCACGGCTGGCGCAGTCTTGTCCTTATCCACCGCCGGCGCGACCGGGGCCGTCTTTGACCCCGCCGCGCAGGCGCGGATCGCCGCTCCGAGTTCCCGCCCGTACGCTTCGGCGGACGCCGGCCGCGCTTCCGGCTCGTACCGGAGCCCTTTGAGCAACAACTGATCCACGCCGTGCGACAATTCGGCTCGGTACGCCGACGCCGGCCGTGCCGGTCCCCCCTTCCGCTCGGTGAGCAACGCCCCGCTGCTCAAGCTGCGCTCATCGGTCAGCTCAAACGGACACCGCCCCGTCAACAGCTCGTACGCCGTCACCGCCATCCCGTACACGTCGCAGGCCGCCGTGACGACCTCCCGCCGCTCCAACTGTTCGGGGGCGACGTACCGCAGCGTGCCGTCGAAATACTGCGTCAGCCCGCGGCTTTCTCCGGCTTCGCCGACATGCGCAATGCCGAAGTCCACCACCGTCACCCGCAGGTCGCCGGACTCTTCCTTTGTCAGCAGCAGGTTGTCCGGCTTGATGTCCCGGTGAATGACGCCGCGCGCGTGAGCCACGCTCAGCGTCGCGCCCAGTTGTTCCAAGACGGCGGCCGCCTCGGTCAGCGGCGGCAACCCGCGCTTGAGCCGCGCCGCGAGCGATTCGCCTTCCACGTAGCCCATGACCAAGTACGGCCGACCATCCTCCAACACGCCCACATCGTGTATCGGACACAGGCCCGGATGCCCTTCCGCACTTAGCCGCAACAGCGCCTGTTGTTCTTCCCGAAATTTTTTCCGCGTCGCTTCGTCCAGCCGGTTCAGGACCTTGACGACGACGCGCCGCCGCGCGGCGTCGGCGGCCGTGTCTTCGGCTTCATAGACCACCGCGTACCCGCCGGCGCCAAGTTCCCGAACCAGCCGATAGCGTCCGCCGACCAGTTGTTCAGCCATGGCCCGCTCCGTCTGACAGCCTGACGCTACATTGCTTTCGTCGCCAGTTGGTCGAGTTGGGCGCGCACCTGCCGCAACCGCTGCGCCGTCCGATTCCACACGTACGCGATGACCTTGTCCGTCGGGTAGCGGCCGTTCTGGTTGTATTCGGTTGTGCGCAAATCAGGGTACATCCGCAGAATCGCCGCCAACTCCGGCGCGGACTCCGTCAGCGAGATGCGCCGGTCCGCCCCCTGCATCGTCATCCACAACGGACGCACCAACTCGTAACTGCGCAGTACGGCGCGGATGCCGTCAAAAAAATCCGACTGATCTTGATAGTCGTTGTATTTGTTCAGAAACGTCTCGACCGCCACCCGCGCGTCCACCACCAGTCCGTCATACTGGCTGAAGGTCGGATTACCGTTGACCAGCGTGTTGACGCGCCCAAGGGCGTCCACCGCCTGCCGGGCGTCGTTGATGAAGCGCGCGTCAATCCGCCTGATGGGTTCACCAAACATCAGAACGGCGACGTTTTCCAGCGCAATGGTCGCCTGCTCCCCACCCGCGTTGAGATAGGTCACAGCCTGCAAATCAAGCTTGACCAGCTTGCCGACAATTTCCAGACCGTCGGTGCGCGTAATGCGGATGTCCTTGCCGACCATAGGACTCACCGGCTGAGGCGGCTGGCGGCGCGGCGTTCTTCTGCGCTGGGCGGCGAGGGTGTCCGCCGTCGTCAGCAAACCGGCTAGCAGGAACGCCAACCCCAAGTAGGCCGAACAACGCACTAGGGCCGGAGGACGTAAGGAACGACAGGTCATACGATTGAAACCTTCACGGAATGAGAAAATCGGCGTCGTCGCAAGGGATATTGAACACCAGATACGTGATGGCATCTTCGTAAACGAGTTGCCCAGCGCGCAGGCACTGCTCCCGCCGCGCCGTCAGAATACCATCCGTCGCGGCATAGTCGCTGTAAATGATGCGCTCACCCATCCGCCGGTCGTCAAAGAACCGACACTGGAAATGCGCGGCGTCGAAGCCATAGCTGACTTCCTCGGACGTAACATCAAGCCGCCAGATGGGATCGCCGTCGGCGTCGCGGTCGGGAACCGGCGCAGCGAAATCATATTCTTCCGCATGCGCCAGAAAGTTGCGCGGGTATAGCCGAACCCGACGCTTGATAGACTCAAGCTGTAGGGCGGAAAGGGGCGACGCCTGTCCTTGGTGGAGAAAGCAGCCGGCGAAACCATTGATGATGGTGACGGTGGTTTCGCCGTGCGTATGGCGCTCTGTTAGGCGCATGCGCCCACCAAAAGCGCGGAGAATTTCCAGCTCGACGGTTTCCGGCGGGTCAACATACGCTCGGCGAACGTGCATCAGGACGGTGCGCGCACCGTACAGCGCTGTACGGCCGCCAATCGCCAGAATGCAGCGCTCAATGAACGCTTCAGGAGCCGTCACCCAGTCCATGCCTTCGCCATTGAGACCGCGCAGGCGGCAGGTCGCCGCGCCAGTCTTTGCCATCCTTGTGTTGTGGCTTTTTCCACTATTCAAACGCGCCGTACGGGACGTGTCTACTGGTTTTTTTGCTTCCCCCAGCAGGTTGTGGAAAACCCGCTGGGTACGGCGCACTCACAATCGGCTTGACTTTGACCGTCAAGGTTTATTACCAACCTAGTGTTGTCGGGGCGTGGCTCAGCCTGGTAGAGCATTCGCTTTGGGAGCGAAGGGTCGCAAGTTCAAATCTTGCCGCCCCGACCACCTTCGCCGACCGGGCTTGACCGTTTCCAAGTTGCATTGCATGACCTTTACCGGCGTCTCCGCACCGTTTTGGAAAGCCCTGCCGGGCAAACTCCAACTCTTCGGGGCGTGGCTGGCCGGCTTTGGCCTATTCGGCTTGTTCCTCCTAGCCTACGCAGACGCCATTATCCCACTAACGCCGATCCCAGACGCGACGCTCGCGCTGATTTGTGCGCATAAGGTGGTCTGGTGGTGGTGGGCGGCGGCGGTGGCGGCGTGTGGTTCATCGCTCGGCTGCTGGACGGTTTACTGGCTCGTCCGGCGGCTGCGCCAACGCTTTCTAGGACGGACGCTCCTTGCACGGCAACTCTCGCCGGAACGCCGCGCGCGCATCGAGGCGCTGATTCAGCGGTACGATGTGGCCGTCCTAGCTGCCGCCGCCGTCATGCCGCCTCCTTTCCCTTTCAAGCCTTTTGTGATTTGCGCCGGACTACTGGAGTTTCACCAAGGGCGGCTTCTGGCTGGGCTGTTCATCGGCCGCGTCATTCGGTACGGTGTATTGGCTTACCTAAGTAAGCGCTATGGCGGCGAGGCCCTAAACCTGATCCAGCAGAACACCAGCTGGTTTTTCTTGGGTGTCGGCGTGGTCGTTGTCATTCTGAGCGTGCACTTCTTCACCCGCTGGTTTATTCGCCGGCGTATCCTGCACCATCCGAGTGACGCGCGGTCGGCGGAGGCCGCCGGCGTACCGCCCGATATTCGCGCTCAAGACGCTTGAGACAAAACCTCGCTTGCTTTTTGACGGATGAGCGTAGAGTAACCAGAGCTCGAAGTACAGGCGCGGCATGGGCAAGCGCTTTGCGAACAGGAGTGTTTTTCTTACCCCTATCCCCGAAGCGAATGGTTTAGTGTGTTGGACGCCGCACATCAAACAGTGTGCTGCGCCTGCTTTTGTTTGGGAAGTTCTTGGGTCGTTTTTTGCTGTAACACGGCTTGGCAGCGCATGAGCTACCCTGCGCCGTCTCTTTGACGCCGCTCCTTGACCGCTGGTAACGGCTCTCTGCCGAGCATATGTCAGCTTGTCCAATGCCCATCACCTATGCCGGTCATAGGATGCGGAAGCCGACTCCAATTATGAAGGGAAGAAGCCTGATTGGATGGCTGGTTTTCGGCTTGGCGACGACGCTGGCTCTGGTGGGGGAGTGGACGCCAGCTCGATCCGCCGCAACGCTGACGATCCCACCGCCGCCCGGCGTCCACCCGCTGACGGTCACGCCGTTGCGCTTGGCGTGGCGCTCGGAAAAGTCGGACGACCGGCCGCTGTGGCGTTCCGTCACACCATCGCCGAGAGAACAAGCCGCCTGCGCCGGTGTACGCGGGGGGACTTTTTTCGAACTTGACGACGCGGCGTTGCGCCGACGACTGGCGGGCGTTCCACCGGAAAACGCCTGCGCCGCCCGGAATTCGACACATGTCCTTGAGGTTCCAACGCCGGACGGAAAGTTCGCACGTTTTCGCCTTGTCGAGTCACCCGTGATGGAACCTGAACTGGCGGTCCGTTTCCCAGACATCAAGACCTACGCGGGGCAGGGGCTGGATGATCCAACTCAGACCATGCGCTGCGACCTGACGCCACAGGGTTTTCATGCGATCGTTCTCGGCGGGACGGATGTCGCTTTCACTGTTTTGCCGGTGACGCCGGGGCGGGCGCTCTACGCCGTGGCGTCCCCACGAACGGCGGACTTCGCCAGAGGTTTTCCATGTGAAGCGCTTCCAGCAGTGGCTGGGACGAAGCCAAGCGGCCCGGCCGGTGGAGCGGAAGCCATACCGGTTGGAAACCAGCTTCGGCGCTACCGCATCGCCATCGCCGCCACGGCGGAGTTTACCAACTCGCCCAATCTGGGCGGTGGTACGGTGGTCGGCGGGCTGGCCGCCGTGACGACGTGGCTCAATGCAGCGAACGCTATTTACGAGCGTGAACTTGCTGTCCGATTCGTTCTGGTCGCCAACAACGCCAACGTCATTTACACCGACCCGGCGACTGACCCCTACCCAAGCCCGAATGAAAGCATTGGGATGATGATCGGCGTACGAAACGACCTGCCGGCCAAAATCGGCGTGGACAACTACGACATCGGACACGTCCTTGGCGTCGGTATCGGCGGACGGGCTTTTATCGGCGTCGTTTGCAGCAATTCGCCCGACTTCGGCGGCGGCCCGGGCGCGATTAAGGGGGGCGGCGTCACGATGGTCAGCGCGACGGCTCCGGCGGGCAATGCCTTTGATCTAGGTGTGTTCTGCCACGAACTGGGTCATCAGTGCGGGGCGGATCATGCCTTCAACGGTACGACGCGCGACGGCTGCCGCCGTAACCGCAACCCTGCGACGGCGTGGGAAGTCGGCAGTGGCTCGACGATTATGGCGTACCCCGGCGTTTGTGAAGCTGACAACATTGTGACCAACTTCGACTTACGCTTCAACGCCGGGAGCTTAGGGCAAATGCTGACGTATCTTGCCGCTGGCGGCGGCGCGGATTGCGTCAGTTTGGCCGCGACGGGCAATACGCCGCCCGTGGTGAGCGTCGGCCCGCCGCTGACGATTCCGCGCAACACGCCGTTTCAGTTGACGGCGGCGGGAAGCGATGCGGACGGTGACGCGCTGACCTACACGTGGGAGCAGTGTGACGCCGCCGGCGATTTCATCAACCCGCCGTACGGCGACCAGCCGAATGATCCGCCAAGCACGACGCGCCCGCTGTTTCGGCACTATCCGCCGACGGCCTCGCCGACGCGCTTCTTTCCGAGTTTGCCGTACATCCTCAACCACGCGAATGCGCCGCCGCCGGTCATGAATGGTTTGCAAACAGGTGAAAACCTGCCGAGCGTGACACGCACCATGCGCTTTCGCGTCACGGCCCGCGACAACCGTGCGGGCGGGGGCGGGGTCACACAGGCGGAACTGACGGTCAATGTGGTCGGTACGGCCGGCCCCTTCCAAGTGAACAACATCGCCGGAGTATGGCCTGCCGGAAGTCAACAGACGGTGAGCTGGGCGGTCGCCGGGACGAATCAGCCGCCCATCAACTGTTCGGCCGTCAACATCGCGCTGTCGTACGACGGTGGAAACACGTTCGTCACGGTCGCAGCGGGCATTCCAAACACCGGGACGGCGACGATTACCGTGCCGCCTGAAGCGCCGACGACAGTGCGGGCGCGGCTCAAGGTTGAGGCGGCCAACGGCGCGGGCGTCACCGGCGGCGACGCCTTTTTCGACATTACCGACGCCGACTTTGCCATCAGCAACGTCGGTGGTTGTACGTTCAGCCTGACGCCGACATTGTTCAACGCGCCGGCGGGCGGCGCGAGCGGGACGGTCAGCGTAACGGCCGGCGCGGGCTGCGCGTGGACGGCGACGAGCAACGCGCCGTGGGTGACGATTACCAGCGGCGCGAGCGGGGTCGGCAACGGGACGGTCGCCTACACGGTCGCCGCCAATCCCGGCCCGGCGCGCAGCGGGACGCTGACGATTGCCGGACAGTCCTTCGCCGTCAATCAAGCGCGCGCCGACCGAGTTACGACCGTCGGGATGTTCCGTCCGGCGAACGGCTTCTTTTACCTGCGCTTCACGAATACGCCGGGCTTTGCCGACCGAGACTTTTTCTACGGGCTGGCGGATGACGCGCCTGTTATTGGCGATTGGAACGGCGACGGCGTGGAAACCATCGGCGTTTTTCGGCAGGGACAGTTTTTCCTTCGCAACAGCAACACGGCGGGCTTCGCCGACCTGCCCGTTATCGCCATCGCCGGAACGCAGCCGGGCGACATCCCGCTGGCGGGCGATTGGGACGGGGACGGGACGGCGACCGTCGGCTTATTCCGCAACGGGCTGTTTTTGCTCAGGAACAGCAACACGTCGGGCGCGCCGGATGTGGTCGTCACGTACGGCGGCGTCGGTGATGCACCGGTTGTCGGCGACTGGAACGGGGACGGTGTAGAAACCATCGGGGTTTTCCGGGCAGGACGGTTTTTCCTGCGCAACAGTAATTCGCCGGGTCTCCCAGACATCGAGGCGGCGTTTGGCGGGGCTGGAGACATCCCGCTGGCGGGCGATTGGGACGGCGACGGCCGCGATACGATTGGAGTGTTTCGCGTGACGGGCCAGAGCGCGCAGTTCTTTTTGAGCAACGCCAATGCGTCGGGACCGCTACCCGCGCCCATCAACTACGGGCTGGCGAGCGACCGTCCGGTCGTTGGGAAATGGCAGTAAGTGAAGCGGGCTTCTTGCGGTGGAAGCGCGCCGTTTGCCTTCCCTTGTTTTCCGGACTGTTAGGATACCGTCTGAGTTTTCAGTCTCATTGACGTTTTGACAGCCTTTGGCTGGATTGTTTCGTGCAGTCTATAGAGCTGCTTCTGAGGGCCACAGCTTGTCAAAGACAGTGAAGGGGTGTTCGCGTATTCGTTGAGTCAGGGCACAAGTCTTTGTTGGTTGGAAGTTGAGGTTGAGATATCCGAAAGAACGTTGGCGACTTCTAAGAAAACCTTGACCCAAAAGGCACTGACTATATTACCAATTCCCATAAAAACACTGACCACGCCGAATGCGGTAGCGCAACTAGGTGTTGTCGCCGGCTGGAGCAACACTTGAGGAGCGTCCCGACACCCTCAACCGCTGGTTGTGTGACAGAGAAGCGCAAAAGGATGCTCCGGGCGCGTACCTGAACACGCCGGCTTGGAAAGTGGTAGTCCACAGCAAGATAAGGTGGAGTGAGCAATGGCTAGGATGCGTTGGATGTTGTTGGTTGTTGTGGGCTGTGCTGTTTTGAGTTTGGCGGGACGCCAACTGATGGCTGCCGGCGGCGGGTCCCCGACCCAGGAAGTGGTCGGCTATTGGCGAAGTGAGGCTACACCCAATGATCCCAATGCTCGGCGGTTTGAACTCGACTTGGACGCTATGGCACGCCTCCTCTCAACGGCACCGCTTGAACGAAGCTACAGCCGCGCCGCTTTGTCGCCGGTGATCCTGGAAGTGCCAACGCCTTCAGGGACGATGGCGCGTTTCCGTGTAGCCGTATCTCCGATTTTAGAGCCGGAGCTGGCCGCACGTTTTCCTGAAATCCGGACATACGTCGGTCAAGGCGTGGAAGACCCTACCCAAACCATGCGGTGTGATGTGACGCCACAGGGGTTTCACGCCATAGTGCTGGGCGGTACGGAGGGCGCTTATACCGTGTTGCCCGAAGCGCCCAAGAGCCAATGGTACCGCGTTCAAGTCCTTCGAGCGGAAGACCTCAAAGAGTTTCGCTGCAACCCGATCCTACCACCCGAGTCCGAGCATCGGGAAAGTCAAGATATCTCGCAGGAAACTGTAAACTTCGGAAGCCAGTTACGACGCTATAGGATTGCTATTGCGGCAACGGGGGAGTTTACCAACGCGCCGAACTTAGGCGGTGGTACAGTAGCAGGCGCATTGGCTGCAATTGTGACTTATCTCAACGGGGCTAATGCAATTTATGAGCGTGACCTAGCGGTGCGCTTTGTGCTTGTCAACAACAACACAAGCGTCATTTATACCAATCCGGCAACTGACCCGTATCCCAGCCCAAACAATACAGAAATTAGCACGTTGGATGCTGTCAGAGAAGACTTGGAGAACAAGATTCGCGTGGAGAACTACGACATTGGTCATGTCCTAGGGGTTGGTGGGGGTGGGATAGCCAATATTGGTGTTGTGTGCCGCAACAACCCGCCTGACAGACCTCTCAAGGGCGGCGGGGTAACCTTGGTCAGCAGCTCACGGCCGCCAGCAAATACAAGTGACTTGTCAATATTTTGTCATGAACTGGGACACCAGTGCGCTGCTACACACACATTCAACGGCACACTAGGTTTTTGTACATCTAATCAGCGTTCGCCAGGAACGGCTTGGGAAGTCGGCAGTGGCTCAACCATCATGTCCTATGGTGGCTCATGTGGTTCAGACAATGTTGCTCCATACCCTGGGCATCAGCCCCTAAATTTTCATGCCGGCAGCATTACCCAAATGGATTCATACTTAAGTGGGACAACAGGTGGCATTTGTGTGAATCCTGTAGCAACCGGCAATACGCCGCCTACAGTCAATACCGTTCCTGCACTGACTATCCCACGTAACACACCTTTCCAACTTACGGCTGCTGGTAGCGATCCCGACGGCGACTCACTCACTTACACCTGGGAGCAACTTGACGCGGGCGGAAACACCTTTGTCAATCCACCATACGGTGACCAGCCGAACGACCCCTCAACCACAACGCGCCCCTTGTTCCGATCTTTTCCACCAACCACCTCACCAACGCGCATCTTTCCGAGCCTACAATTCATTCTCAACAACGCCAATGTCCCACCAGACTTTGTAGGAGATTTCCGAACGGGTGAGAATCTGCCAAGGGTAACCCGGCAGATGCGATTTCGTGTCACAGCACGCGACAACCGCGCTGGCGGGGGTGGGGTCAGGCAGGCAGACACAGTGGTCAGTGTTGCCGGGGGTGCTGGCCCCTTCACGGTTACGAACATCACGACACCGTGGACGCCGGGCAGTACGCGCACGGTCAGTTGGTCGGTCGCTGGCACGAATCAGTCGCCGGTAAACTGCACGCTGGTCAATATTCAGCTCTCGTATGATGGCGGCACGACGTTCACAACGATCGCCGCTAATGTCCCCAACACCGGTACGGCAACAGTCATCGTTCCGTCCAGTGCACCCCAGACAACGCAAGCGCGGGTGAGGGTGGAAGCAGCTAATGGGGTGGGTGTGGGAAGTGGCAATACATTTTTCGATATTACAGATACGAACTTTAGCATTACCCAGGGTAGTGGATGTAGCTACACGGCGACGGCGTCGCCGACGAGTTTTGCGGCTGGCGGCGGGACGGGACAGTTCACGATTGTAACCAGCGCGGGGTGTCCGTGGGCGATTACGGGCTTGCCGGGGTGGATCAGCGCCGCGCCGACGAGCGGGAGCGGGGGCGCGGTGGTGGACTTCACAGTGGCGGCGAACAGTGGGGCGGCGCGGACGGCGACGGTGACGGTCGCCGGGCAGGTCATCACCATCACGCAGGCGGCTGGGTGCAGCTACACGGCGACGGCGTCGCCGACGAGCTTTGCGGCGGTTGGGGGGACGGGACAGTTCACGATTGTGACGCAGGCAGGGTGTCCGTGGACGATTACGGGCTTGCCGGGGTGGATGACGGCCGCGCAGACGAGTGGGAGCGGGAGCGCGGTGGTGAACTTCACGGTTGCCGCCAATAGCGGGGCGGCGCGGACGGCGACGGTGACGGTCGCCGGGCAACCCATCACGATTACACAAGCCGGCAGTTTCAGCGGCAATTACGTGTTCACGTCAGGCGTGGGAACGATTCCAATAGGGGGACAGTTGGTGGCGGGGAGTCAGCAGGATGACGCGCTGGTGACGCTGACGGTGCCGTTTGGGTTTTCGGTGTATGAGACGAACGTCGCCGGTGGGGCGACATTGACGGCGGACACAAACGGGATTTTGCGGTTGGTGGGTGGAGGGGAGAGTTTGTTCAACAATCAGCCGCTGCCGGTGTCCGGGACGGGGAGCGCGCCTGCATTGTTTGTGTTCTGGGATGATATTGACCTGACGGCGCAGCAGGGCGGCAGGCCGCGGGGGATTTTCACACAGGTGACAGGGACCGCGCCGAACCGGCAGTGGATCGTGGAGTGGCGCGGGGTGCGGTTTGGGACAAATGAGGAGATTCACGTAGCGGTGGTGTTGCGGGAGGGGTCAAACCGGTTTGAGTATCGGTATGCGCAAACGGGTCCTGGGAATGGGAACAGCGCGACAGTGGGGGTGCAGGCGGCAGAGAGCGGGAATCGGTTTACGCAGTTTTCGTTCAATCAGGGGGTGATTACAGCTGGGCTGCGGTTGGAGGCACAACTGCCGACCGCGCCTTGCGACTACACGGCGACGGCATCGCCGACGAGTTTTGCAGCCGGCGGCGGCACAGGGCAATTCACGATTACAACGGGCGCGGGGTGCCCGTGGACGATTACGGGCTTGCCTGGGTGGATTACGGCGGCACAGACGAGTGGGAGCGGGAGCGTGGTGGTGGACTTTACGGTGGCGGCGAACAGTGGGGCGGCGCGGTCGGCGACGGTGACGGTCGCTGGGCAACCCATCACGATTACGCAGGCGGCTGGGTGCAGCTACACGGCGACGGCGTCGCCGACGAGTTTTGGAGCTGGCGGCGGGACGGGACAGTTCACGATTACGACGGGCACAGGGTGTCCGTGGATAATCACGGGCTTGCCGCCGTGGATACTTGCCAGCGTAACAAGCGGAAGCGGAAGCGCCGTGGTGGATTTCACCGTGGCAAACAATGGCGGGGTGGCGCGTTCGGCGACGGTGACGGTCGCCGGGCAGTCCATCACCATCAACCAGAGTGGCGCATGTACGTTTGGCATCGCACCGACATCCGTGAACGCCCCGGCGGGCGGCGGCGGCGGCGTTGTGAGCGTGACAACCGGCATGGGTTGTACATGGACGGCGACTAGCAACATGCCGTGGGCAGCCATCACGTTCGGTGCAAGCGGAAGCGGGAATGGGACGGTTGGCTATGCGATTTCAGCCAACACTGGTTCAGCCCGGAGCGGAACACTGACAATTGCTGGTCAGACGTTTGTCATCAACCAAGCGGCGGCAGGCACAGGGTGTGACTTCAGCATTACACCTCTGACGTTGAATGTGCCGGGGGACGTTGTGCCGAGCGCGACGCTCACCGTTACAACGAGTCCGAACTGCCCGTGGGAAGCGACGGTGCGCAATATTGACGCGCCGTGGATCAAGCTGATTTCGGCCCAGTTGGCCAGCGGGCAGGTCGTCACGCCCCGCATGGTCGGCCAACTCGGCGATGTCAATCGCCGCTTGGCCATTTCCGCAGCCGGCAGCGCGACGCTGACCTTCGCCGTCGGGCGCAACCCGCGCGCCACACCCCGAACAGGCACGTTCTTCGTCGCCGGACAGGTCGTCACCGTCACCCAAGCCGGGTCGGCGGGGACGGGCGCGCCCATCGGCTCAACGATGGCGATGTTTCGGCCGTCGAACGGGTATATGTACTTGAAGAACCGGCTGATTTCGGATTTCGCCGACCAAGATTTCTTCTATGGTCTGGCGGGCGATGTGCCCTTGGCCGGGGACTGGGACGGGGACGGGATTGACACGCCGGGGATTTACCGGAATGTGAACGGGGCGATGACGTTTTTCCTCATCAACAACAACACGGGCGGTTTTGCGGATGTGTCGTTTGCGTTTGGGGGCGTGGGGGACATTCCGCTGGCCGGGGACTGGGACGGGAACGGGACGGTGACGGTGGGGGTGTACCGACCGAGCGCGCAGACGTTTTTCCTGCGGAATGCATTGGCGGCGGGGAATCCGGATGTGACGGTGGTGATTGCAGGGGCGCAGGCCACCGACGTGCCGGTCGCGGGGCGGTGGACGGCCGGGAGCGGTGTGACGGGGCTGGGGCTGTATCGGCCGAGTACGGGGCAGTTTTTGCTGAAGAACGCCAACACGAGCGGGGCGCCGGACGTGACGTTCACGCTGACGACGACGGGGACGTTCGTGGCGGCGGTGGTCGGGGACTGGACGCGGCAGGGCTTTGCGACGGTGGGGGTGGTGGTGAACCTTGGCGGGACGATCCAGTTTCAGTTGCGGACTTCGAACACGAGCGGACCGCCGGAGATTCGGGTGAACTATGGTGTACCGGGGGATGTGCCGTTGATTGGGAACTGGGATGGACAGCCCAAACCGCCGCCGGTATCCGTAGCACCATAGTGCGCCAGCCTGCAGGTTTGGTGGGCTTCATACCCTGGTGTCACACCAACCCTTGGTGTCGCACCAACCTTACCTAACTTACTGCCAGACAAAGCGGTATTTGATGTCCATCGTCGTCGTAACGGGACGTCCGCTTTCCTGCGCCGGCGTGAACCTGATGCTCCGCGCCGCCCGCAACGCTTCCTGATCAAGCCCGCCGCCCAAACCCGAAACCAGCTTGACTTCGCCTATCCGCCCGTCGGCGCGAAACTCCACCCGGACGACGACAACCCCTGTGAGGCGCTGCGCCGCCGCTTCCGGCGTGTAGCGAGGCTTGTCCTGCGCAAGAATGACGACGCCCGTCCGCGTCGTTGGAGCGCCGGCGGTGACACCGCCTCCGGCGTTCGTCGCCGAAGCCGCTTCTACACGCTCCGGCGTCGGTTGAACCAGCGGAGACTCCAGCGGCTTGGGCGGCGAGTCGACCGGCGACGCTTCCACGCGACCCGCCGCCGGTGTCGGCGTCAAAACAAAGGCTGACGGCGTTGGCTGAACTGGCCGTGCTAGCTCACCCTCAATCCGCTTGACCGCTGCTGCCGCCGGCCCCCGCAGCGCCGCGTCATCGCCTGTCGCCAATGCGCGCAGCGTCGGCAGCGCCGGCGCGGCGTACCCGCCCAACCGCCCCAGCGCCGTCACCGCCGCCTGACGCACCTCGCCGTTCGGATCGCCAGTCAAGCGCGCCAACGGCGCTACACCCGGCAGCGCTGCCGATCCCAGCGCCCCCAACGCCAACGCCGCCGCCCGGCGCAGTTCGCTGTCGCTGCTGCGCGTCGCCTCCACCAGCGCCGCAACCGCTTCCGCGTCGCCGGTCTTCAGCAAACCCAACACCGCCGCCGCCGTCACTCGGTTGGGTTCGTCCACATCGCGGACCATCGCCGTCAGCGTCGGTACCGCCGCCAGCCCCGGCGCACCCACAAACGCAAGCGCCCACATCGCTTGTTCCGCCACACGGGGGTCTTCGTCGCGCAGCGCCTTGACCAACTCGGCGGCAGCCGGCGCGGCGGCCGCACCTAGCTTGCGCAGTGTGAGCACAGCGCGCAGGCGCGTCTCTGTCTCCGGACTGGCAAGCTGTGCCGCCAACTGCTGAACCGTAGGCCGCGTTCCCGGCTCCGACCCCTGCGCCAACCCAGCGACGGACGCCAATCCCAACCAACCGGCCGCAACGACACCCGTCACGCACCATTTCCAGTCACTGCTTGCCTGCGCCGTCATCCCCGTCACCCAGAAAACGCCTTCATAAAGCTTTTGAGCGCCGCCGGATCATTCGACTTGATGCGTCCGGCGAAAAAATCTCCGGCGCTCGGCTGGTACTCGCCTCGCCACATGCGCAGAAAAAGCTCGGCCGAAGTCTTCAGCACCACATCCGCCTGTTCCGTCGCCTTCCCCTGCGTCACCCGGCACGTTTGCGCGTCAAGCGTGACCGTCCATTTCTCGTCGTCCAGCGAAAAATAAAACGTCGTCGGTTTCGTGAAGACTCCGGCGCGGTATTGTTTGGCCAGCTCCTGAAAAATGGCGGCAATCGGCGAGGTCGGCTTTGTCGGCATCGGCGGCGCTCCCATCCATCCTGACGTGTCCCACAACGGACGCTCACCCGCCAATGCACGACATCGTGCGCCCCGGCGGCGTGAAGTCTGGTTCATTGATGCGATGTCCGGCTTCCTTGCGCGCCACTGCTGCGACAATCCGCTCGGCAAGCTCACTCATACTTGCTCCGGCGCGCAACGCATCCCGCAAATCATACTCAACCACCGAAAAAAGGCACGTCCGAAGTTTCCCGTCGGCCGTCAGCCGCAAGCGGCTGCACGCCCCGCAGAACGGCTCCGTCACCGGCGCAATGATGCCGATTTCACCCGGCGCGCCGTCGGCAAAGCGATACCGCCGCGCCGTTTCACTCGGCGCTTGACCTACAACCGGCCTCAGCGGATACCGCGCGTGCACACGGGCGTACACCTCGCGCCCCGGCACGACCAACTCGCGCCGCCACGCGCCAGGACCGTCCAGCGGCATATACTCGATAAACCGCACGCTCACCCCCCACGCACGGGCAAACTCGGCGAACGCCTCGATTTCGGCGTCATTGACGCCACGGATCAGAACGCAGTTGACGCGCACCGGCGTCAGTTTGTACTGCTGCGCCAACGCAATGGCGCGCAGCGCCCGATCCAACGCCCGGACACGTGTCAGACGCTGGAAGGTGTCGTCCCGAAGCGAGTCCAAGCTGATGGTGACACGCCGCAAACCGGCTTCCGCCAGCGCCGCCGCATACGTTTCAAACCGGTAGCCGTTGGTTGTCAGCGCTAAATCCACCACGCCCGGCAGCCGCCCCAAGCCGCGCACTAACGTCACCACGTCATTGCGCAGCAGCGCCTCGCCGCCGGTGAGGCGAATCTTTTCAATCCCCAGACTAACAAAAACCTGCGCCAGCGTAAGAATTTCGTCAGCCGTCAGCAACTCCGGGGCGGACTTCCACGCTGCGCCCTGCTCCGGCATGCAGTACGTACAGCGGAAGTTGCAGCGGTCGGTAATGGAAATGCGTAGGTCGCGGATGACACGCCCGTAGGCGTCGCGTAAGGTCGGGCGCAAGTAGTTGGCGTTGGCGTGTACGTTGGTCATCAGGCTTCCCAAAACCCAGTGGCGTTTGCCACGACAGCCTAGCGGTTTTGGGTCATGCGGGGAATGAGCATCGCCGTTAGCCCTCCCCACGGTAAATCCCAACGAACATCTTCCCAGCAGGATCAATACAGGCGCGAAACATCCCCGCCGAGTTGAACGGCATAGCAATGTTGCCCAACCGATCAACAGCGATGACACCACCCATACCGCCGGCGGCGACCAACTTCCGCATCACAACTTCCTCGGCGGCCTCCGCCAGCGACAATCCCTTGTAAGCCATCAGGGCCGCGATGTCATACGCTGCAACCGACCGAATGAAGTACTCACCGTGTCCCGTGCACGACACGGCGCAGGTGGCGTTGTCGGCATAGGTGCCCGCGCCGATGATCGGCGAATCGCCAACGCGCCCAAACCGCTTGTTTGTCATCCCGCCAGTAGACGTGCCAGCCGCAAGGTTGCCCCGGGCATCAAGCGCTACAGCGCCGACCGTACCGAACTTCCATTGCGGCACAACCAACAAGGGGACGCCCTGCGCCGTTTTTCTGCGCTCCCTCGCCTTTGCGCGTTCCAACTCACGGCGACCTTCCTCCGTCCCGAAGTACTTCGGCGAAACCAGCGTCAGTCCCTGCTCGGCGGCGAACGCTTCCGCGCCGACGCCCGTCAGCAGGACATGCGGAGAGCGTTCCATCACGGCGCGCGCTGCACGAATGGGATTTTTGATACGCTTGACGCCTGCCACGGCCCCGGCTGCGCGCGTCGCACCGTCCATAATCGAGGCGTCAAGTTCACACGTCCCGGCGTTGGTGAAAACCGATCCCTTGCCCGCGTTAAAGACGCCCGAATCCTCTAACAACACAATCGCCGTGACAACGGCGTCCAGTGCCGAACCACCGCGCTTGAGCACATCATGTCCGGCTGTCACAACGGCGGACAGTTTCGCCCGATAGAGCGCTTCGCGTTCAGGCGCCATCGAGCCTTTCTCCATCACACCAGCCCCGCCGTGAATGGCAAAAGCAATTGGCTTGGCTTCTGCGCCGCGCAGGACGGCACTGGTTGCAGCGGCGACAGTCGTCGTCAGAAAGGCACGGCGTGATAAGGCGTGCGGTGTAAGCGTCAGCGTCATGAGATTCGTGTTGTCCGGCTGGTTAGATACGCCGCCATGTCGGGCGGTAAGTCAGCTCTGAGCGTGATTTCTCGCTTCTCTATCGGGTGCGTCAGGGTCATTTCAGCCGCATGCAGCAGGTGGCGTGACGGACGACTGCCTGCTTCGGTGAAGCATTGCTCATTCGCCTTTCGGCCATAAACCATGTCGCCCGCCAGCGGACAGCCCAAATACGCGGCATGAATGCGAATCTGGTGTGTGCGCCCAGTAAGAGGCTCAAATCGCATCAGCGTCAGCCCCACCAAGGCTTGCTCAACCGTAAAGCGCGTCTGCGCCGGTTTGCCGTCCGGCAGGACACGCCAACGCGGCCAGAGAAACGGCGTGCGGCCAATCGGCGCGTCAATCAGACCGGCTTCCGTTTCAGGGGCGCCAATAACGAGCGCCAAGTACGTCTTAGTGACAGCGCCTGCCTGAAAAAGCGGCGCAAACGCCCGTGTCGCCCGATCGTTTTTGGCGACCAAAACGACGCCCGACGTATCACGGTCAAGTCGGTGCAACAGCATCGGGCGGTCGCCGCCGCCAAACGCTGGATGCGCCAGCAGCGCGTTGATGAGGGTTCCCGTCCGTTCTTTAGGCGTTGGGTGCGACAGCATCCCTGGCGGCTTAGCGACGGCAAGGATGAAGTCATCCTCGTAGAGCGTTGGGAGCGCCACCGCCTCCGGCGGTACGGCAACACTGCGTGCGGCGGTCAGTCGCCACGCTACGCGGTCGCCTGTCCGCAAGCGCCAGCCGGCTGTCCGCGGACGCGAATTAACCAGAATTTGCCCTTCGGCGACCGCTCGGCGAATCGCCGCCACGGGCCATTCGCCGAGCTGCGCGCGGACGAATTCATCCAGCCGCTGCCAGTGCGCCGTCTCCGGGACAATAACCTCCGCCTCAAGCCGCATACCTCACCGTCGCCAGCGACCGACAATCGGAATATCGCCAGGATTGCCGTAGTTGACCTGTAGATCGGCGAAGCCGGCACTGTTGGTGTTCCGCAGGAAGAACGCGCCGTTGCGGTAAATGCCAATGCTGTCAAAGCCTTTACCTGTCCAGTCACCCGCCACAGGAATATCGCCTGCCTGCCCGTAGAAGAAGTCACTGTCGGCGAAGCCCGACGTGTTGCTGTTGCGGATGTAGCAAAAGCCGTTCGATGGTCGGAAGCAGCCGACGGTGGTCGTCCGGTTGCCGTCCCAGTCGCCAACAATCGGCACGTCGCCCACGTTGCCGTAGTTCACCACAATGTCCGGATTGCCGGCGCTGTTCGAGTTGCGTAGGAAAAACTGCCCGTTGCGGTACACGCCGATGGTATCCACGCCGTTGCCGTCCCAGTCGCCGGCCAGCGGAATGTCGCCGGGCGAGCCATAAGCAAACGACAGGTCGGCGAAGCCAGGCGTGTTGCTGTTTTTGAGGAAAAACACGCCATTGCGGAAGATGCCGACCGTATCCACGCCATCACCGTCCCAGTCGCCGGCAATGGGGCGGTCACCCGCCTGTCCGTAGAAGAAGCTATTGTCAGCGAAGCCAGGCGTGTTACTGAACCGCTGATACACAAAGCCGTCCGTCGGGCGGAAGCAAGCGACAGTATCGGCGGGTGGCGGCGCAGCCCCGCCGGTGACGTTGAGCGTCAGTTGGTAGGTGTTGCGCGTATCGTTCGCCAGATAGACGCGCAGGAAAAACACGTTCGGGTTGCCCGGATTCGTGAAGTCAATCGTCTCGCTGTTGCCGACGCCGCGCGAGGCGGCGACCGGGTTCGGCTCTTGGTTGCGATACAGCTCGATGTCAACGTCACCGAAGTTGTGCGTGAAGTTGACCGTCGCCATGATGCGCGCGCCGTTTGTGGCCTGAACGGCGTACCAGTCTTCAGAAACCTGCTTGACGACGAGGTTGCCGGCGTTGACAGGCAATGTAACAAACCGTCCCCCGGCGCGATTGTCGTTTGGTTCAAAAGCGTCGTCGGAGCCGCCGTTGAGAAAGTTGTTGATGCTGGGCGCAAAGGCGGAAAACTTGCCGTAGTTGTCAAACAGCTGGCTTGGCGGGACGTCGCAGGCCGCTGGGCCGCAGCTCAGCACGCCGATAAGGAAACTGCCTTGACTGGTCGTGTACCAGATGCCCGACCCGCTCGATCCCGGCTCGGTCACACCCTGATTCCAGTTGACGCGGTAGCCACCCTGCAAGCCTGTGCCGCTGCAGCTGCTGTTCTGCCCGGCGACCACTCCCAGCGAGCGGCGCAGGAACGAGAGCTGGGGGTTGGCAATTGGCGTCCCGCCGGCCGGGTGGTGCAGCGCGAAGACGTTTGTGCCGTCGGGGCGCGTGTTGGTGTCCCATCCGGCATGGAACAGGTTGCGCGGAATGACGCCGAGGATTTCCAGCAGCGTGTGGTCGCTTGGTTCGTTTGTTTGCAGCAGCGTCGCGCCGGTCGGCGACCGGAAAAAGTTACTGCTCACGACGCCGCTGTTGCACGCCATCGAACGATAAAACCAAAACGCCTGGACACTCTGCGCCTCAGCCGGTGTTTCCACGCAGTGGTTCGCCGTCAGAAAAAACGGCGCGAAGTCGCCATTGCGCGTGTTGAGCACCGTGCCGGTGCAAACCGACGCGCCCTGTGCGGACTGAAAAACGATGCGCGCTACGCTGTCTTTTTCGGGTTCGGGGCCGCACATGGCGTCGAGGTTGCACGCGCCGGCTTCCGACCCGCCTTCAGCTTTCGTTTTCCTGCCGTCGGAAACCGTCGGCGGCAGCGGGCTGTCCCAGATGTGAGCCAGTTCAGTAACGCGGAAGCTGGGCGGCGTATTCGGCGGCGTCAGCCACTCGACAACGGCTGTATCACCAGCCAGCACGTCCGACCAGAACTCACCGCTCTCGAATGGCCCCCTTCCCGTGTAGGGGCCAGAAACGGCTTTATCGTGTGCGCCATAGACGTACAGCTCAGCGTCCGGCGGTAAGGCAACCTGTTCAAAATGCAACCGGAGCGCCGCCGCCTTGGGTGACCGAACCACGGCCGCGTAGGCGACCAACTCGCGCCCGGAAGCCTTTGAGCGCGTCGCACCGAGTCGGACGGCGTTTTCCATCCACGTCGGCGCGAGCGCCCGATTCGCGCCGATTTGGTTCGGCGCAATCACCAACCCCTTGGCCGTAAACGGTGGCAGTTCATACGCCACGCTGGCGCAGGTTTCGGCCGACAGCCGCTCGCCGCGCGTCCGAAGGCTTGGCAACGCCGGCGGGCGATACAGCGCGTCGCCGCGATTAGCGGCGGGAAGCTGGATGCTCAGAAGGGCAGCCGCACCTTCCGCGTCTCTTAGCGACTGGCCGTGTGAAACGACCGGGCGTGGCGACCATCCAAAAAGCGTCAACAAACCAAGAACAAAACCAACAACGCTCCATCGGTAACGCAGTGAGGACATAACCTGCTCCTTTTCCAGTCACTAACGGGGGGGACAGTTACGTTCGGTGAGCGAGTACCGGTGGCGCAAAATAAAACTGCTAGTTGGCCGTCGCTTCCGTCAGGCGGGCGGCGATGGCTTCCGTAAACTCCGTCGTCGTCGCCGTCCCACCCAAATCGGGTGTTTTGATCTGGTCTTCGCCAAGGACGGCGAATAGCGCCGCTTCAATGCGGTCGGCGGCCTCGTTTTCCTCAATGTAGCGCAGCATCATCACGGCGCTCAAAATCAACGCCGTCGGATTCGCTAACCCACGGCCGGCAATGTCCGGCGCACTGCCGTGCACCGCCTCGAAAACCGCCATGCCATCACCGATATTTGCGCCGGGGACAACGCCCAGCCCGCCGACTAGTCCTGTCGCCAAGTCGGAAAGAATGTCGCCGTAGAGATTTTCCATCAGCAGCACGTCATAGCGTTCGGGCTGCATCACAAGCTGCATGCACATGTTGTCCACGATTTTTTCTTCTGGTTGCACTTCTGGGTAGTGCTGAACGACCTTGCGGAAGCAGTCCAGAAACAGCCCGTCGGAAAGCTTCATAATGTTGGCTTTGTGGACGACCGTGACCTTCCTGCGCTTGTGTTTACGTGCATAGTCGCAGGCGAAACGGGCGATTCGGGTTGAGGCGCGTTCAGTGATGACTTTAAGGCTTTCGACGACGCCCGGTACGACGACGTGTTCTAAACCGGAATATAGGTCTTCGGTGTTTTCACGGATGATGACCAGATCAACGTTTTCGTAGCGCGTCTTGACGCCCGGAATCGTTTTGACGGGGCGTACGTTGGCGTAGAGATCAAGCGCCTTGCGCAACCCGACATTCACGCTCGTAAAGCCGCCGCCGACCGGCGTCGTGACCGGCCCTTTGAGGGCGACGCGCGTCCGGCGAATTGAAGCCAGCAAGGCGTCGGGAATCGTTGTGCCATGTTCGGCGAGCGCCTGCGCGCCGGCTGGAAAGCGTTCCCATGTGATGTCCACACCGGCGGCGCTCAGGACGCGCAACGTGGCGGCGGTCACTTCTGGCCCGATGCCGTCGCCCGGAATCAGCGTTATGATGTGTTTCATTGGGGTGATTGCCCCCTTCAGCAAGATTGACCGGCTACGCGGCGTCGAAGGTCACTTTGTCGTAGATTTCCGCCAAGGGCAATCGGCAACCCATCGCTTCGAGCGTTAGCACGGCTGCAAGGTCGGTCGTTTCGTAAAGCAGCCAGCGTCCGTCAGCTTGGCGTGTATGTTGCTCAACGTGCGGTGTGGATTGCGCGACGACTACGTACTCCCGCAGTGACGGCAGCTTGCGGTACTGCGCGAACTTACCACCCCGGTCGTAGTCCTGTGTCGAATCGGAAAGCACTTCGATGATGAGCGTCGGGTTGAGTAGCGTGTCGCGCTGTTGGTCGGTAAAACGCGGCGGGCCGCAGACAACCGTCACATCGGGATAGAAAAAGTTTTTTTCAGGATTGGCGACACGGAGATCGCTTGGATAGATCCGGCAATCACGCTGTTTGAGTTGTGGGTGAAGCGTTGCAATCAGGTTGGCGACAATGAGGTTGTGCGCTTCGCTTGCCCCTGACATGGCGAAGACTTCGCCATTGACATACTCGCTCTTGATGACAGCGCGCCGCTCAGCGGCGAGATATTCGGCAGGCGTCAGGCGGGGCTGCGGCAGGCTCGACATGGAGGCTGGCTTCCTTGGCTTTGGCTTGGAGGCAGGCTGCCACCTCTTCCGGGTTGCTCAAGCGGACGGCGGTGGGGATTTTAGCGCATAGCGTTCCGGACCAAGCCGTTCAAGGCGGCCTTCAGCGACTTCGCGTTCCAACCACCGGCGTGTTTGCGCAGCGCTGAGCGGCGTTCGGTCTTCAATCATTTGCACGGTGATAACGCCATATTCGGCGGCCAAACGCGGCAACCATTCAGCCGCCTCCGCTTCACCGCGCCGTCGCCGCCGAGCGTTGGCAATTTCAATCACAGTCGCTCCACCTAGAAACGCTATGACACCGCCGACAAACATCCCGCCGACCGTCAACCAGCTACGGTCAGGCTGAAAGGCGTCATAGACGGCCAAGAACGCAACAACTAAACCAATCAGGATAAGAAAAGTCGAACATCCGTACCGCAGGAAGTTCATCGAGGAGTGTTATGGAGTGGCTTCACAAGTACAAGCCTAGTTCAGACTTTCAGTGACAGCTCACTGCGTTCTGGAGATAGCCTTAGTGTTTCGGATTGAGACACCCAACACAATTCGCAGTCTTACTGCACTTCCCGAAAAAATGGAACGAGTCCCCCCAACTGGCGCTGCGAGGGAAGCGGCTACGACGTGTTAGGCAAAACAGCCTGCACGGAGGCGACATGGGGATTTCTTCACCTGTGGCAGGGACAAGCCAGCAAAACCAAGTAGTAATAAAGCGGCGCACGTTTTCGGAATGAGAATGGCAAGTGAGTCGGCGTTTTGTCACCGCGCAAAGCACTCGGGCCCGATGAGGCCTGAAAAGGCAGCGCGCAGGGAAGCGAGTTTTGACAATGGAACGACGGCGGCTTGCGCTGGGAAAACTACGCTCACCCCTGACCTGCTCGGCGGGGATGGTGGTGTGTCCCTGCTACGCAGGCTCTAGGGGAGGGTGGAGAAAGCCTGACGTCGCCACCGGCGGCGGCTTCACGCTGGGCTGTAGGCTGCACCCACTATGCGAGTGGGTTTGGCAGGTCGCCGAGACTCAACGAACCTATGCTGCGGCTTGAGTTCTCCAAAAAAGCTGCGCCGGAGTGGAGGTACTAGAGGAAAGGCGTAGCGGCGGAGAGTTTCCGACATCAGCGGCCGTGCTTCCGCCGCCAGCGCTTGCTCACAGCAACCAAGACGCTTACTGTGCCGGCGCCGGCTTGCGGCAGGCGTACCCCGCCCGCCGGCCAACCAGTTGGCTAACCCTATCCACGCCCAAAAAAGGGGGTTAGGCAATCCCTTTGGATTGAAGACGCGCTTACAAGCGGATTGAAACTACAAGCGGATTGAAACTCTCATCACTGTCTGGAGGTCTTTGTCGCCGCGCCCGCATAGGTTGAGCAACACGACCGTCCCCTGCGGCCAGTCCCGCGCCGCGCGCAGGACATAGGCGACAGCATGCGCTGGCTCCAGCGCCGGGATGATCCCTTCACACCGCGACAAATGGTGAAAAGCGGCAATGGCTTCATCGTCCGTCGCGGCTTCGTACCGCGCCCGCCCGATGCTCTTCAGGTAAGCGTGCTCTGGGCCGACCGATGGGTAATCCAGTCCAGCAGAAATGCTGTATGTTTCGTGAATCTGCCCATCTTCGTCCTGTAAGACATAACTCCGCATGCCGTGGAGCGTCCCCGGTGTGCCGCGTGCCAGCACCGCGCCGTGCGCCGTTGTCTCCAGCCCCTTCCCAGCCGGCTCTACGCCAATCAGCTCCACATTTTCATCGTCGAAAAACGCCGTGAATATACCAATAGCGTTTGAACCGCCGCCGACGCAGGCAATGACTTTGTCCGGCAGACGGCCAAGCCGTTCGAGCATCTGCGCCCGCGCCTCGTCGCCGATAACGCGCTGGAAGTACTTGACCATCGTTGGGAACGGATGCGGCCCGGCGGCTGTCCCTAGAACATAATGCGTTGTACGGACGTTGGTCATCCAATCGCGTAGCGCGTCGTTGATAGCGTCCTTGAGCGTGCGCCCGCCAGTTTTGACCGGGTGTACAGTTGCCCCTAGCAGTTCCATGCGAAAGACATTTGGCTGCTGGCGGGCCATGTCCACCTCGCCCATGTACACCTCGACTTGCAAGCCCAGCAGCGCTCCGGCCATAGCGGTTGCTACGCCGTGCTGCCCTGCCCCGGTCTCGGCGATCAGGCGCGTTTTACCCATGCGCTTGGCCAGCAACGCCTGCCCCAGCGCATTGTTGGTCTTGTGCGCGCCTCCGTGAAGGAGATCCTCGCGCTTGAGATACAGCTCGATGCCAAGTTCCCGCGACAGGTTTCGGGCGTGAAACAGCGGCGTCGGACGGCCGGAAAATCCAGCCGAGAGGCGTTGTAGTTCGGCCTGAAACGCGGCGTCCGTCTGCGCCGCCAGAAAAACGGCTTCAAGCTCTTCAAGCGCCGGCATGAGTGTTTCCGGCGCGTAGACACCCCCAAAAGGGCCAAAGTAACCAAGAGATTGCATGGGATGTTCCCTGCCTAGGCAAAGTGGCGGGTTTGCGTCACCCAATGTACGTCCTGCTTTCCCACAAGGTTGGAGTTGGGTATCGTCCAGCTTGTCCTCCGGCGCGCGCCCGCCGCGCGCCATATCCGTCATCTGTACAGGATTACCGCTATGAAAACCATTCGGATTGCCTGTGGACAAGGCTTTTGGGGCGATTGGCTGGAAGCGCCAGTTCGGCTCGTTGAAGGCGGCCCTGTGGATTACCTCGTGCTGGACTACTTGGCCGAAGTCACAATGTCCATCATGCAGAAACAAAAGTCGCGCAACCCGAAAGCCGGCTTCGCCACCGACTTCGTGGCGCTGATGGACCGTATCCTGCCCCGCATCCTGACGAAGAACATCCGCGTCATTGCCAACGCCGGCGGCGTCAATCCGCAGGCCTGCGCGGAAGCGGTGCGAATGGTCGCCGCCAAGCACGGCCTTGCCGGCCAACTCCGCATTGGCATCGTCGCCGGAGACGATATCCTACCTCGCCTAGACGAACTCATCGCTGCCGGCCACCGATTTGAAAACCTCGACACCGGCGAGCCGCTATCTGCGGTTCGGGAGCGCGTTCAAAGCGCTAATGTCTACTTCGGCGCGCAGCCGATCGTTGAAGCGCTCCGCCAAGGAGCGCAAGTCATTATTACCGGACGCTGCACCGATACGGGGCTGACCCTCGCGCCCTGCATTCACGAATTTGGCTGGGCAGCGGACGACTGGCATCGCCTCGCTGCCGGGACAATCGCCGGACACATCATCGAGTGCGGCGCGCAGTGTACGGGTGGGAACTGCCTCGTAGATTGGGAAACTATGCCGGACTACGCCAACATTGGCTTTCCGGTCGTCGAAATGAATGAAGACGGGAGCTTCGTCGTCACCAAGCATCCCGGCACAGGTGGGCGCGTCACGGTCGCGTCAGTCAAGGAGCAGCTCATGTACGAGATAGGCGACCCTAAGAGCTATATCACGCCTGACTGTATCGCCGACTTCACGACGATTCGGCTGGCGCAGGAAGGCGACGACCGTGTGCGCGTGTGGGGTATTGAGGGACGGCCGGCGACCGAGTTTTACAAGGTCTCCGCTAGCTACTTTGCTGGCTACAAAGCAGTCGGGGGCCTGATTTATGCGTGGCCTGACGCCTACGCTAAGGCGCAACAGGCGGACGCCATGCTGCGGCGGCGACTAGCCGACTTGGGTCTCACGTTCGATGAAATCTGGACTGAGTACGTTGGCGTCAGCGCCTGTCACGGCCCGCGCCTTTCCGGTGAGCCGTCGCGCGATCTTCCTGAAGTTGTGTTGCGCGTGGCGGTTCGGTCACAGGATCAGGCAAGTGTCGAGCGATTCACAAAAGAGCTTGCGCCACTGGCGCTCAACGGCCCGCCAACCGTGACTGGCTTCGGGTCGGGACGCCCCAAAGTGGAAGAAATCGTCGCCTACTTCCCAGCGCTTCTCCCCAAGTCAGTCGTAACGCCAGAAGTCGTCATTCTGAGTTGAGCGACCAAGCGCGTCTGCTGGGCGCAGTGACTGGCGGACGGAAAAATCTTCGGAAGTTTGTCGAACCCGGCCCAGTCGAGTCTCGTTAATGGTGGGTGTCGAAAGACACCGGTAAGGTGCAAACCCAAGGTTGCACCTACCGTCATCTTCGTAAGGCTTTTACAGGAGCTGTTATGCGTTTCTTCGGGAAGACCTTCGCCCTTAGCCTCACACTCACCGCTTTGCTTGGTATCTCCGCTCTAGCAGGCGAAATCACCAAAACCCTGACCCTCAACCGCGACATATCCGTCAATGGTACGGTCGTGAAGAAGGGCGTCTACAGGGTGAAGATCAATAGGGAAACCGGTGAAATGACCATCCTTGACGGCAAGAAAGTCGTTGCAAAAGCGACAGTTACAGTTGCCTTGGACGAGCGTAAGGCCAACGGCGACGAAATCGCGCTCACCCAGAGCGGTGATACCAACATTCTCAAAAGCGTCAAGTTTAGCGGCTCGCGCGACCGTTTCACGGTAGCCGCCGCCCAAGCTGCGCCCAACCAGTAAAACCGAAAACAATCCTAGTTTACACAAAATAAAAATGCCCGGCATATGCCGGGCGTTTTTTCTTTGAAACGGAAGTTTATCAAATCTGTAACTGCGCATTGGCTGAAAATGTCGAAAAAGATTCACCGGCAGCCGGCGCGCTTGTCGCAGGTGGACTAATCACTCGCGCATACAACCGCCAAGTCATCTCGGCGGCGCTCCTTCCCCTTGGAAGGCGCACGTGACCCGGCACAACAAAGCAACGACCTAGGCGCTTACGACGCTGCGCGGAACGTTTCCAGTACCAGCCCCGGCGTCAGCACCTCAGGCAACACCTTCGGCTCACCGCCGTTGGGTGGATAAAACACGTAAAGCGGTACGCCACTGCGCCCAAACTCGGCCAGCGCGCGGGTGATGGTTTCGTCGCGGTTTGTCCAGTCGGCCTTGACCATGACAATCCCACGCCGCGCAATCTCAGCCCGTACTTCTTCAGTCTCTAGCGCTACTTTTTCATTCGCCTTACAGCTCAGACACCACGCGGCGGTGAAATCCACAAAGACCGGCTTACCGGTCCGGCGCAGCTCTGCGACACGCGCTGGCGTGAAGGGTTCCCACTGAATGCTTGCGCTGTTCTTGCTGGTTGGCGCACCGCCAGCCGCGCTCGCCAGAGGCGGCAGTTGACGAATGGCGCTGACGCCGATTGCTGTGCTTCCAACGATGATGACTGTCGCTATGGTGAAGGCGAGGCGGCGCGTCAGCGGCTTACGGTCGTAACCGCCCCAGCGTCCCCAAATCCATCCGCCCAACCCAATCAACACGATGACGCCCAGCATTAGGGCGAGGCCGTCCACGCCGACTTCCAACCCCAGCACCCACAGCAGCCAGACGACCGATCCCATCAGCAAAAAGCCCATCAGTTGCTTGAAGCTTTCCATCCACGCACCGGGCTTAGGCACAAACCGGAGCAACTGCGGCGCGGCCGCCAGCAACAGGTACGGCGACGCCAGACCCAGCGCCAGCGCCGTAAAAATCAATAGCGCCGTCGCCGCTGGTTGCGTCAGCGCCACGCCTAGCGCCGATCCCATAAACGGCGCAGTACAGGGTGTGGACACAACCGTCGCCAGCACGCCCATGAAAAACGACCCGGCTACTCCTGCCCGACGCATCGCCGTCTGTCCAATGGTCGTCAGCCCGACGCCGACCTCAAAGACGCCGAGCAGCGCCAGCCCGAAAACAAACAGCATAGCGACCAGAAAGGCGACAAAGGCTGGCTCCTGCAACTGAAAGCCCCAACCGAGCTGTCGCCCGCCGGCCCGCAGCGCAAGCAACACTCCGGCTAGCGCCCAAAATGACAAAACCACGCCGGCCGTGAAGACGACGCCGTGTTGCCATGCTCGGCCGCGTCCCGCCTTGGCCTGTTCCACAAATCCCAGCACCTTGATGGAAAGCACTGGCAGGACACAGGGCATCAGATTCAAAATCAGCCCCCCCACAAATGCGCCGCCCAGCGTCGCCAAAAGCGCTGTCCAGTTCAGCGGCGGCGTGGTCGGCTTCGTCGTTCCGGCGACCGGCGCAAGCGCATCACCCAGCGCCGTCAGCGGCTCGATGGGAATGTCCACCGTGAGGCCCGGCTCTGTACCGGGGCCGCGCCAGCCGTTCGGCGTTACCACCACACCGGTCAACCGCGCCGGCGGCGCTTCCGCCACCTTGGAGCGCGCCATGCGCAGCGCATAGCCGCCTTTGACCCGCGTGAGCGTCTGTGGCTCCGCGCCCTCGATGATGAGTTCTTCAAAGGGGAAGAAGGTCGCTTCCGCCAGCAGCATCTCCGGCTTCGGCGGCGTCAGCAGCAACACCACCTGCTCGCCCTCAACCGTCGCCCGGAGCTTCCAGTCGGAAGTCGGCAGGGGGAGTTGCGCGCGCGCCCGCGCAAACGCCTCAACCCACGCCGACGGCAGCGGCGCGTCGTTCGTCACCGGCAACGTCAGCTTCAGTTCGGCATCGCCGGGAATGCACGCCTCTTTACACACCAACCACTTGACCTTGCCCACCAACGTCACCGGCCTGCCGACCGGTAAATCGGTGGGCGGCGTGATGCGAATCAGGTGTAGTACTTCCGTCTCGTAGCCGTACCCAACCAACCCGCCGGCTTCAATTCGCTTCGGAATCGGCCACTGAATGTCGTCGGCGGTGAAGCCCGGTGGAAGGTTCCACTTGACGGAAGTCGGCTGCCCGGAATCGCCGGGATTGCGCCAGTAGGTGTGCCAGTGTTCCTCCAGCTCAAAGCGGACCGCCACCCAAAACGGCGTACCGGGACGGATCGCTGTCGTTTCGGCGATGAGTTCCGCCTTGACATGCGGCTTTTCCACCGGCGCAGCCGTCGGCTGCAACGTTGACACGCCCAGCCACGCCAAACACAGCGCCGCCGCCCACCGGCGCCACTGTTGCTTTCCAAACCATTCCTTCATGTTCCGCCTCATTCTTCATCGGCGCGCAGCTTTTCAAGCACCGAAAAATCCTCCAGCGTCGTCACGTCGCCGACGACTTGCCCGCCGGCGGCGATTTCGCGCAGCAAGCGCCGCATAATCTTGCCAGAGCGCGTCTTGGGGAGCGCGTCCGTAAAGCGGATGTCGTCCGGCTTGGCAAGCGCGCCAATTTCTTTGGCGACATGCTCGCGCAGCGCCGCCCGCAGCGCATCATCGCCGGAACGCCCGCCTTCGAGCGTGACAAACGCCACAATCGCCGAACCTTTCAGTTCGTCCGGCCGGCCGACGACGGCCGCCTCGGCGACGGCTTCGTGCGACACCAGCGCGCTTTCAATCTCGGCTGTCCCCAGACGATGGCCGCTGACGTTGATGACATCATCCACCCGACCCATAATCCAGTGGTTGCCGTGTTCGTCGCGGCGCGCGCCATCCCCGGTAAAGTAAACGCCCTCAATTTCGCTCCAGTACTGCCGCCGGTAACGCTCGTCGTCGCCCCAGATTGTCCGCAGCATCGCCGGCCACGGGCGTGTGATGACCAGATAGCCGCCTTCGTTCGGGCTGACGCTGCGCCCGTCCTTGGCGCGGATGTCCACGCTGATGCCCGGCAGCGGGCGCGTCGCCGTTCCCGGCATGGTCGTCGTCGCGCCCGGCAGCGGCGCAATCATCATCCCGCCGGTTTCCGTTTGCCACCACGTATCTACAATCGGACAGCGCCCCTTCCCGATGACGTTCCGGTACCACATCCAAGCTTCCGGGTTGATGGGTTCACCCACCGTACCGAGCAGGCGCAGTGTGTCGAGCCGGTGTTTGAGTACCCACCGTTCGCCCCACCGGATGAAGGACCGAATGGCCGTCGGCGCGGTGTAGAGAATTGTCACGCCGTGCCGGTCAATGATGCGCCAAAAGCGATCAGGTTCGGGGTGGTTCGGCGCACCTTCATACATCATCACCGTCGCGCCGTTCGCTAGCGGCCCATAGACGACGTAGCTGTGACCCGTTACCCAGCCGACATCCGCCGTACACCAGTAGAGATCGTCGTCCTTGAGGTCAAGCACCCATTTGGCCGTTGCCGTCACCTGGGTCAGATAGCCGCCCGTCGTATGCAGGATGCCCTTCGGTTTGCCGGTTGTGCCGCTTGTGTACAGGATAAACAGCGGATGTTCCGCGTCGAGCGGCTCCGGCGGGCAGTCGTCGCTGACGATTTCCAGCATGTCGTCCCACCAGTGATCGCGGCCCGGCCGCATATCCACCTTCGAACCAGTGCGCCGCAGTACGATGCAGGTTTCTACCGTCGGCGCATGTTCGAGCGCGGCGTCCACGGCCGGCTTGAGGCGCACTTCGGTTCCGCGCCGCCAACAGCCATCGGCGGTGACAACGAGCTTGCAGCCGGCGTCGTTAATGCGGTCACGCAGCGCCTCGGACGAAAACCCGCCAAAAACGACCGAATGCGTGGCTCCGATGCGCGCACAGGCTAGCATGGCGACGGCGATTTCAGGCGTCATCGGCATGTAAATCGCTACGCGGTCGCCTGCGCGGACACCGAACTTCTTGAGCACATTGGCGAAGCGGCACACCTCGCGGTGGAGTTCCCAGTAGGTCAGCGTCCGAGTGTCGCCAGGCTCGCCTTCCCATACGATAGCGGCTTTGGTGCGCCGCCACGTTTTCAGGTGCCGGTCGAGGCAGTTGGCGGCGATGTTGAGCTTGCCGCCGACAAACCACTTGGCATGAGGCGGACGCCAGTCGAGGATTTGCGTCCACGGCGTCATCCAGTCGAGCGCCGCCGCCTGCTTGGCCCAGAAGGCTTCAAAGTCGGCTTCGGCCTCGGCGTACATTTGGGCGGCCTGCTCGGCAGTGACGTTGGCCTGTTGTGCAAAATCGGGCGGCGGTGGGAAACGCCGCGTTTCGTGCTGGTGCGACTCGATAGCGTGCGATTCGGTCATGGGTGTGAACTCCAGTTTGGCAAAGTGACAGTGCAGCCGACGGCGAGGCGGGTTGTCGCCAGCGCACGGGCAAATGTAGCTTGAAAATATGGAACGCGCGAATCCCACCACGTTCTCAAAATCAGCGACTTACGTCCGTTACTGGCTGCAAGGTGTTTTCTTCATCTTGGCGGGCGTCGAGCTGGCCAACGGGCTGATGGCGCTGTTTTTTCAGGACGCCGCCGCCAACCTCTACCGTTGGGACATCAAAGACCCGGCGATGACGCAGCAGTACGGCATTGCGCTTTGCGTTATTGCGGCGGCGTACTTTCTAATCGGTCTTGACCCTGTCGCCAATCGCAAGCTGCTCCTGTTGCCGGTCGTTGAAGTCGCAGTGGCGACATTTTGGACGTTCTTTCTGTCGCGCGGCCAATATGGCGAGCGCAGCGCGGTCTTGATGGCGCTTGGCTACTGCCTGTTCATTGTGGCGGCGGTGGTCGTCCCGACGGCGATGCTCAAGAATGCTTTAGAAGGAACAGATACATCGCCGCCGTCGGCATGAGTGTTGCCCGCACGGGAAGCGCAGATCAAAGTTGGAACAATGAAGCCTTTTGACAAGTGTCCCGTTTGCGGTGGCGAAGTAGTTGAGAAAGACATGGAGAAGCTGCTCAGAGGCGGTATCCACACCGCCGTGTGCAGTGCGCGCGCAGATATATGTCTGCGATGCGGCGAGCGACTATACGCGGCTGAAACCGTTATGCGTTTTGAACAGATTCGGCGGAAATTAGCTGACCAAGACGTTGCGGAGTTTCAGCCGCTTGGTCAATCTTTTCAAGTGACCTAATCTTTGCCTCTGTAGATCCTCTTGCGGTTGTCGCTGAGGAGGCGAGAATGCGATGCTCGATGCGCCGCAAAAGATGACGTGCAACGTGAATGACGTAAACGCGGATGCCCATCCGGGCGGTTCTGGTCTGCGGCGCGCCACTGGCGCAGGCGGCGCACCAGCTCTAGGCTCTAAGCGGACTGTCCTGCCGGTAATACTGGTCGTGTTGGTCGGCGGCTTGACGGTTGGTTGCGGCATCGTCGCCTCGCAGAGCGCGCCGCCGGTTGACGCTGTGCCACGTCAAAAACGCCCACGCGGAGGAAAAAACACCTTGGAAACCATGCTCGTCGGCGTCTGGCAGGCATCGCCGTCTATGGGCGCAGGATGGAACGACGCCTATCAATTCTTTTCCGACGGACGCTTTTGCTTTCATACAAGCCAAATGAACTGCGCCGCCCGCGAGCGTCGCCGCGAAGGGAGCTGGCGGCTCGATGGGACGGAACTCATCCTGCAAACCGTCGAGCGGGAGGTCATCGTCGGCGGCCGCGAAGTTCCAGCGACCGGCTCCTGCGCCTCGGAAACCGAGATTGTGGACGGCGAGTTGCGCGTCGAATCGCTGTTTGTCCCCATCGAAACCCGTCTCAAGGTCGAAGCGCAGCCGCCGGATGAGGAAACCGGACGGCGGCGCGTCAAGCTGGACGGGCGGATGTTCTGGAAGTACGACGACGACCCGACCGCCTACCCATGACGCCGCGCGAAAAAATTGCCTGTTGTCGCTGACAAACACGCAACATTTCGGACTCGCCGCCGATAACACAAATGAAACATCCGAAGCGGAGGCGTGTGTGTTATGCGAGTCAATGCGACGCGGGGCGCATCCCCGGCGAGTCAGTCCAACAGTGTTCAGCACGTCGTCCGGCGAGGCGAAACCCTCTCCGGCATTGCCCGACAGTACGGCGTGACGGTGCAAACCATCGTTCAAGCGAACCGGCAAATCCGTAATCCAAATCTCATCTACGCCGGCCAGACGCTGACGATCCCGCGCAACGCCTCCACGACGCCGCCACAGTCTTCAACCGGCGACCGGCAGTACGTCGTCCGCAGCGGCGACACGCTTTCCGAAATCGCTGCCCGCAACGGCATTGACCTGCAGCGGTTGATTGAAGCGAACCTTCAGATCCGCAATCCCAACCTGATTTACCCCGGACAGGTCATCAACCTTCCCGGCGGCGGCAATGGTCGGCAGCCGGTGACGACGCCAGCCCAACCCACCCAGCCGACGCAACCATCCCAGCCCGCGCCGCCGGCCGCCCGCGAACATCGGGTGCGCATCGGCGATACGTTGTCAGGCATCGCCCGGCGGTACGGCACAAGCGTAGACGCCCTGCTGCGCGCCAATCCGAGCATTACAAACCCGAACCTAATTTACCCCGGTCAGCGGATCATCGTTCCCGGCGGCGCATCGCCAACGCCGCCGCCGACTTTGACCCGGCCGACAAACCCGACGCAACCCACCCAGCCGACGCCACCGACGCCGCCCGGCGCGCTGATTTATGACGGGACGCGCCCAGCGCCGGGGACGACCAACGTCCGCGCCTGGGAGCCGATCAATGCGCCGCTACAAGGCGATCCGGCGAACCGCAACCGCGCCACCTATGACAACGTGATCAATCAGTTCGCCGTTGGGGTCAATCCGCGGTATGCGCGGCGCGAGGGGAACACCTACTGCAACATTTTCGTGTGGGACGTAACCCGTGCGATGCGGGCTGAAATCCCGCATTGGGTGGACGCCAATGGTAATCCGACGGCGGTTGGGCGCGGACGCGAACTGGACGCCAACGCAACCAACCAGTGGCTCAATACCCATGGCGGACGGTTCGGCTGGCGCGAAGTCAGCGCCGAGGAGGCGCAACGGCTGGCGAATCAAGGCCATCCGGTGGTGGCGTCGTGGCGCAATCCCGGCGGCATCGGACACATCGCCATAGTACGCCCCGGCGAAATGACCAGTCGCGGCCCGGCGATTGCTCAAGCCGGTGCACGCAACTTCAACTACGGGCAGCTTCAGGATGGCTTTGGCAACGCGCGCGGCGTCCAGTTTTTCGTCAACGACCGGGGTACGGTGGGGAACAATCCGGCACCCACCCCCACGCCGCCCCCAACGAACGGCGGTACACCGCCGCGTACAGGGTTGCCCGTGCCCCAGGTGGATTTGCAGCGCGGTTCGCGCGGCGAGGCCGTCCAACAACTTCAAGCGGCGCTCGTACGGTTGGGCTATATGAGCCAAGCCGATATGAACACCGGCCCCGGCGTCTTTGGCCCGCGCACGGAAGCCGCGCTGAAGGCGTTTCAAAGCGCGAACGGCGTTCCAGCGACGGGCTACTACGGGCCGCTGACGCGCTCGGCGCTGACGCGGGCGCTGAGTGGAGCAACCGCCCCGACGCCGCCTCCGGCCAACGGTGGGATGCCGCCGCAGACAACCTACGATGTACAGCGGGTGCTGAACGTCGTACCCGCGTCGCTGCGTAGCTACGCGCAGGACGCCGTGCCGCGCATTCTGGCTGAAGCCCAGCGCGCCGGCCTGACGCTGGAACAAACCGCCTACGTTTTAGCAACGGCGCAGTATGAATCCGGCATGGGTCGGTGGATGACTGAAATTTGGGGACCGACGGCGGCGCAGCGCGGCTACGAGGGACGCCGCGACTTGGGTAATACGCAGCCGGGCGACGGGTATCGCTACCGTGGGCGCGGCTACGTACAGATCACCGGCCGCGCCAACTACACGGATTGGTCGCGGCGACTGGGAATGGATTTAGTTGGGCAACCCGACTTAGCGACGCGGCCGGAAATCGCGGCGCGGATTTTGGTCATCGGCATGCGCGATGGGACGTTCACCGGCCGGAAGCTGTCGGATTACATCAACGGCAACCAAGTGGATTTTGTCAATGCGCGGCGTACGGTGAACGGTCTGGATCGGGCCGACCTAATTGCATCGTACGCACAGGCGTACTTGCAGGCGTTGCGCCAGTGAACTTGCCCTCCAGCGAGCACGGCGGTGCTCCTACCTCAGAGGCGACCAAACGTTTGGTGTGTAGCGACGCTCCGCTGCACGCCAAACAGCGGCGACGGCTCTACAGCACCGCTGCAAAGTCGCCTGGGAAGCCTCTTTTTCTCGAAATAGAGGGCTAGGGTCTTATCGGAAGTCGGTTCGGAGCAGGGATACTGTTTCCTTGCAGTTTTCTTCAGAGCGCGAAGCAACGCCGGTAAATGCCTGCATCGCGCGTACGGCGTCGCCATCTGGCAGCGCAAACGTCGTATCGTGATTGCCGCCTGGTAGAGTGATCTGTATCACGCGCCGATTGCCGCCCTCAAACGCCGCCTTGGCCAACGCCTCCGCCATCCAGAGCGGTACGGTCGTGTCGTTTTCCGCGTGCAGAATCAGTACCGGACAACGTACGCGCCCGATCTTCTCGATGTTGGGACAGCGAATTCGGGTCAGCGACTGGGCGGGAAACATCGGATAACGCAGGGCGGCGATGTCCGACAGCGTCGTAAACGTCGCCAACGTCACAAGGCCGGCGGCTTCAACCCGCGCCGCAAGGTCTATCGCCGGAGCGCCGCCCAGTGAGTGCCCGACGATGAAAATCCGCTGCGGGTCAATGTCCGTCCGCCGTTTGAGGTGTTCAAAGGCGGCCGTCGCCGTGTCGTACAGCCCCTGCTCACTTGGCTCGCCGCCGCTCAGCCCCAGCCCGATATACTCCGGGACAAAGACGTTGAACCCGGCGCGGCGAAAAACCTCCACCTGGCGGCGCAGGAACGGATAGTTGAGATACTCGCCAACGCCGTAAAAAAACAGCAGCGTCGGCCGGCGGGGGGCATCGGGCAGGACAGCTTCGCTGTGCGCGTCCAGCGCCGGACCGAACAGCGCCATGATGGTCTCACCGCGTTCGGCTTGAAATTCGACATAACTTGCGCCTGGCGGCGGCGGAAACTTTTGCCGCGCCTTGCCCTCACGGGCCGCCGCGCGAAACACCATCGAGTGCTGAACGGCGTAAAAGTAACCGCCCGCGCCGACGTACCCCACGAAAGCCGCTGCGAACAACAGCACAAGCACGCGCAGCGTGCGCGCCGCCCACGGACGGCGCACCGCAAAACACGCCCGCATCAGCGGTTCAGGATGGGTTTCGGCGTCCATGTTCAACCACGAGTCGTCGTAGGTCACCGCGCCCCTGCGCAAACGGTGGCGCTACCGCACGTTACCCATCAGCCGCCGGATAAACGGTGTGAGGACAAACGCAACCACGGCGACGGCAATCCCGGTCGCCGCTACTTGGTAAAACAACGCGCCGACGGACTCCGGCCGGTTTTCATCAAAGTGGCCGGCGATGAGACCGCCGATGTAGTTGCCGAAGGTCGGTCCTAGAAACCAAATCCCCATGACCAAACCGCTTAGGCGTTCCGGGGCAAGCTTCGTCATCGTACTCAACCCGACCGGACTCAAGCACAACTCACCCAACGTATGAATCAGATAAACGGCCACCAGCCACCACGGGCTCAACCGGCCGCCGCCCAGAAAAGCGACACCCACGGCTGCGACAATGAAACCGACGGCAACCAGCAAAATACCGACCGAGAATTTCAGTGGGCTGGATGGCTGCCGTTCGCCCCACTGCACCCACATCCACGCAAATACCGGCGCGAGGAAAATGATGAACAGGGCGTTGAGCGACTGGAAATAGCTCGAAGGAAACTCGAAGCCGAAGATGCGGCAGTCGGTCAGGCGGTCGGCGTAGAGGTTCAGGCTTGATCCCGCCTGCTCAAACAGCGCCCAGAAGACAATCGAGGCAAGGAAGAAATACACAATCGCCAGCATGCGCTTGAGTTCCTCTTCGGCTAACGTCCGCAGGAACGAGAACCAGACCAACGCGATAATGCCGGCGAACACCAGTGCAATGTAGGCGTAGCCGGCCTTGTTGCCCAGCTTGCCGACGACCACGCCGTGGAGTTGCTGGAGCCCGGCAACTACGGCGAACAAAGCCGCCGCTACGCCGAGGTAGGACAAAAGCCCCTGCCAGACCGGCGTCGTCGCCCCGTCTTCACGCTGGGGACGCTCGCCGACGCCTTCGAGGTACTTGAAGCCGACGATGAACTGTACCAGTCCCAGCGTCATGCCGACGCCGGCCGCCGCAAACCCCCAGTGCCAACTGGCGCTCGGCTGAAAGCCCCAGCGGGCAATAGTCGCCTTCCAGACCTCCGACTGTGCTAGAAAGCCGCACACCAGCGGCGCAATGAACGCCCCAATGTTGATGCCCATGTAAAAAATCGAGAAACCGGCGTCGCGGCGGCGGTCTTCAGGCGTGTAGAGACGACCGACGATGGCGCTGATGTTGGGCTTGAGCAAACCCGTACCAAGGACAATCAGTACCAGCCCGGTGTAGAACGCGGCTTCCGACTCGAAAGCCATCGTAAAGTGGCCGGCGGCGATGACGATCCCGCCGATAAACACGGCGGCCTTAAGGCCCAGCAGTCGGTCAGCCGCCCAACCGCCCGGCATTGCCAGCAGATAGACAGCCGATGTGTATGTGCCATAGATCAGCGCTGCGCGCGCGTTGCTGTACCCCAGCCCGCCGCTTTCGGGCTTGGCGGTCATGTACAGCATCAGCAAGGCGCGCATGCCGTAGTAGCTGAAACGCTCCCAGAGTTCGGTGAAAAACAGCGTCATCAGGCCAATTGGATGCCCGAAAAAATGCTTTTTTGACGTAGCCTCTTCCGAGGCCTCTGCAACGGCAGCCGTCATGGTGTGAGCTTCCTTGAGCTGGAATCTGGAAATAGATTTGGCCGCGCACAATAACGCATTCAAACCCTGCGATACACCGTAAAAGTTTGCCCGGCGTCTCAGGCGCGGCGGCTATCTGTGCTGATTACGCAGAAGTGGCTTCCGTGAAGATTGAAGCCACTCGCAGCAAGCTCCCGGATGAAAAACCCTGTGTTTCAAGACGCGACGGCTGGAAAGCAAGCTGTGTTGTACTATTATCACGCTCCCTGCCGCCTGTGCTCAGGCGCAAATCCCGGCTTTGAGACAAAATCGTCCCATGGCCGAAGCCAGTTATAAGGCGCGTCTGCGCGACCTGTTTGGCAAAGATTGGTGCGACGCTGTTCTCACAGGCGATTACTTTCCTGTTTTGCCGTGTTCAATTCAGGACGTAGACCTTACAGCCGTCCTGCCGACGCTGTTTTATCTTTTCCGCTTTGGACGGCGGCGCGGACAAGGACGCTTCGCCGAGGTTTTCGGCGAACGTGCAACTGTCGAACACGTCGCCGCACGACTGGCGACGAGCCGGTACTGTCAGGGGTTTGACGACGCACCGACGCAGACCATCCTTGGCGATCTGCTGTTGGGATTTTGCCTCGAAAACAGAGACCGCTCGGAGCGAAAGGATGAACCCATTCAGCGCGCCCTGCCGGTTCATTACTTCGCAAGCCGGCTTGATTTGCCGCCCGACAGTAGCGACCTGCGGTATGTGCCGGAAATGCTTGTGGCGCTTCTCGCCGACCAACCAGGGCCGGTTGTTGAGCCAACCCCTGATGGCCTCGCCACGCCGTTCCCCGTCGGTGCGCGGTTTCGTGAGAACCTGCTGCTGAAGCCGTTCGTCACCGGCGTGACCGTCCATGGCCTGGCTGGCGACCTGACGGCCGACCGTTTTGACGAGACGACGCCCGTCACGCTTCAGGAATGGCTGATGATTCGGCTAGCCGACCTACTAGAACGAGCCCCCAAATCCATGGTGGGCAGGTTTGCTCCCATTGTGAATCGGCGGCCGTTGGCGGCGCGTGCAGCGCGGGTCTTTCGCACCGACCTAGAGACGTTTATGAGCGCCTACGGCGAAACGATGCCGCGCGGCGTCCTACTCAACCTGCTGGAATCCGCCCTTGCAATCGGGATGACGACACTTCTGACGAGCACAGCGCAGCTCATACTTGACTGGGCGGAAACCGGAAGCGTACCCACTGACCAACACCCCATGCCGCTGTTTCTGGACGCTTCAAACGGGCGCGACCAAGAACTGCGCGCCGCCTCGAAAAAGGTTATGGATGAGGCCGTCAAGCAAATGGCGAACATCCCGGCCGTGCTGATGACGTTGCGCCTGCTGGATTACGAAGCGCGCTGCGACGCGGAGCTTGGTCCGCAACTGCCGCCGGATGCGCCCGATGCGCACGAACGCATCAACTTGCTGGGCGATGTGTGGTTCGAGCGGCGCGTGGGCGCAGGGCGCATCCTTGATGAACTAGGACGAAAGGCGTTGCGCCTCGCCGAGGTATGGGCTGATGATGCGCCGATGTTGGCGAAAAAACTCCGCGCGCCGATGTCGCCGCATGCGCGTGTCCGCGTGTTAGCGGAAACATTGGTGGAACTGCGTGGGACGAAGCAGGCTAACAAGTGGTTTGCGCTGTTCGATTCCTGCCTACTGTGTGATCATCCGCGCGGCCTGGCCGTCAAGCGCGCTGCGGCAGCCGGGGGACGCCAGCCGCCCCGCCTCACATTGCTGACGGACGATGTTCTGGACTACTTGGCGCACCTTTGGTGCGCCCATGCCGCACGCCGTCGCCTGCCAGCGACCTTCAACCACTTTCTCAACATGACGCGCGAACGCTACGGGTTTTATACGGTGACATCGCCCAGCGCGGTGAGGCTGCCGGGCAAGTTGCTCAATCAAAACCAACAGCACCTTGAAATGCGACTGCGCGACCTTGGGCTGCTGGCGAGCGTCAGCGACGCCGAAGCCATGAAGCGTCTTCAAGCGCGCTTTGTGGTTGCGCCATTGACGACAGGTGGTACTGCATGACGCAAAAACCCCTAACCCCTATCCACGACTGGACGGAAGCGCATGCTCGACACCTCGCCGAGGCGTTCAAGAAAATGATGAGAAAGGCGAAGCCGGGCAAGGTGTACTTCCTCCGCAACCCATCGCCGGATGTGCTTTACCGCCTGCCGAACGATGATCTTTTTTGCGAGGCGCTGGAGGGAGAAGGCTGGCAGGTTTTTCGCGTCGCCGACCAGTATGACCTACGGGCGCGCGCCATCACCTCCGACCACGCCGTAGCGATTCGAGAGACCAAACAGCAGGCAGTCCTCTTTCTGGTGGACACCCAAAAGGCCGGCCCCGGCATGGACGGCATCTACAGCGCCGGTACGGAACTAAGTGAAAAAGAACTCATAGACAGGGCCTGCAAGCACGCCTTTGAGGCCATCCCTGAAACATTCCATCCTAGCCTCAAGCGCGTCTTGGCGTTGGCCAAAAAGCGCGATTCACAGCGTCCTGGCTGGTTTCAGTTTGATTTCTTGGCGCGCGTTGTCGGTCATCCCGAACAGTGGCCCGAATACCTGTGGCTGCTTGGCTTGTGGCCTTGCGCCGCTTCGCGCTTGCAAAACATCAAGCGCAAGGCTGATGAAGAAAATCTTCTGAAGGAAGCGGCGACTATGGCGGACGCCCTGCTTGGCGTTGGCGGCGAGCGTTTGACGCCTGAAGCGCGTATGGCGCAAGTCGGCGTTCGCGCGCCATCACCGGAAGGTTTGGACGCCCTGCGGGCCTTTCTTGAAGAACAACGAGGACAGTCAACCGACGAGGCGCTGCGGCGACTACGCGACCGTCCCGATTTGTGGCTCGGGCCGCTCCACCTTGAACCGCCGGACGATCGTTTGGACAGGATTGAGCTGGTTGGTTGGCGTAGTGTACGCGGCGCACAGCCGCTTAAGTGGTCAGGTTTGCATCTCGACCCGGCGGATCAAACGCTGCTGTGGGTAGTTGATCCTGACGCCGACGACGCCCCGCCGCTGACAGTCAAATGGCGTGTCCTACCGGAAACGCTCAAGCCGCAAAGCGTTCAGTACCGCGTGGCCGTCGTGAGCGATCTAGACGAAACGCTGGCCGAGCGCGAAGTGACGCATACCGGCAAGGCTGAGGAAAAGACCGCCTTCACGGCCGACGACTTGGCGCTGAACGGCTCGGTATGGGTGCGGGCTAAAGTCGTGGTGGAGGCCGAAGGTCAGCGGGCGGAAAGCGAGTCGTTTGTCATCCGTTCCGGCCGTGTGGAAGTCGCCGCCGTGCAGCGTGCAGTTGGAAGGCGCGTCCGTACGTTGAGCGAAGGACTGATTGAACTCGACGAACCAGCCGCCGTCGCTGAGGCGCTCAAAAACGACCTCACCGAGGAAGGAATGACAGGGTGGGCGACGCTAATTGTTAGCCGCAACCGCCGGTTGAGCATCAGCGCGCCGGCGCTGCTCCGTGAAGTCGCTAGATTGTGGTCAAACCACCACGGGAAAAAGATTGGACGGTGGCGGTTGATGATACGCGCCTCCGGACGGTGGGCGCGCGACATCGAATTTGTCCCCTACTCCCCCATCGTTGGGACGCCTATGCGCGCTTGGCATCGAGTCTGCAGCGCCAGCGGACGCTTGGCGGAGTACGTCCGCCGCGTCGGGCTTTACGGGCTGTGTTACGCCGAAGGGGCGCCCTCGACTCAAATCATCGGCGAGTATCTCGACGCTTGGGGCGAGTTGCTGGAAGCCGTCGCCGCCCAAAAGGCATTCAACGGGCCGCCGCTGCCACTGGTTGGCACGATTGAGGTTTATACGTCGAACAACCAAACCGTCGGTCTGATCGTCTCCCCGTTGCATCCGTTGCGTCTGGCATGGCTCACGGCGTATGACGCGCTGCTCTTTCACGCCCGATGGACGGAAGGCGCTCCCGCTGAAGCCATCCGCCGGGAATTCCATGTTCTGGACGGCGCTTGGTTTCCGGCTTGGCTGCCCGGCGTCGACAACACGCCGGCTTTTGTTTTCGCTGAGACGCTTAGCTTGCATGCCGTCGCCATGACGCGCGCTAACGCAACTGAGCCGAAAGCCGACTGTCTATTGCTGGCGCGCGCGTTGGAAAACCAAGAACGCCCCGATGACGCTGTACCGCCGGAAACGGTTGATCGGCGCATCATCGAGCGATTGGGGGCGGAAATCAAAGCCTACGCTGACGGACACCCATACCAACGACGCTTGCACGTCCACGCCCTTCGCGCCGGGGACGGAAGGACCATCACTCGCGCACTGGGTTGGGCCCAGGCGGCGCAAGAGGCGTCGCCGGCGTCGGAGACGGATGACGCTGAACCGTCGCCGGATAAAGCGGCGCTCACCTTCATGCTTGAGCTATACGCCCCGCCTGGTGGAACGAGGATTGATGGTGGTTTTCTTGACCATATCACCATCCGTCGCCGCGCCCGTGGCCGCGCCGCCATTCCAGCGGAAGACCGGTGGATAACAGAGGTGCGGCCGGGCGTTGGAGGTCACCTGCAACCCACATTCCAGTGGGCGCAGCGGCCGGTGGCGCTGCCGGAAACGCCGGCTCATCTGGGCGTCCTATTCGACGCCTTTGCGTCGGCGGTCGCCACGGCGGTTCGCCCGCCGCTCAAAGGCGACGCCCAGCCGTTCTACGGCTTGCTTTCAGGTTTGATTCGAACGTATCGCGCGTCACCGACGCCTACCTGGGAGGCTTTCCTACCGAACGATGAAAAAACGGCCGTCCATCCGGCCGGAGAAGTTCATACCGAGCGCCTGCGGCGACTTCAACGCGGGATCGCGGCTTGGCTGACGCTGGGGAGGCCAGGGGCATCACCGATATTGCGGGCGGCGCTGTCGCCGGAGAGCAAAGCCGAACTTGATCGCCTGCATGCGCTGTGCGACTGGGTGGTGACGTTTGACCGCTTCGCCGGGGCGGAATACCTCGATCATCCACGGGCGCACCCAGACGCTTATGAAACCTATGTCATTGACTACCTGCCGGAGCGCGACGACTTAGGCGACGCACGGATCGTTGTCTCAACCGCCCTTATGACGGAAGTCGTTGAGTTGCTGGGCGAGTTGCTCAAGCAGGTCGGCCTGCCGGAAGACGCAGCGGCAGCGCAGTTTCTGCTGGAGCGACTTAAGGCGTTGAGTCGGCGGCTGCCGATTCGATTGGCAGGCGCACGGCCGCCGGCGCAAGAGTTGCTGGCGTTGGCCTACGCCTCCGCGTCTTGCGCTGCCGCCGAAGCCGACGACCCTTGCTGGGTGTCTCTGCGGCAGGGCGTCCTCGTTCCGCTAGACGATGTCCGCGACTTACTGCCCGCGTCCAATCGGTCACAGACTAACCGGGGCCCAGAACGCCGGGCGGATTTCCTGTACGTTTCCTTGGCTTCCGACGCGCGGTTGCAGATGCGCGTCATCGAAGTCAAGTACCGGCGTCACTTAGCCGATTTTTCGGCTGAAGAGAAAGCAAAATTGCTGACCGACATTCGCGCCCAAGTCGAAGTGACGCGAGAGCGTTTTCGCGCCCACTACCTTGATAGGTCACTTCCGAAATCATTCCGTGCATTGCATCAGGCGCGTCTTTTGCGCGTCATCAAGTCTTATGCCGACAAGTCGGTACGGCATCACCTTGAAGCGGCAGCGTATGACGCGCTCTGCGCTGAACTTGACCGTGCGTTTGCCGCTGCTGGCGACTATGAGTTTGATACGCCCGAAGGAGGCGACCGAGGTTGGGTATTTTGTCCAGCGTTTGACAAAGTGCGTCCACTAGAGCTTTCGCACGCCGGCTGGCCTGTGCCGACGTTTTGTTTCGGGCCGCACGGGACGACCTTCACCGGACGCCCACTGCACTCGCCAGCCCAGCCGCTGCACCATGAAGTCCGCCAAGCTGCAACGACTGACCTACCTGCACTAAACCGGCATGCGGCAGGAGGCTTCACAGGTGACGGCGATCCGGCGCTCGTACGGGAGCCGGCATCCAACGCGACCGGTGGGGACTATGAGGAAGTGATGATTCCGTTGGGCTGGACGCCGGACGGCGCTCCCGTCAACTGGCGGCTGACCATTCAGGGCAATCCACACCTACTGGTGGTTGGCTTGCCCGGCATGGGCAAGACGACCTGTCTTGTCAACATTGCGCGCCGGATGTACGCGCAGGGGATTTGTCCGATTGTGTTTTCCTACGCGCCGGATTTCGACGAAAAAATGGCGGTTGGCGGCCGCGTGGACTTCATTGAAGTGGGCCGTCTAGATTTCAACCCCTTGGAAATCAACGACCATGCAACACCGAGAGCTTATGTCCAAGTCGCTGGGATGGTTCGAGACATTTTCGCAGCGATCTACCCAGATTTGGGCGAGTTGCAGCTCAATGCGTTACGAAAGGCGATTGTTGAGAGTTTTCGGGCGGCGGGGTGGGACGATACGACAACGGGCGGTATTCCGCCCTTCAGAAGCTTTGTTGATCTGCTGCGCCGGACGCCACGCCCCGACGCCGGCCTGCGTAACCTGTTGGCGCGCTTGGATGAACTGGAGGACTACGGCTTTTTCGACGCCCCACTCGGCCAAGAGCCGCAAAGTCTGTGGACGCGGGAACGCCCAGTAATCGTCCCGCTGCACCGGCAACCGGTCGAGACGCTGCAAACCGGGCTGGCGACGCTGGTGCTTTACAAGCTTTACAAGGACATGTTCCGGCGTGGTCCGGCGGCGCGCATCACACACGCCGTCATTTTTGACGAAGCCCACCGCGCGCGCCGCTTGACGCTGATTCCGACAATGGCGAAAGAATGCCGCAAATTCGGCGTCTCACTGGTGCTGGCGTCGCAGGAAGCGCGCGACTTTGATCGCAGCTTGTTTTCCGCTATCGGGCGGCAGCTCGTCCTGCGCGTCAACGAAGCCGACGCACGAGCGCTGACCCAAAACGTCGCGGCGTCCAGTCGGCAACGGACGCTAGCGGACGAACTCAAGGCGTTGCCGAAGTTTCACGCACTCTACTTCGACGAGGGCGGCCAAGTCGTCCTGTGTCGCCTATTTGATGAGGCCGAGGCGGAGCGCCGCCGTTGACAACCAACCGTACAGCCATGGCGTCCGAACAAAAAGGGCGGAAGAGGTTGAAATGGCTTGACAAAGTCCAGCAGGCATACGCCGGGTCGCGGCGCGGCAACCGTGAAACCCACGGCTTGGACAGTGACTTCGCTCGGCGAACGTACGTACCAACCGGCTTTGAAGACACCCTCAAGGCGGCGATTCTCGCCCGGCGTCATCGGTTAATCATCCTCTGCGGCAACGCCGGCGACGGTAAGACGGCGTTGCTTCAGCGCCTGGCTGAGTTGCTGGGCTACACTCCACCGCGCGCCAAGCCGGGCTTAGTGGCGTTTCGCCCGGCGGCGGGCGGGCCGCAGGTTGAGATGAACTTAGACGGCTCGGCCGCTTGGGATGACCACTCTTCCGACGCGGCGCTGGACGATTTTCTTGCGCCGTTCGCCGACGGCCGCGCGCCGGACGCGGACGTGGTGCGCCTGCTGGCGATCAACGACGGTCGCCTGCTGGAATGGGCTGAACGCCGACAGACGCCGTTGGCGGCGACACTGCGCGCTTTGCTAGAAGGGCGTCCAGTGGACGCGCCGCACATCGCCTTCATTCACTTGAACCGGCGCGCGTTGGTTGGGGCGTTCACCTCGGACGGGACGCTGGATGTCGCTTTTCTGGATACGCTGGTGGATCAGCTCTACGGCGGCGATCAGGCCGACGCAATCTGGTCGAAGTGTCACAGCTGCATCGCCCAGCCGCACTGCGAAGTGTTTCGCGCCGCGCGGTTGTTCGGCCCAGCTAATCTACCGGGCGTCGTCCCCGACGTTGAACGCCGGCGATTAGCTCGCCGCCGCCTCTACGCGGCGTTTCAAGCAGTGCATTTGCGCGGCCGGATGCACATCACTGTCCGAGACCTACGCGGGGCGCTGGTGTACATCCTATTCGGTACGGCCTCCTGCAAAACCTACTGGGACGAAAAGCCCTACCCGCCGTATTGGGCGCGCGCGTTCGCGGCGGCGACGAAGCACCGTCAGGGCCGCCTGCTGGAAGAGTTGACGGCGCTTGATCCGGCCCTAGAAGCCCAAGCGCGGCTTGACCGGGTTCTGCTCAAGGCGGTGCGGCGCGGCTTTGCACGTGATCTGGCGGATGCACGACGGCGAGCCTACTTCGAGTGGACAGACGCCGAGGTGACGGCGGCGGGCGGACCTGACGCGCGGCTTGACGTGGCGCGCGGCCGGCATCTTGACCTTCTACGCCGCCTGCCCTTTCTTTCCGAAAAGGAAAAACGGGAACTGACAGCGCATTTGTGTCACGGGCTGTCGCGGGTCGAGTCGTTGCCGCCGGTCGCCTACGCCCGCGCCGGGGTTGCGCCGTTACGGGTTCAGTCGCGGACACCAACGGAGACGGTTTTCTGGGTGGAAGTCCAGGTAGCTGATTTCCATCTGGAGGCCGACCTCCAAGTGGTGAATCCGTTTGCGGCGGCTGACCAGCGGAGCGGGCTGCATCAAAGCGCCTACTTGACGCACCGCACATCTGGCGATTCGTCCTTACGGTTGCGCCTCAACGCGGACTTGTTCCACATGTTGCTGGAGCTTGACCGTGGTTATCGGCTGAGCGCGGCGACTGTGGATGAAACGTTCGCGCATCTGACGTTGTTTACCGAGCAACTGATTCGGGCGCAGGCGGGCGAACTCTATGCTTGGCATCCGTCGCGCGAGGACACCGTATATCGGCTTGCGCTGCGGACATGTGATCTGGGTTGGGGATTGCATCAACAGTTGACGATTGCGCCCACCGGCGCATAGACGACCGCCGTTGTGACGGCGATGGACAGGAGCCTGATGGAGAACCGGACAAACCATTTGTTGGTCATTGGGGCCGGGCCAACGGGACTGGTTGTGGCGCGCGCGCTCAAACAGGCCGGCATACCGTACGACCAAGTTGACGCCGATGAGGACGTCGGCGGCAACTGGCGGCATGGGGTTTATGAAACGGTGCACATCATCTCGTCCCGTAAAACCACGTCGTTTCCTGAATATCCGATGCCGGCGCACTACCCGGACTTTCCGAGCCGCGCCCAAATGCTGGCCTATCTGTGTGATTACGCCCGACACTTTGCGTTGCGCGCCAACATCGAGTTTCGGCGGGAAGTGAGTCTGGCGACGCCGCTTGAGGACTGGTCATGGCGTGTCCAATTCACCGACGGGACGGAACGACGTTACAAAGGCGTCGTCGTATGCAACGGACATCACTGGGACCGGCGCTTCCCCGACTATCCGGGGCAGTTCACCGGCGAATGGATACACTCGAAAGACTACAAGCGACCCGAGCAGCTTGTCGGGAAGCGTGTCTTGGTCATCGGCGGCGGCAACTCGGCCTGCGACATTGCCTCGGAAGCGGCGCGCGTCGCCGTTTGCAGCCACCTAAGCCTGCGACGCGGCTACTGGTTTTTGCCCAAGACGATGCTTGGCATTCCAACCGTGGAAATCATGCGCGGGTGGCTACCTGTCCCGGCGCAAAGGGCGCTGCTGCGCTTGTTGCTGCGCGTCATTGTGGGGCGATACGCGCAGTACGGCTTGCCAGAGCCGGATCACAAAATCTTCGAGCGTCATCCAACGGTCAACTCCGAACTCCTGTACTACCTCAAGCACGGGCGCATCCGGCCGCGCCCCGACGTGGCGCGTTTCAATGGACGCACCGTCCATTTCGTGGATGGCGCAGCCGACGAGTACGACCTAGTCGTGTGTGCGACGGGTTTTTATGTGAGTTTTCCGTTCCTGCCGCCGGGACTGGTAACGGTTAAGGGCAGTACGGCGCAGCTTTATGCCGGCGTCATCCCGCCCCGGACGCGCAATTTGTACATCTTCGGCACGACGCAGCCGCGTTACGGTTTCGGTCCGTTAGCGAGTCCGGCGGCGGATTTACTGGCGCGCCTTATCCGGTTGCAAGACGAGATGGTTTTGCCTCTGAGTGTTGTGTTTGAGGCCAGTGGGGCGCAGTTGCCAACAACCCATCTGGTTGACCCCCATGCGGCGCTCCGGCGCATGCGGATGGCGCAGTGGTTTTTACCGTTTCTGGCGTGGCGGGAGCGCCGTCTTCGCAAACGGCCGGAAATCGTCGCGCTACCGCTCTGGACGCCTTCCAGCGCCTAGGCGTTTTCGCGTACAGCGCCGAACGCTAGAGCGGTTTTCAGGGAGAGGGGTAATGCTATCTAACAGCTGATGAACGGATCACCGCGAAGCTAGGATGACGGGTCGCTCTCCGGCCCACGCTGTGGCCAATGCGCCAGCGAAAACCTCATCCAGAATGACGGCTGTCGCGCCCGGGCAAGCTGATGACACGCTTGAACCAGCTGAGAGCCTCACTTTTACACCTAAAATCAATCACATACGCAACCTCGCATGGCGCGCCTGTAGCGCTTCATACGGGGTGTCGGCTGTCTGTCGCATGGAAAACTGCTGCTTTAGCGCCCAGCGTCGAGCGGACGCCAGTCGCCAGAGACGACAAAGGCAGCCCAGTAATACGGGTGTCGCCAATCGGTAGCCGGCCGCTGCTCTAAGTGAGACGACGACAACCCCAGTTCACGTTTGAGATCGCCTGTTTGAGGACGAATGTCGCCGCGCAGAAACTTTAGCCGCGTCGCCCGAAGCGCGTCCGCCCGTCCCTCGCCACGTGCCAAACGACGGTAGTAGTCGCCCATCAGAGCGGTCGTCGCAGCGTCGGAAACCTTCCACAAACTCATCACTTGCGTCTCCGCACCGGCCACGACCAGCGCCCGCCGCAGTCCATAGACGCCCTCTCCGGGGCGTGCTTCGCCAAGACCGGTCTCGCAGGCGGAAAAGACGACGAGCTGTGTTCCCATAAGGTCGAGGCCGGCGGCTTCAAGCGCCGTCAGAATGCCGTCTTCACCCGCGCCGCTTTGTCCCTGCCGCACGCCCGCCAAGACAAGGCCCGACCGCAACAGCGGATTTTCCTCAGCGACGGCACCCTCAGCCGCCATTCCAAGCTCCCTTGTCTCAACGTTCGCCTGTCCGATGCGCCGTCCAGGTAGAAAAAAGCCATGGGTGGCGACGTGCAAACACCACGGCGCGCGCGTCGCCTTCAAATGCGCTTCAGTCGCCTTGTCGCCGAAAACCACTTCAATGTTGTGCAACATCCCCTGCAACAAGCTGGCTTCGCGCCGCGTTCCTGGCAGCGGTGGGTAGTCCGCCAGCTGGAAATCCACTGACCGTAGCCCATCAGCTGGATGCACCGCCGGGCCGCCACCTAGGTCATAGCGCGGGTCGGCCAACACCAACCCACGCTGGGTCTTTGTGTTGCTTTTCAGACCTCTGATGCGCGCCAAGTCACGCCCGCTTGTCAGCAGGTTGATGGTGTACCGCTCAACCAAATAACGCCCTTGCTCATCAACCAGCGCCTCAAAAGGAATCAGATTGGCGTCTCCATCCGGCGCGATGAAAAGCCGCCGGGTTCCGTCCGGCAACGGTCGGAGCGGGGCGAAGAGTTTTTCATCCAATGCGCGCGCCGCCGTCCGCACGTCCGGCCGCCGCTCCTGCAAGGCCCAACGAAAGGTTTCAATGCGCGACGCAATCGCTTCCAACGCCCCTAGTTCGACGACGCGCGGCGCACCATCACCCGACGATAGAACATAGGCTGCAAGGTGATACGCCGCCGCCAGTCGTCCTGGGCGCTCAGGGTCAAGCGGACGATAGACAAAGTACTCGATCAGCACGGCGTCCTTGGGGAGCGCCGCTCGGACGGCCTCGTAGGAAACGGTCTGGAGCTGCGCGCCAAGCTGCGTGAAGCGTTCTCCTAGTTTGCTTTCCTGTCGTTCAATCTCGCGCTCCAAACGCGCGCGTTCGACTTGGGACTCGGCCTTTCCGGCCAACTGCGTCAATCGATTGCGCATTGCTTCCAAGTCGTCCAGCAAGCGTTGGTCGTCGGGGTCGGCGCGCGCGCGGAGGACGGCTGTCTGATGAGCTAAAACATCTAGCGCCCGCCCTTTGTGACGCCAGATGGTCAACAAGGCCAGCCGCGCCGCCGGCCCCTCCTTGGGAAAGTACTTCACCTGCCAAGCGACCGTCGCTTCGGCCAACTGACTGCTGCGTCGCACGTAGAGCGTCTTTTGCCGCTCAGAGCCGACAACCAAGTTCCGCCGAAAGTCGGCCTCTAACAACTCGGAGACGCGCGCCAGCCAGTCACCGGCCTGCCGAGGGCGTCCGCGAGCCAAATCAAGCCAAGCCAAACGCCCCGCTGACAGCGCCAAGTCGGGATGTCCCCGATCCAATGCTTTTTCGCGGATGTGATAGCTGCGCTGGTAAAGCGCCTCCGCCCCAGCGTAGTCGCCGCGTTGTTGGTACAACCAGCCTAGATGAGTGAGCACCGACGCCGTCAGCGGATGGTCGAGGCCGGCAGTCCGTTCAGCAATGTTTAGCGCACGTTTGAGCGTCGCTTCCGCCGCGTCATCGCCCAGCGCTGACTCGACCGCCCCAAGGTTGGCCAGCGTACTGGCGACGAGCGGATGCGTTTCGCCAAGGGCTTTTTCACGAATCCGAAGCGCCTGTTCAAAGAGGGATTTGGCCGCCGCCAGTCGCTCCTGCAAACGGCATAGATCACCTAGATTGTTGAGGGCATGCGCAACTAGCGGGTGGTTTGGCCCTAACGCCTTTTCCCAGATGCTCAGAGCGCGCTGGTAAAGCGGTTCAGCCGTCGCGTAGTCGCCCCGGTCGCGGTACATCGCGGCCATGTTGTTGAAACTTATGGCCAGTTCGGGATGCTCCGGTCCTAGTTTTTGCTCGCGGATAGCGACGGCCCGACGGTAAAGCGGCTCGGCGGCGGCATAATCGCCGCGTACGCGGTACAGTTCAGCCAAGTTGGAAGCCGCCGTAGCGACTTCAGGATGTTCTGGGCCGAAGATTGCTTCACGCAACGTCAGGGCTTGCCGGAAGTCGTTTTCAGCGCGACGGTAATCACCCCGATCCTTGTGCAGTAGTGCGAGGTTGGTCAAAACCGTGGCGACATGCGGGTGCTTCGCCCCTAGTGTTTTTTCCCAAACGGCGCGCGCCCGGTAGTAGAGCAGTTCGGCGGCGGCGTAGTCCCCCCGCGCCCGAAGCAGTTCCGCCAAGTTGTTCAGTGTCGCCGCCGTATCCGGGTGTTCTGCGCCAAGCGCCTTTTCTCGAATCGCCAAGGCGCGGCGGTAAAGGGGTTCAGCCGCTGTGTAGTCGCCTTTGACTTTGTAAAACAGCGCGACGCTGTTGAGGATCGCGGCCAAATCGGGATGCTCCGGGGCGCAGGTTTTCTCCATCACCTCCAACGCCCGCCGGTAGAGCGGTTCGGCCGCCCGATAATCGCCGCGCAGCCGGTAGAACAAGGCTAACCCGGCCAGACTGTGGGCGACTTCCGGATGCTCTCCGCCAAAGTGCGCTTCACAAATGGACAGCGCTCGCCGCAACGCGGCCTCGGCTTCCGGAGATTGCTTGTAAGCCTGCGCCAAGCCGAGGGCGCGGTAGGCCCGCGCCGTGAGAGGCGGCGACCCGCCGGTGGCGGCTTCGCTCACGGCGACGGCTTCCTGCGCTGCCTGCAACGCAGCATCATACTGCCCCGCTTGAACCAGCGTCTCGGCTTTCCGTACCAAACTTTCCAGCGACGCGCTTCCCGGCGTCTGACTGGCTTGGGCCGGCGTACACAAGGGCGTTAGACCAACCAGCCAGCAAACCGTGCAGGCGGACATGAGCACCACAGCCAAGACACCCATGGCGGCGTTTTTGAACGGACAACCACTGTGCAGTGCGCGCGTCTAGTGTCGAACGACGATTTCAAACACCACCGGATCGGCCGCGGACGGTGACTGTACCGCTCGTCGGAGGCCGTCGCCAGTGACTACCGTCTGTGGGGTCAAGCGTTCCACCAGCGTCGCCAGTTCCCGTTGCTGGGCCGCCGAAAGCGCCTGCCCCGGACGCAAGCCGTCAAAGACCGTCAGCTTGACGCTTGCGAGAATGACGGTGAACCGAGTAACGGCCGTGCGCGTCAGACCAATCGAGGCGTCCTTGGGAAACGTCAGCGGATATTCGGCCGGGGAGGGTTCATCGGGAACGCGAAACGCCGTCAGCCGCCCGTTGGACGGCGCAAAGATGTAGAGATAGCCAGTGCGATGCGGCGTCATGTGAAACACAATGTCCTTGCCGGCCGGTACGGTGTCTTCAGGATTGAATGTCGCTTTTCCTCGGCGCGGATCGCCTGGCATGACAAGTTCGATGTCGTACGTGAGCGCTGGCGTCCGCACCGGGACGGCGCGCATCGCATCGAGCGTCGGCTGTGGCCGCATTTTGGTTTCAACCGTCGCCGAGTGGCTGATCGGCCGTCCTCTCCACAGCAGAACGCCAACGACCGCCGTCACCAGTATCAAAACGCTCGCCGCCACCACTAAGCGCTCCACCCATTTTCCCTGAGCGGATGGGACGTGCGGAGGCGCATCGCCGGTTGTCACCATCACGGTCTCGCCAACCGCCGCCGCCTCGGCCGCACCGCCGACTGGAGGCAGATTGGAGATTGAAATGGTCGGTTCTTCTTCGAGGGCGCGCACTGCCGCCTCCTGCCGCGCTGAGATTTCCATCGCTTGCAGGAAGGCGTTGACGAACGCCTCCGCACTTGCGTAACGCGCTTCAGCGTCATACGCCAACGCCTTGCGGAGCACCCGCTCGACTTCCTCATCCAGGTCAGGACACCGCTCGCGCAAACGCGAGCCGAAACCGGCGCGCTGCATGGCCGTCAACGACTGAATGGCGTCGCGGAGCGTGGACAACGCCGGTTTGTACGGGCGTTCGCCAGCCAACAGTTCATAGGCGATGACGCCCAGCGCGTAAATGTCCGTTGCGGCCGAGCATCCGCTGGACAGCATTTGCTCCGGCGCCATGTAGGGCAACGTCCCAACCAAGCCGTCCGGCGCCTCCTGACCGACGACCGAGTTGGTGACTTTGGCGATTCCAAAGTCAATCAACTTAACGTGCAGTGCGCCGTCGCCCAAGTCCTCCAGCATGACATTTTCCGGCTTGAGATCGCGGTGATAGACGCCTTCGCGGTGCGCCGCGCCCAACGCACGACCTATCTGAGTGACGATGTCGACGATCTCCGCCCGCGACAAACTGCGCTCTTTGAGAACATCCCGGAGCGTGACGCCTCGGATGTACTCCATTACAAAGTAGGATTGCCCTGAAAGCAGACGGCCGCGATCCAAAACCTTGACCACGCCAGGGTGGGCGATTCGCGCTAGCGCCTCGCTCTCACTCTCAAACATGCGCTGCGCCAGGGGGTCATGTTGCTGCTTGTCGAGCAGCACTTTAACGACAACAAGCCGCCCATGGAGCTGTTGGTCGCGCGCCAGATAGATGACGCCGTTGCCGCCGCGTCCCAACTCCCGCTCGACGACGTAGCGGTCGCTGACGCTTGAACCGCGCGCCTGTTGTTCGGTGTCTAGATGAAAGAAGGATTGCGTGTGGAGTACGTCGTGAACCGTCGGTAACTCGTCCGGCAGAGACACTTGAAGCGGCTTTTCAATGAAGCTCCGGGCCGCAGGATGAACGCGGAGCAATGACTCCACTTCCCGCCGGAGCGTCTGGTCGCCGGCGCAGAGCGCCGCCAAAAGTTCGGCTTGCTTGTCGGGCGGCGCTTCAATGACCTGACTGAAAACATCCGTGATGCGTTGGTACTGTTCCGGTGTCATGGCGGTCATCCTCCGCGTGTCGGCCGGAGTTCCCGGTACAGAAACGTCTTTGCCACCGCCCATTCCCGCTTGACCGTCACTGGTGAGATGCCGAGCGCCTCGGCCGTCGCCTCCACCGTCAGTCCGCTGAAGAAGCGCAGCTCAACAATCCGGCACTGGCGCGGCGCCAGACGTTCCAGCTTGTTCAGCGCTTCATCGAGCGCCAACACGTCCACTTCGCCCACCGTGTCGGGTGAAGCCACACCACCCAGTTCCTCCAGTGTGACCAAAACCTGTTCACCGCCGCGCCGAAGACGTTTCTTGCCGCGAACGTGATCAACGAGGATGCGCCGCATAAGCTGCGCCGCGATGGCGAAAAAGTGCGTCCGATTGCGCCAGTCGGCGCGCTCCTGCCGAATAAGACGCAGATAGGCTTCGTTGACCAGCGCCGTCGGCTGAAGCGTGTGTCCAACCAACTCACGCCGCATGGCGCGCGCCGCAATGCGACGCAGTTCTCCGTACACGATCGGCATCAAACGCGCCAGCGCGCTTTTATCGCCCGCTTGCCAGTCCATCAAAAGCTGTGTCACATCGCCCATATCGGCGCAGCGGCAAAGTCGTTACTTATCGCTTGACGAGTTCCACACCGGTAGCCAGCACGTCCACCGTAGCCGATTCGCTCATATGAATGACGGACGGCGCCGCCGCACTAGGACGCAACCCGATTTCACGGGTGATCGCCAACGCCTCAGCCGGCTCTTGCAGGCGTCCGAACTCCTGCCGCAGCAGCGTCCGCTTGACGGGCTGTTCCAGCGCCAGCACAACGCGCGACCAAACACCCGCCGGAGGCGTCCACACTTCATGACCCGACTGGCGGACGGCTTGGATCAGTCGCTCGTTGGTCGGAATGTCCGGCAACGGCGACCGCGACAGCACAAAGACAATTTTCTCACGCACCTCGCCTGGCGTCAGAAAGACGAACCACTGCGCCTCTGGGTCGGGTTCTTTGGCGGAAGGAATCTGGTAGGGGACGTGGCCGCGAATAAAGTTGTCGCCGTTTTGCAGGCGCGCGTGGGGGTAGATCATCCGCAGCGTGCCCTTGGAGTCGGCGTTGAAAACGTACAGGTATGCATCCTGATTGGCTTCCACAACGAAGCGAATTTCGTCCCCAGTGGAGAAAACTTGGCTGGGATCAGCGCGTTCGGGAAGGCCATGACGATTTCTGATATAGAGCGTGTAGCCGAAGCCCAGCGGTTCAGGTGTGGATGGCGCAGTTTTGGCCGGCCGGTGGCGCGCGCTGACCGGACGGGTTGACCTAGCTGTGGCCGGGCGCGTACGGATGAAGGCGTCACGGGTTTGATCCGCTCCGCCGGTCGGTGACTGCGCCGGCGTGAAACCAATCCCGCACAGTAACAAGGCGACAGCAAGGTATAGCTTGGCTGTGAGTTGCGAAGCACGCATAGCACGGAGCACCTCCTGAAAGCCGACACTCAATCCATGACGCGACAGGCGGTCGAAAACGGTATCACAACAGCTAGCAAGATGTTCGCCGAAGCCTTAGCGAAACAACAGACGGCGAATTGACGGCGGTCTGTGCGTCCGACTAAGTTACGCTGGTGACATACCGAGATTACCACCTATCTGCGCCTTACCCCCGGTGCCTGATGAAGAACACCCACGCCGCAAAGATGGATGCGATGTATCGGCGGCAACGATACATCTACGACTTATCCCGCAAGTACTTTTTGTTTGGACGCGACACCCTGCTGGCTCGACTTCCGGTGCGACCCGGCATGCGCGTCGTTGAAATTGGTTGCGGCACGGCGCGAAATCTGGTCATTTTGGCGAGCCGGCATCCGCAGGCGCAGTTTTACGGCGCGGACATCTCTAGCGAAATGTTGCTTTCGGCGCGCGCCAATATCCGCCGCCGCCGACTAGAGAATGTCGTCGTTGCGACCGCCGCCGCCGAAGGCTTCGACCACCGGGCGGTGTTCGGCCTTGATACGCCGTTTGACATTGCCTTTTTCTCGTATTCGCTTTCGATGATTCCCGACTGGCGGGCGGCTGTTGCAGCGGCGCTCGCCAGCCTTCGTCCCGGCGGTTGGCTGGGCGTGGTGGACTTCTGGGACCAGAAGGAACTGCCGAGGTGGTTTGAAAAGCTGCTGGGGGCGTGGGTTCGACGCTTTGACGTGACGCCGCGTCCGGAAATTCTGGACGAGCTAGCCGCCCGCCGTGATCGGGGCGAAGGCAACCTGACGATTGAAGCGGTGGGTGGGCGCTATGCGTTTATCGCGCTGTTTGAAACCGCCCTACCGAGCGCGGCGCACGCATCTTGAACGTCTTTGTGAGGGTATTTGTCTGTGGCGACTGATACGGCTCAACTCCTCCGTGCGGCGGTTCACCAAAGCCCCATTACCTCCAAGCAGGGTCTGCTGGAACGGCTGTTTACGTTTTACTTCGATGCGTTCGTCTATAACCAGATCTGGGAAGACCCGCAGGTTGATCTGGCGGCGCTGGAACTCACGCCGGAAAGCCGCATCCTGACGATCTCATCCGGCGGCTGCAATGTTCTCAACTACTTGGTGCATGGCCCGGCGCACATTACAGCCGTTGACCTAAACCGCTATCACCTAGCTCTGTTGCGCCTCAAGCTGGCCGCCGTCCGCCACTTACCAGACCACGAAGCCTTCTTTCGGATGTTTGGCGCAGCCAACGATGCGCGCAATGTCACAGCGTACGATGTGTATTTGAGTCCACACCTTGACGAGGCGACGCGCGCCTTCTGGGAAGGCCTGACGATATTTGGGAAGCGGCGCATTCACTTCTTTGCGGACAATCTTTACGACCACGCGCGCAACGGCTTCTACCTCCGCTTTCTAGAGAAGCTCGCCCATCTGATGGGCATTTATCCCGACCGCATCATTGGCCTGACCGATCCGGTTGAGCGCGCCAAAGTATTTGACGCCACTATTGGTCGCTACTTCGACCACTGGTTAGTGCGGGCGCTGTCAAAGCTGCCGTTCATCGTGTTTGGTCTCGGTATTCCGCCGCGTCAGTACGAAGCGATGCGTCGTGAAACGCCGGAAAACATTCTGGCGATGTATCGGCGGCGTGTTCGGCGCTTTGTCTGCGACTTTCCCATTGAGGAGAACTATTTTGCGTGGCAGGCCTTGGCGCGGCGCTACGACACCGAACACCGTCGGGCCATTCCCGAATACCTCAAGGCGGAACATTTCGAGACGCTGCGCGCCAATGTCGCGCGGGTGACGACGGAGGTCACATCATTGACGGCTCACTTACGCCGGCAGCCGGCCGGAGCCTATGACCGCTTTGTGTTTCTTGACGCGCAAGACTGGATGAAAGACGAGGAGATTGTTGCGCTGTGGCGCGAGGTGGTACGGGTGGCGCCGCCGGGCTCACGAGTCATCTTCCGTACCGCGCCGGAAGCCTCGCCGGTGGAAGCGGCGCTGCCGCCCGACTTACGAGCGCGTGTCCGGTACGAGCGTGAACGCTCGATGGAACTCTTCGCTCAGGATCGCTTCGCCATCTACGGCGGGTTTCATCTTTACGTCGTAAACTAGCGCGTTTTCTCGGAACGCGCGCTAGCGCACGCTTGGGTCAACCATCACTGACGGTGTTTCCGTCGTATTGGTCGGCGGCGCTACATCCGACAGCACGGAGTCTAGGTCAGATTCACTGAAATCCAGTTCGCCGACAAATGGGCGAAGCAACTCCGACAGCCGCTGCCGTTCGGCAATGAGCCGGGCTTCAAACGCCCGCGCCTGCTCTTCCGCCTCCTGCGCCTCCCGCATCAGGCGCTCTTTCTCTTCCTCCTGTCGGCGAATGAACTCTAACCGCTCGGCTTCCATTTCTTTGAACCGCTCAGCGTTGCGACGTCCCAAGCTGTCGGCGCGACTCAGAAGCGTGGCGTGATAGCTTTCAAGCGCCTTGACCTTGCGGGCGGCGTCGTTTTTTGGTTCTTCAATGGTGTGCCCCTCGCGGTCAAGCGCAAACTTCAGTGCAATGACGCGCGTCTCCGGCGGAGCGTTGGCGATGATTGGGTTAGCGATCATCTTTTCAAGTTCCTCAACGCCACACGGGGAGACCGGCAAGCGGGCGCTCCGGTAAATGGATTCAAAACTCCGTAGGTGCGGAGGAACGTTTTCCTCGGACTGATGAAGTGACTCTGGCGACCGCTCATCTTGGGAACGGCGGTCGCGTTCTTCACGGTTGGATTCCAGTTTTGAGCCGAAGATTCTGCCGAGCATGCCAGTTCCGTTGCTCATAAACGCCTCGCAGCGCCGTGGGAGTCCCGGCGTGTTTAAAGTCAAATCGCTTGAAGGCAAGGTTGCTCTATTGTGTTTGAAAGTTGGGCGTGGCACAAGCCGCCTTTGAAGAGAATTCTTCAAAGGTTAGCCGCCTACGCGCGCCGAAGGCCCGCCTGAAGCGCAACAAACGGCGCGTCTCCGGGACGCCAACGTCCCGGAGAGGCCCAGCGGCGGAAACGATGTTCGCGGAAAGGAATTGCGCCGTACGTCGCAGGCTGGACGCCCTTTTAGCGGTTAGCTATGTTTTCTTCGTCCCACACAGGCAAAGCTCCCAAAAGCGGGCGTACGCCGCTTACCCCTCGCTTTGTTTGTGGACGGTGCATAACCCACGCCGAGACGCCCCGGCTATGTTTGAAAACTATGAAGTCGGCGACTTCTATGACGAAATGTTCCTGATGCCGGGCGTGCCGCGTCCCGAAACGGCGTTTCTCGCCCGGACACTGGCGACGCTGCGCAGTGATGAAGTTCTGCGTCGGCAGGCGGCCGCCGAACAACTGCTCCTACACTTAGGGATTACCTTCAACGTTTACGGCAGCAGCGACGGCATTGAGAGAATCTTCCCCTTCGACCTTATCCCGCGCGTCGTCGCTGCAAAAGAATGGGCGTGGATCGAGGCTGGTCTTCGGCAACGCATCCGCGCGCTCAACGCCTTCATCGCCGACGTGTACGGCGAGCAGCGCATCCTCAAGGACGGCGTAGTGCCGCCAGATCTGGTTCTCAACAATCCGAGTTACCTGGAAGCCTGCCGAGGGCTGAGACCGCCGCGCGACATCTGGTGCCACATCACCGGGACTGACTTGGTGCGTGATCAGGACGGCCAAATCTACGTCTTGGAGGACAACCTGCGCTGTCCGTCCGGGGTTTCCTACGTGCTGGGCAATCGGTCGGTGATGAAGTACACGCTGCCGCAGCTCTTTGAGGCGGCGACAATCCGGCCGGTGTTCACCTACCCCAGCAAGTTGCTTGAAACCCTTCAGCGCCTTGCCCCCGAACATCTTCTCAACCCGACTGTCGTGGTGTTGACGCCCGGCGTCGCGAACTCCGCTTACTTCGAGCATTCCTTTCTGGCGCAGCAGATGGGCGTCGAACTTGTCGAAGGGCGCGACCTTGTTGTGGACGGTGGGTTTGTCAAAATGCGGACAACGCGCGGCCTCAAGCCGGTGGATGTCATCTACCGCCGCATTGACGACACCTTTCTCGACCCAGAGACCTTCCGCCCGGATTCGCTGCTCGGCGTACCGGGTCTGATGCAGGTTTATCGCGCCGGGCGCGTTGCGCTGGCCAACGCGCCGGGGACAGGCGTGGCGGATGACAAGGCGGTGTATGCTTATGTGCCGGACATTATTCGCTACTATCTGGCCGAGACGCCGATTATCCCGAATGTCCCGACTTACCTGTGCCGCGACCCAGAAGCGCTCGCCTACGTCCTTGACAATCTCGACAAGCTGGTGGTGAAGCCGACGGGCGGTTCGGGTGGCTACGGTATGCTGGTCGGGCCAACCTCGACGGCGCTGGAACGCGACGAGTTCCGCGAACGCCTGCTGGCGCGTCCGGCGGACTATATCGCCCAACCGACGCTCCGGTTGTCGCGTGTACCGACAATTGTCGGCGACCGCATTGAGGGGCGGCACGTGGACCTGCGACCGTACATCCTCTACGGCGAGGACATCTTCGTGTTGCCGGGCGGGCTGACGCGCGTGGCGCTGCGCCGCGGCTCACT
>JANWUV010000020.1:0-229 GCA_025057975.1 Chloracidobacterium sp.
GACGAGCGAGTTCTTCCAGCAGGGCTTCTTTCGCCTGCCGCTCCGCTGCAACGCGAGACTCGGCTTCTTGAGCGCGTGCTTCCGCTTCCAGCTTGGCTCGTCGCTCCGCTTCCCGTGCCACGCGCTCCGCTTCCGCCCGCGCCTCGGCTTCCTTTGCCCGCGCCTCAGCTTCCTTTGCCCGCGCCTCCGCCGCCTCCCTCGCCGCCCGCTCCGCCACCCGCCGCGCCAT
>JANWUV010000020.1:239-36823 GCA_025057975.1 Chloracidobacterium sp.
AGCAAGTCCTCCCCAAACGCCCCGCCCAACACCTCACTCACCGCCAGCACACACCCGCCCAACGCCTCCAACACCACCTCCTCCCCCTCCCGATACGTCACCTCCTGCTGATATCGCCCCGTCGCCTCCTCCGGCTCCCGGCACACCACCACACACCGCCGCCGCCAATCCACCACCACATACACCGGTACTCCGCGCCGCGCATACTCCTCACGCTTCTTCCCGTAGTCGTCCCGCCAGTTCTCGCTCGCCACCTCCACCACCAACACCACCGGCACGCCCAGCCGTACCACCCCGGCTTCTTCTTCCTCCTTCACCGCCGCGTCCTCCCGCCGACACACCACCAAGTCGGGAATCCGCGCCAGGTACTCGCTGATCTGCAACCCCAGCTGCGTCACCGCGTACGGCAGTCGCCGCTCGCTGATCCAGCGCATCAGGCGCACGGCCAAACTCAAGACAATCCACTGGTGGCGTTTGTTCGGCTGCGGCATCTCGACGGGGACACCATCCACGAGTTCATAGCGCACGCCCGGCTCGCCGTAGTCTAAGAACTCTTCAAAGGTCATCAAGCGGGGCGGCGTGGCGGTCAACGGCGTGGACATCGCGTGCGTACCTCCAAGGTCTGTCCAAGGGCTGTGTTGGGTCTGCGTCCACGGGCGGCGTCGCCCATCTGCGGGACACAACCATACCACACGAAAGTTATTGCCGCGTCGCAGGCGTCGGCGACTCGCGCGCTTTCCGAGAAAATGTAGCGAGTCTGCCCGTTCGTCCTTTCTTCATCCCTCATCCCTACCTCCTACACCGCAACCACACCGGCACGACAATGACGGTATCGGCCTCAACCGCCGCCGCGTACACCGACTGTGGCAGCGGCCCGTCGCACTTCAGCCGACGTTCCGCCACCGCGCCGCTCTCTAGGCTTCGCTCGACGTTCCGCCGTTGATTCCCACCCGTCGCTGCGATTTCCTCCAATGTTTCCGCTTCTCCTTCGCCGCTCTCCAATTCGTAGAGTTCGCCCGGTGACGCCTGCCGCTCCAGCGCCGCCGTCAACTCCCGATTCCCAATGACGTGATCGGCCGCCGTCTTCCATCCGTCAATCCGTCAATCCGACGCGGCGACAAAATCACCCACAGCGCCTCGCCGGCATAGTTCGGATCGGATGAGACAATCCGAAAGTACGGCCAGTCTTCCAGCCGGTCGGGAACATCCACGACTTCGCCGGGCCGCACGAAGTTGTTTACTGCTGCGCGTTCGGGAAACAGCAGTACGGGTTTGCCGAGGCTTCTGTCGCGGCGCAGTTCACGGTTGAGGATGTAGAGATACCCTTCCCGCGCCGCCTCGACCGTCAGCCGCACGATGTCGTTGGGGACGACGGGACGCGCGAAGCTTGAACGCTCCGGCACGCGCCAGTGCCAGCCGGATTGGTCGGCGTTTTGCACCTTGACGGCGTCGGCGGCGGACTCTCCGGCACGCAGCTCGCGTAATCGCCACAACGTGAGTCCGAGCAGTTGCGGCGATGCAGCTTGACCGGTTTTGACGACCTTGCCGCCCGCGCCGGACACAGCGCCGGAAGACGACTTGGCTTCACTGCCTACGGCATCCGAAACCTTCCGCCGGTAGCGCGGACGCGGGCGGCCGTAGCACCCGGTCCGCCCGCTGCGGACGCCGCGATGCCGACTGGACGATTCCGAGCGAAGTCTTCTGACTTAAGCAACGTAGGCATAACATTACCCCCCTTAAGGCCCCCTTAAGAAAGTACCGACGGTAAGACGCTGATGCCATGCTGCGCCTCCCAGTCTAAAATTGAAGCCTCAAGACGCTTCGCCTCTGAATTCATTCCCAGTCGCCGATAATGATACAGTCCGACGAAGACCGCCTCAATCTCTTCGCATTCTTCGTAAGCCCTGTAGACGACGCCCATAGCGCGTCAAACCCCTCGTCCGTTCCGTAACGCTCACGCCAATACTCGCGGACGGATTCCTTCTCGGCTTGCCCAATCCATTCGTATGGAATCGCCGCCCCGGTTATAGCTTTGTACCAGCGGCGCGCAATATCTCCCTTGCTGAAAACCCCTTCCACCGCAAAACCTCCGTACGTATTTGTTCACCCTCTTCCGGCGTTACCCCCGCCAGACGGTACAATAACCCCGGTTTCCGTTTTTGATGACCCGGCCTTCGCTCAGGTCAAAGGGCGAAGCGGTCGCTTCTGTTTTAGGAAAGTTGGACATGGCGCAAACGACTTGGGCGCAGGAGGCGTTTCACCGCTTGAGCGGGCGGACTCACGGCCCGCCAACGTCTTCCGGGCGTGCGCCGCCCGCCGTATGTTTCGCTTGGGGGCAAGGATACCATGCCGACCGATGGCGGCGCGGCGCTTTGTTGTCCCAGAAAGCACATCATTTGTGCGTCAGTTTGAGCAGTACAATGCCGCCGACCACCAGCGCCAAACCCGCCAGCCTCCCAAGGTCGCGCGGCTCGCCGAGAAACAACAAACCCACCAACGCCGTGCCGCCGGCGCCAATCCCGACCCATACCGCATACGCCGTACCCACCGGCAACGTTCGCACAGCGACCGACAGCCCGTACATGCTGAGCGCAATGAACAGCACCGTCACCACCGACGGCAGAAACCGCGTAAACGATTGAGTGCGCGGCATCATCACCGCGTACACCACCTCGCAAAGCCCCGCAAAGAGCAGCCACAACCACGGATGACCTGCCTGCATACCCCACCCCCGCCGCCGCGCCCCATACGCGCCAATGTCACACGACGCCTCGTTCAGCCGCGACCGGTTTCCCAAACCGGCTCCAAAAATCATTGACGAAGCCAACCCCGGCAAGCTTATCTTGTTTCACAAGCCAGTCCTGTTTCACAAACGGGCGTCGCCTTTCTCCACCACGCATCGCCTGCGGAAAACTTACGGCGTCATGACCAGCAGCGTCTCCGCAACCGAGCCGATACCGAGCGTCTCGCCGGCGTCGCCGACTCGCCCGCTGCGCTGGCTTTACAACGGCCCGGTTGACCTCATCATCGGCTGCGGCCTGTGGTCGTTGCCGCTGTTGCTGACGGCGTACCTCGTTGAACCACACTTCACCGGACACTTCGCCGTCGCCTTTTACGCCGTTGCGCTTGTGTGCAACTACCCGCACTACGCGGCGACGTGGTACCGCGCCTGCGCACGGCCGGCGGATCGCATACGCTACGGGCGCGTACTGGCTTGGTCGTCGCTGCTGACGGCGGCCGGGCTGCTGCTGGTTCACGCCCACCCACCGCTGTTGCGCTGGGCCTTCACGCTGTACGTCTTCTGGAGTCCGTGGCACTACACGGGGCAAAACTACGGACTGGCGCTGATGTTCGCCCGGCGTAACGGCGTGACGGCCCTTGACGCGGCGACGACGCGCCGGCTCTGGTGGGCGTTCGCTCTGCCCTACGCCATGCTGCTGACGGCGTTCAACAGCGGCCCGTCGGCCGACCCCCTTCTGCTGTCCGCCGGCCTGCCGCCGTTCGTCGCCAAGACGCTGATTGTCGTCTGCGGTCTCATCTTCCTCACGATAACTTTTATTATCGGACGTAAGTTGCTCCACGAATCTCCCCAGCCCGCCGTCGCGCCGACGCTGACGCTGTTGGCCACCCAGGCGCTGTGGTTCATCCCCGCCGCCGTCGTCGTCCTCAGCGGCGAAACCGTGTTCCAAGTCCGCTACAGCTCCGGCATGCTGGCCGTTCTGCACTCGGCGCAGTACCTGTGGGTGACTTCCTACTACGCACGGCGGGAAAGCGGCGCGCAGTGGCGACCCGGACGCTACGCGCTGGTGCTGTTCGCCGTCGGCGTCGCGTTGTTCATTCCGGGGCCGTGGGCGGCAAGCCTCGCTTTCGGTATGGACTTCACCACCAGCTTTCTTGCGTTCACCGCGCTGGTCAACATCCACCACTTCATTCTGGACGGCGCGGTGTGGAAGCTCCGCGAGCCGCAGGTGGCGGCGGTGCTGGTTCAGGACGGCGCGGTGGGCGATGTGGAAACCACCGTTCCCCATCGTTCACTGTGGCGGCGGTTCGGCCTGACGGCGGCGACGACGGGGCTGGCGCTGCTGGCCGGTCTCGATCTGGCTAAGTTCGTTCTGGGTGGGCGCACAATGGACGCAACGTCCCTACAGCAAGCCCTCAAACTCAATCCCAACGACGCCCTCATCGCCGCCCGACTGGCGCGCGCGGCGCTGGCGGAAGGCGACCGCCTGCGCGCCCGCGAGGCGCTCGAACGCGCCGTCGCCATCAATCCCTACGACGCGGAAAGTCAGGCGATGCTCGGACAAATGCTCATCGAGCAAGGCGAATACGATGCGGCCTACCGCCACTACCAACGTTTCCACGAACACCTGCCGAACAACGTCGCGGCGCTCGTCAATCTGGGAACACTGGCGGCGCAGCAGGGCGCGGAAGGCGACGCCGTGGCGGCCTGGGAACGCGCCGTCCAACTCGACCCCAACGGTCAACCCATCGCTTGGGCCAATCTGGGCGACGCCTACATGCGCGCCGGCCGTACGAAGGAAGCCGCCGAAGCCTACGAGCAGGCGCTCCACCACGCCTCCCCCAGTGACCGCCAACGGCTCGAATGGATGCTTAAACTGGGCGACGCCTACACCGGCGCGCAAAACTTCGGGCAGGCCGAAACCAACTACGCGCGCGTGTTTGACGCGGCGCAGGCCGCCGGCGACGCGGCGCTGGCAAGTAGCGCCGCCACACGGCAGGCTGGACTGTACGCGGCGCGGCAAGACATACCACAGGCCGTAGCGCGCCACCAGACGGCTTTACAGCTCGCCGAAGCCAGTCAAGACGCCTACGCGCAAGGTGCGGCGTGGTACGAATACGCACTGCTGATGGCCAAACATGGCGCTCCGGCGGACTTCATTTACGCGGCATGCCTCCTGGCCGAAACCTCTTTCGGCGAAACACCGCGCGGCGCAGCCGTCCGGCCGACGGTCGCCGCCCGCCGCGCTGCTGTTGAACAAAAACTCGGTCCGCGCGCGGCGGAAGTTCGCGCACGGCTGCGCACCGTCAGCGACGAAGCCCGTCGGTGGCGGCCGTAGCGTCGGAGCGGCGTCGGACGGCGGCGCGGCTGCACAGGTGACATTGCCCATCGGCTGGCTACACGCCGTCCCGTCAGTCATGCAACGACGCTGACTGTCCCCGCCCACGACCCTGCCTGACACCTAGCGCTTTGCAGAACGGAGATTGTGTGACAAAACTGGCGTACGCCGCCGACCTGAAACAACCCTATAAACAACGCTCCCGCAAACGACCAGCGATATGGAAGCCGCCCGTCAACCTAAGCCCGCCCAACCTGACCGCGCCGCCGACCGCGCTGCCTGGGTGGAACGATACCGCACCGTCCGTGCTGTCTCGGAAGCGATTTGCCGTCCGCTCGAAGTTGAAGACTATGTCGTCCAACCGATGCCGGATGTCAGCCCGCCTAAGTGGCATCTCGCCCATACGAGCTGGTTTTTTGAAACCTTTGTCCTCAAGCCCTACGCCGCCGATTACCGGCTGTTTCATCCGCGCTACGGTTACCTATTTAATTCATACTATGAAGCCGTTGGCGACCGTCACCCGCGCGCCCAGCGCGGGCTGGTGACGCGCCCCACCGTCCGCGAGGTGTACGCCTACCGCGCGCATGTGAACGCCGCCGTGGAACACTTCATCACGCACGCCGACGCCAAAACTTGGGCGACGGCCCAACCCGTTCTGGAGTTGGGGCTGCACCACGAACAGCAACACCAAGAGCTGCTCTTGACCGACATCAAAGCGATTCTTGCCGCCAGCCCACTTGACCCGGCGTATCTGCCGCCGCCGGAACGCGCGCCTACCGCACCGTCTGCGCCGCCTGTTCCGGCGGACGGCTGGTACGCCGTTGAAGGCGGCAAGTACGCCGTCGGCTGCTCCGGCGACGGGTTCGCCTTCGACAACGAAGGGCCGCGCCACGATGTCTGGCTGCGTCCCTTCCGCATCGCGGCGCGTCTGGTGACGAACGGGGACTTTCTGGCCTTTATGGCGGACGGCGGCTACCGGCGGCCGGAACTGTGGCTCTCCGACGGCTGGGCGACCGTCACCACGCATGGCTGGCGCGCGCCGCTTTACTGGCGGCAAGCCGCAGACGGCGACTGGTGGACGCTAACCTTGTACGGCCTTCGGCCGGTTGATCCCGCTGAACCCGTTTGCCACATCAGCTTCTATGAAGCCGACGCCTACGCCCGCTGGGCTGGAAAACGCCTGCCGACCGAAGCCGAATGGGAAGTCGCCGCCCGCAGTCGGCCTGTCACTGGCAACTTCTATGAATCCGGCGCGCTGCATCCGCTTCCACAGGCGGCGGATGCACCTTTCTACGGCGATGTCTGGGTCTGGACGGCGAGTCCCTATACGGCGTATCCGGGGTTTCGTCCACTGGCCGGAGCGCTAGGCGAGTACAATGGAAAGTTCATGTGTAACCAGATGGTGTTGCGCGGCGGCTCCTGCGCCACGTCGGTGACGCATATTCGCGCAACGTACCGGAACTTTTTTCCGCCGGATGCACGGTGGCAGTTCACCGGCGTTCGGTTGGCGGAGGATTTGTCATGAGCCATCCCCAGCCAAGTCAGGCGACGCGACCCTCCTATGGCTACATCGTGTCGTTTCATGACCTGCATCCGACGCCGGCGGCCTTTCGGGAGGAGGTGCTCGCCGGTTTACGGCAGCCGTATAAGGCGATCCCGGCGAAGTTCTTCTATGACCGGCGCGGTTCGGCGCTGTTTGATGAAATCTGTCAACTGGAGGAGTACTACCTGACGCGCACTGAAATCGCCCTACTTGAACAGCATGCGGCCGAAATTGCGGCGCTGGTCGGCGATGAAGCGCTTTTGATTGAGTACGGCAGTGGCAGTGGACGCAAAATTCGCATCCTGCTTGACCACCTGCCTACGTTGGCCGCCTACGTGCCAGTGGACATCTCCAAGGAGCATCTGCTAGCGGCGGCGACCGAGCTGGCTCAGGCCTACCCGTTCCTGCGGGTGACACCAGTCTGCGCCGACTACACGCAGGAGATGGACTTTCCCGACTTCGAGGAGTTTCCCTACCGACGGCGGGTTGTGTTCTTCCCCGGCTCCACCATCGGCAACTTTACGCCGGCGGCGGCTGAAGCCTTTCTCCGACACGCCGCCGAAGTCGCCGGACACAACGGGGCGCTCCTCATCGGCGTGGACTTGAAAAAAGACCCGGTTGTGATTGACGCCGCCTACAACGACAGTCGCGGCGTCACTGCCGAGTTCAATCTGAACCTCCTGCGGCGCATCAACATCGAACTGAACGCTGACTTTGACTTGCGGCTGTTTCAGCACCGCGCCTTCTATGACCCAATGCACGGACGGGTCGAAATGCATCTGGTCAGCACTCAGGCGCAAACGGTGCATATTGGGGATGAGACGTTTACCTTCGCTGAAGGTGAGACCATTCACACTGAAGATTCCTACAAGTATGACCTCGAAGCATTCCAAGCGATGGCGGCGCGCGCCGGCTGGTCGGTTGGGGCGGCATGGCAGGATGAAAGGCGCTACTTCGCAGTTTGTTTTTTTACCGTAGCGTAGACGCGCGGACGCCGAGTGGCGTGTGGACTTGGCGTGGATTATCACCAAAGCCAATCGCTCGAATGTCGGCGTAGACTCGGCGTAGACACCGAGCTGATTTCCAGCCAGCCTACCCAATTGGTTAACCTTTCCGGCGATTGGTTAACTCTGGCGTCCCGTCTAAAATTTTTTGTTCAAGGCGGTAAGCGCCGCCAGCGCTTATCCGGCCTGTTTGGCTGTTTGGCTTATCCCGTGGCGGGAGGAAAGTGACGTGTGCGCCATGCGCGTTGAAAGGGCCGCTTGCGGCGTCGGTTTTGTCGCTTCACGGCGCGGCGCGGCGGAGCGCGGCGTCGTGGAAGCGGCGTTGCATGCTCTGCGCTGCGTCGAACACCGTGGCGCCTGCGCTGCTGACGGCCTGACTAGCGACGGCGCGGGACTGATGACCGACCTGCCGTACGCCCTGTTTGGCTATCCGCCGGAAAGCGTCGCCGTTGCGTTTCTGTTCCTGCCCTCTGATGCGCTCCGCAGCACCAAGGCGTTTGACATCTTCGCCGACACCTTTGAGTTCTATGATTTGCACGTTCTAGAAAGCCGCGATGTGCCTACCAACCCGACCGTGCTTGGCCCGATAGCCCGCCGTACACTCCCGACGCTCCGACAAGCCATTATCAAACGACCGGCGCAGGCGCGGACGCTCGCCGCGTTTGAGCGCCAGCTCTACGCCGCCAAACAGATGACGCGCAAGCGGTGGCGCAAGTACGGCCTGGACACAAGTTGTTTTTTCACGTCGCTTTCAGCGACGACGGTGGTTTACAAGGCGCTAGTGCGCGCCGCCGAGCTCGACCGATTCTACCTTGACTTGCAGCATCCGGCTTTTGTGTCGCGCTTCGCCTTGTTTCACCGGCGATTCAGCACCAACACCCGGACTGCCTGGGATCGTGCGCAGCCGTTTCGGTTGATTGCGCACAACGGTGAAATCAACACCATTGCCGGTAATCGCGCCTGGGCCGCTTCGCGCGAGCGGTCGCTGGGGCTGGAAGCTGGTGAACTCCTAACGCAAGCCGGCATCAGCGATACCGGCAGCCTCAATGAGATGATCGAGGCGTTGCGCCACCGCAGCGGCATGCTTAGTTTGGCTGAGGCGCTGGCCGTCGTCATGCCGCCGGCCGAAAACAATGCCTACCATACGTTCTGGGGACGGGCGCTCGAACCATGGGACGGCCCGGCGATTGTCGCCTTCGCCGACGGGCAGGTCGTCGGCGCACGGCTTGACCGGAACGGCTTCCGTCCGGGCCGCTGGGTGGAAACCAACGACGCCTTCTATTTGGCGTCCGAGGCTGGCGTCTTCGCTGTAGATGAGGCGGAAGTGTGCGCCAAAGGGGCGCTGCACGCCGGAACCGGCGTCGTCGTGGATTTACGCTCCGGCGGCGTCAGCTTCACCGAGCCGCGCGCCCAACCGATGGTCGCCGGAGCGGTCTTTGACCCGCGGACGCGCCGACTGCCGGACGCTCCGCCGCCGACTGAACCAACCACGGCGCATCTGGCTTTGGCTTTTGGGTACACTTACGATGATATGCAGGCGGCGCTGGCACCAATGGCTGCGACTGGCAAAGAACCCATCGGCTCGATGGGCGACACCGCCTGTTTGGCCGTGCTGTCTGATCTCCCGCGCCCGCTGTTTGATTTCTTCTACCAAGACTTCGCCCAAGTGACAAATCCGCCTGTGGACTACCTCCGCGAGGCGTTGGTGATGAACACCACGGTTCACCTTGGGGCGAAACCCAACATCTTTGCGCCGAAAACGCTAGTCCCGCCGCCGCCCGCCATTGAACTGGACGGCCCGGTGTTGTCACTGGCGGACATGGCAAGTTTGTACGCCGCGCTGGGAACAACGCGCTTAGGCGTTCATATCGCGGCGTTGGACGCCACCTTTGCCGTCGCCGACGGCGCAGCGGGCTTGCAAACAGCGCTGGCCGAACTTCAGCGGCAAGCTCTGACGTTGACCGAACACGGCGCGTCCGTCCTTGTGGTCAGCGATCGCGGCGTTGGGGCGGCGCGCGCGCCCATACCGTCCTTGTTGGCGCTGCGTGCCATCGTCAATGGACTCAACGAAGCTGGCATGCTGCTTGACGCCGCGCTTGTGATGGACACTGGCGAAGCGCGGACGGCGCATCACGTCGCAGCCCTCATCGGCTTCGGTGCAGCGGCCGTCTGCCCCTATGTCGCGCTGGATTGCGCGCGGTTCGGCCGCCATCCCCAACTGGACAATTTGCCGCCCGACATACGCGAGGCCAATCTCATCAAAGCGCTGACCGGCGGCGTCCTGAAAATCATGGCCAAGATGGGCATTTCCGTTTTGGCCAGCTACCAGAACGCCCAACTCTTCACGCCGGTCGGTCTTGGGCCGAAGTTGCTTGAGATATTCTTTCCCAACAAGGAAAGCTATCTGGGTGGGCTTGAACTGGAGGATATCGCACAACGTCAACTTGACAACCACCGGGCTTGGCTGGCTGCGGCAGCTAGCGGCCATGACGCGCTCGATCTGCGCCGACTGCCGCGTCATTTTCGTTTCAAGGAGGATACACAGGGCGTACAGGGCGAACGCCATGCCATGACGACGGCTCGTGCGCGGGTTGTCCATGCCTTCGTCCGTGCGGCCGCGCCGTCGCCGGAACGCTATGCCGAGTATCTGGCGCTAGGCGCAGCAAGCGAACCAATCAGTCCGCGCCACCTGCTAACGCTCCGCACGGACACAACACCGCTGCCGCTGGAAGCTGTGCAGCCGCGAACAGCAATTCTGCAAACCTTTGGCACAGCCGGCATGTCGTTCGGCGCGATCAGCGCCGAGTCCCAGCGCGATCTCATTGTGGCGATGGAGCGCCTTGGCGGGCGCAGCAACAGCGGCGAGGGTGGCGAAAATCCCTACTACTTTGAGACCGGCGTCACCGCCGCCGTCAAGCAAGTTGGTTCGGCGCGGTTTGGCGTTACCGCGCGCTATCTCGTCACGGGGCGGGAAATTCAGATCAAGATGGCGCAGGGCGCCAAGCCGGGCGAAGGCGGACAGTTGATGCGTTACAAAGTGACACCCGAAATTGCACGGGCGCGTTACGCCACCCCCGGCATAGACTTGATTTCGCCGCCGCCGATGCATGACATCTACAGCATTGAAGACCTCAAACAACTCATTGAAGAACTCAAAAACCTGCATCCGCAGGCGCGCGTCAGTGTCAAGCTTGTCGCCGGCGCCAATATCGGCGTCATCGCCGTCGGCGTCGCCAAAACCGGGGCGGACATCATTCATATCGCCGGCGGGGACGGCGGCACCGGTGCAGCCGGACTGGTCTCAATGGCGCACGCCGGCCTGCCGTGGGAAATCGGTTTGGTGGAAACCCATCGCGCGCTGTGTGAAGAGGGGCTGCGTGGGCGGGTCACGCTGCGGGTGGACGGTGGGTTGTCCAGCGGACTTGATGTCGTATTGGCGGCGATCCTCGGCGCGGAAGAGTTTGACTTTGGCAAACTGGCGCTCGTCGCGCAGGGCTGCATCATGGCACGAATCTGCGAAACTAATCAGTGTCCGGCCGGCATCGCTACCCACGATCCAAAGCGCAAAGCCAAATACACTGGACAGCCTGAGCATGTCGTACGGTGGTTCGAAGCCGTCGCCGATGATGTGCGCCAGTGGCTGGCTAGAGCCGGCCTGCCAACGCTGGCGTCCGCTGTTGGCCGCACCGACCTGCTGACGCCCAACCCTCGTCACGCTGAACGTCTAGCTGACCGGCGGCTAGATGTGTCGTTTTTCCTTGCTTCGACGCCGCCATTGCCGCCGCCGACGCCGCGCCCAGCTTTTCAAGTGGGCGACCTCAATCAACGGATTCTGAGGGATGTACAGGCGAGTGTGGCGGCCGGACGCACCGCCTACACCGGCGACTATGCGATTACGAATCTTGACCGCGCTGTACCAGCGACGCTAGCCGGCTGGTTGGCGCGCGCCGCCCACGCGCGGGACTTCCAACCTAACGGCGACGGCGGCCTGCCGACTACGCCTGTGTCCGTCACACTTCGCTTCACCGGCAGCGCCGGTCAAGGGTTCGGCGTGTTTTTGACCGACGGCCTACAAGTCGGCTTACAGGGAGAAGCTAACGATTCCGTTGGCAAGGGGATGAGCGGCGGGAAGATTGTCATCCGGCCGCACCCTGCCGCGCGTGGTGAGACGGAAACCAATACGCTGGTCGGCAACGCGGCGCTCTACGGCGCGACAGGCGGGACGCTTTACGTCGGCGGCTTCGCCGGCGACCGTTTCGCCGTCCGCAACAGTGGAGCCACGGCTGTTGTCCACGGCGTCGGACTGCACGCCTGCGAGTATATGACTGGCGGACTGGTGGTGATTCTGGGTCCGACCTCAAAAAACCTTGGCGCAGGGATGACTGGCGGCCGGATTTACATCTATGGCGGCGCTCCGGCGGCGCATGTCAACTGGGACTTCCTCACCGAACGCGCGCTGACGCCGGATGAAAGCGACGCGCTGCGGGCGCTGTTACTGGATTTCATGGTAGAAACAGACGGCCGCGCCGTACGCCGGTTGCTGGAGCAATGGGAAACCAGCGCCGCTCGGTTTGTCGCTTACGTACCGCGTCCACCGGATGAGCGCCGCGCCTGAAACGCGACGGGCGCAAAACGGCGTCAAGTCGTCGTCGGCCGCTCGTCCTGAACTACATTGAGCCGGGCAACGATTACAGTATGACCTATGGCAAAGGACAACTCATTTGACATCGTTTCGCAGGTTGACATGGCGGAGGTCGTCAACGCCGTCAATCAGGCGATGAAGGAAATCGGTCAACGTTTTGACTTCAAGGGCAGTCAGAGCCGGATTGACCTTGAAGGACGCGAGCTCGTGTTGACGGCGGATGACGAGTACAAGCTCAAGAGCGTCATTGACATTCTTCAGTCAAAACTCATCAAGCGCAACGTGTCGCTCAAGGCGCTCGAGTACGGCAAAGTCGAGCCGGCGGCGGGTGGAACGGTTCGACAGCGCATCAAGCTGCAACAGGGCATTCCGACCGAGAAGGCCCGCGAAATCGTTAAGTTCATCAAGGAAACCAAAGCTAAAGTGCAAGCCGCCATTCAGGGCGATATGGTGCGCGTCAGCGGCAAGGATCGGGATGTGCTGCAGGAGGTCATCGCCAAACTTCGGGCGCACGACTTCGGCATTGACATGCAGTTTACGAACTATCGCTCGAACTGACCGCTGCGGCTCGGGCCGCTAACTTGATGGGGTCGCCTAATGGACGGTTTTCTACTGGCGGCGCTGGTAAGGGAACTGAACACCGCGCTGACCCAACTTGATCGTGGGCTGCCGGTCGGCAAGGTCGCAGCGGCTGGCCGCGACGCCGTCCTGCTTGACTTACGGCGACGCGACGGACGTTGGCTGTTTCTCGCTGCCCGTCCGCACGACAGCCGCCTGCATCCGACCGACTGCCGGCCGCGTGACGCCGACGCCACAAGTGAGCCGCCGTTTGTGGCGCGGCTGCGCAAGGCGCTGCGCGGCGCGCGCCTGACGTACATCGTCAAAGCGGCAGGGGAGCGTTCGGTGACGTTGACGTTTGACGGCTTTGACGACACAGAACAGCCTACTCGCTGGCTGCTGCGCCATGACCTGACGGGCCGCTACGCCAACCTGTGGTTGCTGACCGCAGACGAAGTGGTGGTGGACGCCCTGCGTCCGTGGGATGGGACGCCGGGGGAGCCGTACCGGCATCGGGGCGGCGAAGACCGGCGGTTGACGTGGGACGCCGTGACGCCGGATGTGTTGCCGGGTTCGGCGGCGGCTTTGGAGCGCTTTCTGCTCGATCACGTACGGGGTTGTCGCCCGTCCGTGGCGCGCGAGGCGGCGTTTCGAGCGCAGTCTGCGGGAATGTGGGCGGCGTTTGAGAGCGTCCGGGCGGAGCTTCTATGCCCAACGGCGTTTTTCCTCTATGAACGGCCGGACGGCCCGGAGCTTTCGCTAGTTCGGTTGACGCATGCGCCGGAAGCGCCAGCGATGACCTTCACTTCGGCGCAGGAAGCCGCCGCCGCCTTTTTTGAACGACTAGAACACCAAACGGCGCAGTCGGAACGCCGCCGGCGTTGGCGGCGCGCGGTAACAACATGGCGTCAACGGTTGGAGCGGGCGTTGCAGAAGTTGGATGAAGCGGACGCGGCAGCGCGCGACGCCGAACAGTGGCGACGGTGGGGCGAGCTGCTGTACGCCAATTTGGCGACAGCGCGGCGGACACCCGCCGGCGTTGAGGTCGTGGACTACTACACCGAGACACAGCCGACCATCGTTATCCCGTTGGCGTCGGTGGAAGAAGACCTGACTGCCGCCGCCCAGCGTTTTTTTCAGCGCTACCAACGGGCGCAACGAACGCTGGCGGCCAACGCTGAACGACGCGCGACGCTGGAAGCCGAACTGGCCGCCGCCGTACGCCTTGAACAAATGACAGCCGCCGCCTCTGAAGCTGAGGAGGAAGCATGGTTCGCCGAGCTGTGCGCACGGCTTCCGTTTGACCTCCAACCGCGTGAGGATGCGCCAGCGGGAAAAACGCCGCGCGAGCCAAACGATTGGGCCGGGCTACGGCGGTATCGCGGTCCTGAAGGCTACGAAATCGTCGTGGGTCGAACAGCGCGCGACAATGACCGGCTGACGTTTACGCTGGCGCGTCCGCATGATCTCTGGTTGCATGCGGCGGATTATCCGGGAGCGCATGTTGTGATTCGGAACCCCCAGCGGAAAACCGTCCCGCCGCAGGTCATTCTGGCGGCGGCAGAACTGGCGGCGTACTTTTCGCAGGCGAAGCAGGCGGCGTGGGTGGATGTCCAGGTAGCGGAGCGGCGGCATGTGGCGCGTCCGCGCAAGGGAGCACCGGGAGAGGTGCTGGTGCGCGAAAGCCGGACAGTGACAGCCGCTCCGCGCGAAGTTCTCCCGCGTATGGCTTAGAAGGCTACTCATTTTCCCGCACGACAAGCCCGCCAGCGCTGGCGCCACTTGCCAATCAACGCGCCGTCGCCGTTGCACCATACTGTCCGGTTGGACGACGAAAGATCAGCCAGAGCGTTGCGCCCAGCAACAGTACCCCGGAAAACAGCCAGAGCGTCGCCCAGACCATCGCTGGAATCCCCGTTAGGCGTGCCATGTTGGCTGCATCGCTTTGTACGTTGGTCAGCGCGGAAAGGAAAAACAACGTCTTGAGGTCCGACAATGCATCAAGGCAGCACTGAACAGCCAAGAAGTTCACAATGAACTGCCCCACAGCCGGCTTAGTCAGCACACCAAGGACGACAAGGCTGACGCCGACGCTCAAACCCACAATCCAGCTGTAAAGTGTTCCAGTCAGGACGCACAACACCGCCAGCAAGAATAACAGTAGCCCTCCTGCGCCAAGCATTCCCCACCGTACCGGCATTGGGAGCTTCATCCGCAAGCCGCCAAGCAGCAGCGTACCGGCCAGCGCCAGCGGCAGCACCATCAACCACGACACTTGGCCGTTGACAAACAGAATGGTCAGCAAAAGAACGAGCATCCCCGACCCAACCAGCAACAGACCGGCTCGGTCACGGCGTTGCGCCTGGTACAGCAGCCAGACGCCAAACAGCATTGTCCCAAGGTAGCCTGCGCTAGCGATAAACCAGTTCTGTCCGGCGGTGAGCGTCAGCCCGCTGCCGTCCCAGTGAACCGTCATGCGGATGACATGATAGCCGCTCAACAGCGCCGCCAGCGCGTGGCTGCCTTCGTGAATGAAAGTCACAAACATGCGGATGGGGAACGTGACGACCGAAGCCAGCGGCAGCGCCATCAACATCAAGGTGACGGCGGTCGCCAAAATGAGCCAGAGCAACGAGGAGTTGCGGCTGTTTTCGGCAGGAATGGTGATAACCCGCCCTTGTGGAAAGAGGCGGCGAGCCGGAGCATCGTCGGTATGGCGCATGGTCGGGACTCCAAAAGGCGAGGCTGCGATCCAGGGACCGGTGGGGCTATAGTTATGCGTTGCGGCGTACTCGTCAATGGAAGACGACGTTCCGGGAATGATCGGCGACAAATTCCACCGGCGCGGCGATGAACGCTTCCCAATGTGTTTGGATGTTGTCAAGAAGGCTATGTAAAACCGCTTCCCGCGTTGGCGCGGCGTCACCCAATGCCAACCGCAGCGATGTAGCCGGATGACGCAGCCCATCGGGAAATGAAACCTGCCCGACGTTGACGCCGATGCCGATAATCAGGAACTCTAACGCTCCCCGCTGCCACTCGGCCTCGACTAAAACGCCAGCGACCTTTCCGCCGTCAAGGAAAACATCGTTGGGGCGCTTGAGGCTGAGGCGCGTCGAGTCGCCGACAAATTCCGTTAGCGCACGGTGAACCATCAAACCGGCAAACGTTGTGACGCACGCCACGTCGGCGGTCGCCGGCGCCGTCCGCCGCAGAATCGAAAGATACAGTCCTTGCCCGGCCGGAGAGTGCCAGCTGCGCCCGTACTGCCCGCGGCCGGCAGTCTGCTCGTCGGCGCACAGACACAAACCATCCGGGGCGCCGCCGCGCGCCAACGCCTTGAGAGCCGTGTTGGTGGAATCCACCCGCGTGACCCACCGCACTGTGAAACGCCCCGAACGACTGGACGCTGCCATTAGTTTACGGCATCGGATCGGACGACTTGATTTCAATGCCGTTGGCCGCCAACGAGGTGCCCAGTGTTCGCTGGAGCTGCGCTACGGCTTTGTTGTAATCAGTTAGGGCTTGAATCTCATTGCCGCGCGCAATGGACAGCCGGTTTTGGCGGTCAAGAATCAAAAAAGTTGTAGAAAGACCAGCTGCGTACCGCTGCTGCTCGCCACGCAGTTGGGTTTCCGCCGCAATGCGCGCCGCACGGGTCGCCTCTACCCGTTGGCGAGCGGAAGCGACCGCCTGCAGGCCATTTCGCACTTCAACTTGGATGCTTTGCTGAAGGCTGCGTTCCTGCGCCTTGAGTTGGCGTCTGGTGGCGAGCGCCCGTCCAACGGCGGCTTCGGCCGTACGGTTGCGGAAAGTAAACGAAATGTTCGCCCCAACCGTGTAGGTGGGAAAATCAAAGGAGAAAAGGTTGTTGAGCGCCGTCCCGTAACCGCCGATGAACCGCTGGTTGATCAGCGTCGGGCCGCCGGGCAGGTTAGCAACCCGCGACGTACCCGCCAGCCCGTTCAACGTCAGCGCCGTAAAGGCGTCTACCTGTGGTTTGCGCTGGTTTTCGGCAAAGGCCCGCTCAATGTCGTTGAGTTCTTGCTGGAGTCGAAGCTGCTCCAGTTCCGGGCGGTTGCGAAGCGCGCTGGCTAGCGCCTGCTGCACATCGAGTTCAACGGGCGTGAAATCCACGTCGTCGGTCGGCTCAATGGCCGCCTGCCACGCATCGGCTTGCGGATCACCCAGAATCAGTTGCTTGAGCTGGTTTTCCGCCGTCGTAATCAGCTGAAGCGCCGCAATCGCCGCGTTTTTGCGGTTTTCAAGCTCGGACTCGTTTTCGACGACATTGATGGGCGCGCTGGTTCCGACTTCGACCTGCCGGCGCGTTACGGCGAGCGAGATGTCCGCCAGCTCAACAGCGTCACGCTGAATCTGAAAGTTACGAATGGCGAAAACCAAATCCCAGTAGGCAGATTGGACGGCGGCAATCGTCGTTAGCACACGCTGCCGGAACTGCGCGTCGCTGATGGTAAGCTGCTTGCGACTGATTTTGACCAGCCGTTCATTGGCGCTTGACCGGAAGTTCCGAAACAACGGCTGCGTAAAACGGAAATCAAGCGTAGTGAAATACTGGGGACTCAATCCGGCTGAACCAGCGTTGTTGGTTTCACGACTGTTCGAAAAAGTAATCACGTAGTTCCCGCCGGTCGGCAAGTTTTGCACCAGTGTCGGCGTGAACTGAAACTGTTTACGTTTGAACGCCCCGCCTTCCGCACCGATGAAAGTTTGCGCCGTCGGCGACGTAGAAGATTGAAACTGCACTGTCGCCTGCAAAATCGGGTCGTAACTTCCCCACGCGCCGCGCTCGTTTTGCTGCGCAAGCTGTACGTTAGCTCGCTCAATCTCGATGTCCTGATTGTTGCGGAGCGCCATGAGAATGGCGTCGCGGAGCGTCAGCCGCAGCGTTCGGCCTGGCGTAATGCCGACGCGCGTCGTCGGCAGGTCGTCCAGCGCACGCTTGGTTCGTTGATCGGCGACCGGAAGCGGCGGCGCTTGGCCGCTCCCTGTTGGCGGTGTCGGGCTTTGGGCGACGATGCCGGCCAGCGGGGCGTCTAACACTCCTGCGTGCTGGGCGAATGCGGACGAGGCAGCAAGGCCAAAGAGAACAGCGAGCATCGTGAGGTGGCAAAACCGGAGGCGGCAAAACTGTTGGTTGGGCGGCATAGAGCGTCAAAAAGCGTTGGAAAGGACGGAAGGAGTCAAAAACTAAGGCGATGTCGTCGGCGCTTTACGCCGCCGTCGCCGAACAAGTTCCACAGAAATGATGTGGGTGCAGTTGAGTCGGCGTGTAATCTTTATGCGCGGCGCACTGCGCAAGCGTGTGATGTTCTACACGAACGGGGGGCGCGTTGCTCAAGGGCAAACAGCGCTCCTGCGAAAAACAAAGGGACGGGCGCACGCCCATCCCCAAAACCCGATCACGTCTCGCCTGTGGTGGAGATGAGGGGGGTCGAACCCCTGACCTCTGCATTGCGAACGCAGCGCTCTACCAGCTGAGCTACATCCCCATAATAAAAGGCTTCACGAGGCGGTTCTCGACGGTAAAACCACTGGGAAGCGGTTGTCAAGCCGTGCCCTCAGCTCCAGACGACTCCGGCCGGATAATCCGCAGGCCACCGGGGGCGGTCGGTGCAATCTGTAGCAGCGCCTTTCCCGCGACCAAGTCAAGCAGCAAATCGCCGACGGCTGCGCGCCGCCATCCGTGCAGTAGGGGAAAATCGCCCGCCTCAGCGGGAGAGCCGCCCTGCAGAATCCATCCGGCGAAGCGGAGCAGGTCGTCGCGCGTCGCCAGGAGGTTCGGCGCAATATCCAGCGCCCCCGCCCGTAGGCGAACAACGGCGCCAAGCAGGCTGGCCAAGCCGTCCAATGTCGGGTCATACTCACGAGTCGTCACCGCTTCCGGCCACTCGCTTTCCGGCAACGCCAACGCCTGCTGGATGGTCTCAAGAATCTCCGTCACCGCTTCGCGCGACAGGTTACCGGCGCCGCGCACCTGCCGGAGCGCCGCCTCCGTACGCGGCATCGTATAGGCAATCTGCCGCAGGGCGTCATCGTGCAAAATGCTCCCAACCGGACGGTTCCGGCTGCGCGCCGCCGCTTCCCGCCACTGGCACAACTCGCGTAGGACGGCCAACTCGCGCCGACTCAATCCGCCCAGTTTCCCAATTTTGAGATACTCCTGCCCGGCTTCGCGCCCTTTGACGGCCTGTGCCACGGCGTCCGCGCAGGCGTCCAGCGCCCACGCTATCCGGCCCCGCCGCTCCAGTTCCTTCAGCAGCCCGTCGTAAACGGGGAACAGGTAGCGTACGTCATTGAGGGCATACTCCAGTTGCTCCGGCAGCAGTGGGCGGCGCGTCCAGTCCGTGAATTGCTGCTTTTTGCTTAGGGAAACCTTGGTAAATCGCTGAACCAGCGCGGCGTAGCCCGCGGCCTCGCCATAGCCTAGAAATGCGGCGGCGATTTGCGTGTCGAACACGTTGACCGGAATGGCGTTTGTCTCGCGCCGGAGCAAGGCGATGTCTTGCGCGCCGGCGTGAAAAATTTTCCGCACCCGCGAACTCGTCAAAACCTCAGCTAGCGGCGCAAGGTTGACGCGAAACGGGTCAACTGCGACACAAGCTTCACGCAGCCCAAGTTGCACAAGACACACCAGCGGCATGTAGCGCCCTTCACCCTGAAACTCCAAATCAATGGTGAGTTCGGTGTGCGTAAGCGCCCGGCGGCAAAAGTCCTGAAAGGCGCGGTCGGTGTCAATCCACATGACGCAAAAGATGACGCATAGTAACGCCGATCTCAATCCCTCGCTCTTGATGTTGCGCGGCGGCGGAGCGGCTCCGCCGGGCGGAGCCTGTCTGCGCCGACTTTTAGGAAATGTCTGCGTCGCGGTAGTGCGCAAGCGCAGCGCTAAGACCGTGCCGTACGGCGTCGAACTCCGCCATCAAACGGCGCCGCAACGAAACGTCGCCGCTTGGGCGCGGCTCGGTAGCGTTCGCCGGCGGCAACGGCGGCGGAAAACCCTCCGCTTGCGCGTCAAAAAGATACCAACCCGCAAGGTGCTTGGAGTCCCTGCCGTAGAAGACACCGTACTCACCGTTGAGCGGGTCATAGACGACCGCCACCTGCCACGGCATGCCGAAGACATCGCGCTGGGTGGCTTGGTCCGTACCGGACATAAAAACGCCGAAGCCGGGGTGCGTATGATACCAGCCGACAATGCGCAAGTCCGCCTCGACTTGCCCCTGTCGCTGTTCACGTAAGCGTCGCAGGTGGTCGGCGACGGCCAACAGGTCGGCCACTCCCATCTCGACAAAGGTGGGACCAGCGGCGGCTTCCTGCGCCGGAACGGCGTCCACAATTGCGGTAAAGGTGACGGTGCAGCCGCTGAGTTCGGCGACGTACACATTCCCGATCAGCAGCCCGCCGCACTCGTTTTCACCGAGAAACGCGCGCGCTAAATCAGGCATTGTCTCGGCCGGTTTCTCCGGCGGAGCGGCCAGCAGGATTTTTTCCTCCGCCTGCTTTGACAGGAAAACCTGCAGGCCGTCGGTGGGCGGTCGCCCAACGGTTTCGAGAACCTGCGGCAGCGGCCGCCGCATCGGTGTTACTTCACGGACGACTTTGATATGGAACGTCATGGCGTGAGCGGCCCTGGTTCAAAGGGGAAAACTTCATTGTGTTTGACATCGAAGGCGAAGCTCTGCACGTCGTCCATACGAACGTAGAGTTTGCGGAAATGCGCCGTCGGCATGTGGTTTTGGAAGTGTTCGACCTCGCAGTCATCCAGCTCGAGCACATCGGTTTCGATGCGGACACGGCTGACGTTTTCCAGTCGCGCGTCGCGCGCCAACGAAAGCGTATCAGTAACGGTTCGGGAAATCCGCCCGCGCACGATGCCGTACGGCATGTAAAGCACCAGCAACGGACGCGCGCCGCCAGTGTCGAGCGCGGCGCGGATGGCCGTAAAGAGCGTGTCGCTCATGCGAAACTTCATCGTCGGCGCATCCAGTTGGCTCATGGCTATTTATCTCCCTCACCCTGTAGAGCCGCCGCTCGTATGCGGCGCAGATGTTCAGAAATCAAGACATTTGGGAAGCTAACAGGTTTCAAGGTGGGATAAAACACCTTGGCCGCCTGACTGACAAGCAGCAGGCAAGGCGCGTCGCTTGGAAGCTCATCTGCTACGGTGTGAAGTTGTACAGCTTCAGACGCGGATGGTGCGGCCCAAAGGTCACAATGTTGAGGCAACCGTGGTCTTGCTCAAGGCGAACCAAGTGTTCGTCCGGTAAGCCTAACGCCCAGCCTAAAATCACACGGTTGACGCCCGAATGGAGCGCCAACGCCACTGTTTGTCCCGCATGCCGCGCCAGCAGGCCCTCGACCGTCGGCAGCACGCGCTGCTTAACTTCCTGAAAACTCTCGCCGTTTGGAAACTGGCAGGTCGCCGGATTGGCGCGCCACGCCGCAACCGTCGCCGGAAAACGCAGTGGCAGCTCATCCACCAGACACCCTTCAAGATCGCCAAAGTTAATTTCCCGCAGTTCCGGCTGAATCACCGGGCGAAGGTCGCGCCCAGCGGCTAGTAACTCCGCCGTATGGCGCGAGCGCGCTAGGTCGCTGGCGTAGAGGGCGTCCACACGCTGGTTCTGCAAATATCGCGCCAGCCGCTCAATTTGCCGGACGCCTTCCGCCGAAAGCGGCAAATCTGTCCAGCCGTGGCAGCGCGGCGCCGGGCCGTCCGTCGTCTGACCGTGCCGAATCAAAAGCAATGTTGTTACGGGTGATTCAAACGACATGTCGTTGGGAGAAGCGCGCCGCCGCCCTTGCGTGACGGCGCTCACCGGCCGTCGCGCAGCATCTCAACATGCGGCAGGCCGTCTTCATCATATGGCGCGGAAACCGTCCGGTAGCCGAACGCCCCATAAAACCGTTCCAGATACTGCTGCGCGGAAATGCGATTGCCCTGCCCCGGATAGAGCGCATCGTGTAACGCCAGCGCGCGCCGCATCAGTTCTTTTCCCAGTCCTTGCCCGCGCCCGGCTGCCGTTGTGATGACGCGCCCGATAGACGGCTCGGCGTACTTGACGCCCGGCGCGACCAGCCGACAGTAGGCGACCAACACCTGCCCGCTCGGCGTCGGTCGCCACCCCATGATGTGGTGGGCATAGCGATCCACACCGTCCGCATCCTGATACACGCACTGCTGCTCGACGACAAACACCGCCAGCCGCGCCTGCAGCACGGCGTAGAGGTCGTCCACAGTGAGTTCCGCGAAGCGGGCTGTCCGCCATTCAACCGGCGCGGTTGCGACCATTTCCGGTGTCATAGGTGGAAAACTAGCTTGTCACCGCGCCGGATGCCAGTGTAAGGTTGCAAGTAAGTGCATACTAACTAACGTAAGCTAACGCACACTGTTCCGCCCACGATGACCAGCGCCCCGCCGACCATCACCGCTGACGCGCTCCACGACGCCGCACCCCGCCGCATGTCGGGGGAAGACCGGCGACGGCAAATTGTCCGCATTGCTATGCGGCGGTTCTCTGAAAAAGGCTTTAACGGCGTCACCACCAAGGAAATCGCCGCCGAAGCCGGCGTCAGCGAAGCGATTATCTTCCGGCATTTCGCCACCAAGCAGGACCTTTACGCCGCTATCCTTGACCAAAAGATGAAGGACGCTGACGCGGCAGCCTTCTGGACGCGCATGCGCGAGTTAGCCGCTTGCCGCGACGACCGGCGGTTTTTTGAAACCATCATGCAGCATGTCATCGAGCGCCACCGCGCCGATTACTCCTTCCAACGCCTGCTGTTTTTTAGCGCGCTCGAAGGCCATGAACTCTCTGAGATGTTTTTCCGCCTCTACGTGCGGGACATTTTTGATTTTCTGGGCGATTACATTGAAACCCGCATCCGTGAGGGCGCATTTCGGGAAGTGAATCCGCAGGTGGCGGCGCGGTCACTCTTCGCTATGCCGTTCCTTCAAACCATGTTTGAGCAACTCCACGGCGACCAGACCGTAACCGGCTCGCCGGAGGCGCTGGCGCGCGCTTACGCCGCAATCTTCCTTGACGGCATACGGCGGCCGGCGACGCCAACCACATCCACCACCCCTTCCCCAACGGACAAGCTATGACTGCCTTGTGTCTCCGCTCCAAGCAAGCCGGGTTTTGGTTGGTGACAGCGCTCTTAGCGCTCTGTCTGACCGGCTGCTCCCGCAAAAAGGAAACCGTTAGCGCCGCCGCACCCGACACGTCCGCCCCGCCGCCGGCGATCGAAGTCAAGACGACAACCGCCGTCGAACGCCTTATCCGCAAATCTATTGAAACCGTCGGGTCGCTTGTACCGGATGAGCAAGTCGTCGTCGCCGGACAGGTCGGCGGTGAAATCACCGAACTCACGGTGGATGTCGGCAGTCCAGTTAGAGCCGGTCAGGTCATCGCCCGCATCTCGCCCAAGGAATATGAACTTAAGCTCCAGCAGGCGGAGGCGGCGCTGGCGCAGGCGCGCGCCATGCTGGGCGAAGCCGGCCGGCGCGACCCTGTTGATATTGACGCCGTACCGGCTGTCCGGCAGGCCAAAGCCGCTCTTGACGACGCCCGCGCCCAGATGGAGCGCACCGAGCGCTTGGTAGCGTCCGGCGATCTGCCGCGCCAGCGGTGGGATACTGTGGAAGCCAACTACCGCGCCGCCGAAGCCCGCTATCAGGCCGCCCGTGATGAAGCCGTCATGCGCCTTGGCGTCATCGAACAGCGCCAAGCCGAGGTGCGCTTTGCCCGGAAGAAACTCGAAGACTCCACCGTCCGTGCGCCCATCAGCGGCTTTGTCAGTGTTCGCCACAAGTCACGCGGCGACTTCATCAATGAGCAAGGCGGCAACCGCGACATTGTCACCATTGTGCGGCTCGATCCGATTCGCGTTCAGGCGAATGTCGCCGAAGCTGGTGTTTCGTACGTCAAGGTGGGCATGGCGGCGCGCTTCACAACGGATGCCTACCCAGGCCGCGACTTTTCGGCGCGCGTGGCGCGCATCAGCCCTGTTCTTAATCAGCAGGCGCGGTTGCTGATGGTGGAGGCCGTCGCCCCAAATCCGCAGGGCCTGCTCAAGCCGGGCATGTTTGTGCGCGTTTATGTGGACATCGCCACCGACGTACCGGCGGTGTTCGTGCCGTCCAGTGCTGTCGTCAGCGCAGCCGGCGTGGACAAGGTGTTCGTCGTGGCGGACGGCAAAGCTGTGGCGCGGCGCGTTCGGCTGGGCAAGCGCGACGGCGAAGCGGTGGAAATCACCGAAGGTCTCAAACCCGGTGAAAAAGTCATCACCGACAACCTCGACCGTCTGACCGACGGAACGCCGGTCAAAACCTTCTAACGGCCGACAGCGGATGCCCGTATGGAACTCAATGGCAGCGTCGTCATCATCACCGGGGCCTCCAGCGGCATTGGAGCCGCGACGGCGCAACATCTGGCCGCGTGCGGCGCGAAAGTCGTGTTATTTGCCCGCCGCGCTATCGAAATGCACAGGGTGGCGGACGCCATCCAGCAGGACGGCGGCGCGGCGTTGGTCGTACCCGGCGACGTGTCGCAGAGCGCCGATGTCCAGCGCCTCATGCGGGAAACGCTGGACGCCTTCGGCCGACTTGACGCGCTGGTGAACAACGCTGGCATGGGCGGAGGTCTTAACCTGTGCGACACCCGCGACGACCTGCTCAGGCGGGTGCTGGAGGTCAACGTTTTGGGGTGCGCGCTATGCGCCAAGTACGCCATACCACATCTGCCGCGCGGCGGCGTCATCGTCAACGTTGGTTCGGTGGCTGGCGAGGTGGCGACGGTTGGGATGTACACCGCGTCAAAGTTCGCTGTGCGCGGCTTCAACGACGCCCTCCGGCGTGAAGTCAAGCCGCGCGGCATTCACGTCGTCTTGATTGCGCCCGGTTTCATTCGGACAGAAATGACCGCTGGGCTGCGTTACAGCATGCCGGGGCCGGAAATCGTCGCCCGCGCCATTGAAAAAGCCATTCGGTCGCCCCGGCGCAAAATCGTTGTGCCGTGGTGGTACCGCCCGCTGATGTACCTTGGCAAGATTCCCCCCATCGCCGACGCCATTTTTGGTAATCCGAAAACGCAGGCCCGCTACCGCGACCGTGACAGCGTGAAAAAACTCGCCAACTAACGTCGCCGACGGCGGTTACAGCCGTCCCTTCAGGAAGTTATGCAAAAACTCGCCGAACTCTGCATCAAGCGCCCGGTCTTCGCCACGATGCTCGTCATGGCGTTTATCGTCGTTGGGGCGTTTTCCTACTTCAAGCTGGGCGTTGACCTGTTTCCGAAAATTGACTTGCCGACCGTCACAATCACGACGCGGCTCGACGGCGCTTCGCCGGAAGAGGTCGAGTCACAGGTGACGAAACGCATCGAGGAAGCCGTCAACACTATCAGCGGCGTGGATGAAATCCGGTCGGTATCGGCCGAAGGTGTCTCGCAGGTGTTTGTCGTCTTCGTGCTGGAGCGCGACATAGACGAGGCCGCGCAAGATGTGCGCGACAAGGTCAACCGCATTCTGGGCGAACTACCTTCGGACGCTAGGGCGCCTATCATTGAAAAGCTTGACCCTGACACCCAGCCGGTGCTGTCACTGGCGCTGTCGGGGAATCGGTCGGCGCGGGAAATCACCGAAATTGCCGATAAAGTCATTAAGCGAAACCTGGAATCGCTCAACGGCGTTGGGCGCGTGTCCTTCATTGGCGATCGGAAGCGTGAGATTCAGATTGTGCTCGACGCGGCCAAAATCGCCGCCTACAACCTCAGCGTGGACGCCATCAAGCAGGCGCTGCGCGCCCAAAACGTCGAAATCCCCGGCGGCCGTCTTGACGACGGTCGGCGCGAGCTGTCTTTGCGGACGCTGGGGCGCATCACCCGCGTGGAAGACTTCGCCAACATTATTGTCGGGACGGCCAACGGTTTACCGATTTACGTCAAGGACATCGGCTATGTCGAGGACGGTGTAGAGGAGCCGCGTTCGCTCGCCCGGCTGGACGGACAACCGGCCGTGATTCTGGAAATCCGCAAGCAGTCGGGAACCAACACACTCGAAGTCGTCCGGCTGGTCAAGGAGCGCGTGGCGGAGTTGGCCGCGCAGTTGCCGCCGGATTGCCGTGTGCAGTACCTCAAGGATCAATCCATTTTCATTCAGGACGCTTTCGATTCCGTTCAGGAGCACCTGATCCTAGGTGGGATCATGGCGGCGCTCGTCATGCTGCTGTTTTTGCGCAGTTGGCGTTCGACGGTCATTGCCGCCGTCGCCATTCCGGCGTCGGTGGTGGCGACCTACGGGCTGATGTACGCCATGGGCTTCACGCTCAACCGCATGACGATGCTGGCGTTGGTGTTGAGCGTCGGGATCGTCATTGACGACGCCGTGGTGGTGCTCGAAAACATCTACCGCTTCATGGAAGAGAAGGGCATGTCGGCCTTCGAGGCAGCGAAGGAAGCCACGGCCGACATCGGCTTCGCCGTGTTGGCGACGACGCTCTCGCTGGTTGTCATCTTCGTGCCGGTGGCGTTCATGGGCGGCATCGTTGGGCGCTTTATGTCGTCGTTCGGTTTTACCTGCGCCTTTGCCATTTTGGTCTCGATGTTCGTCAGCTTCACGCTGACGCCGATGCTCTGTTCGCGGTTTCTGCGCCCGGCGAAGGTCGGCGCGGGCCATCGCTCGTCACGGACAAGCGGCGTTTATGGGCGGCTGGAGCGCGGCTACGTTTGGTTGCTGGAATGGTCGCTGCGGCGACCGCTCGCCATTGTCGGTATTTCCATTTTGACCGTTGCTTCAGTCGTCCCGATCTCTTCTGTGATCGGCAAAAACTTTATTCCGTTTGACGACGTGGCGATGTTCGAGGTGGCGGTCAAACTGCCGGAGGGTGTGACGTTGGCGGAGGCTGAAAAACAAATGACGGCGCTGGAAGCCATCGTCAAAACAACGCCGCATGTGACGCACTGCCTGACGACGCTGGGCGGGGACGAACAGCGCCGCGTCAATCGGGGCAACATCTTTGTGCAACTTACGCCGCTCACAGAGCGCAAGCTGACGCAGGCGGAGTTGATGCAAATGGTCCGCGACAAGCTCGCCGATCAGCGGGACAAACGCATCTCGGTGCAGTACGTGCAGGCGATTTCCGGCGGCGGGAACTCGGCGGCGCCCGTACAGTACGTCGTACGCGGACCCGACATCGCCAAACTGACCGACGCCTCGCAGCGGCTGGTGGATTTTCTCAAGACCGTACCCGGCGTGGTGGATGTGGACACGACCCTGGAAGTCGGCAAGCCGGAAATCCGCGCCGCGATTGACCGTGAAAAAGCCGCCAACCTGGGCGTCAACGTGGGAACCGTTGCGTCGGCGTTGCGGACGCTGGTCGCCGGCGAGATTGTCGGCGCATACCGCGAGGGCGACGACCGCTACGATGTCCGGTTTCGGCTGCGCGGCGCAGACCGGACAGGTCCCGATACGCTGCTGCGGTCATATGTACCGTCAACGAAGCTTGGCAACGTCCCTCTTGCGAACCTTGTGACGCTGACCAGCGGAACAGGACCGGCGCAGATTGACCGTTACAACCGGCAGCGGCAGGTGACGATTTCAGCCAACTTGCAGGAAGGCTACTCGCTCGACCGCGTCTTGCAGGCGCTTGATGAAAAAGCCAAGGCGCTCAATCTCGGGCCGGAATACCGCGCCGCCAAGTTGGGTCAGAGCAAGGAGTTGGGCAAGGCGGCGGCCAACTTTCTGATGGCGTTCGTGCTGTCGTTTGTTTTTATGTACATGATTTTGGCGGCGCAGTTTGAAAGCTTTTTGCATCCGGTGACGATTTTGTTGAGCTTGCCGATGGCGGTGCCGTTTGCGCTGCTGTCGCTGCTGCCCTTTGGGCAGACGCTCAACATTTTTTCGGCGTTGGGGATTTTGATGCTGTTCGGCGTCGTCAAGAAGAACTCGATTCTCCAGATTGACCACATCAACGTTTTGCGCGCCGGCGGGCAGGAACGCTATGCCGCGATTGTCGCGGGGTGCCGCGACCGGCTGCGGCCAATTCTGATGACGACGCTGGCGTTGGTCGCGGGGCTGATTCCGATGGCGGTGGCGCAGACGCCCGGCTCGGCGGCGCTGCGGTCGGTCGCCATCATTATCATTGGGGGACAGAGCCTGTGTCTCCTGCTGACGCTGGTGGCGATTCCGGTGTTTTATCAACTTTTTGACACGCTGACGGACAGTTCGTGGTGGCGGGCGCGTTTCGACGCCGTTCGTACCCTGTGGCGGCCTGCGCCGGCCGAGGAAGCGCCGGTGGATGTTTCGGCGGCTGCCCGCGAGCAAACGCCGTAATGTTGCTCAGGACTTGGACGCGCCTGTTTCGCCCGCATGCGCCGGAGCGCCCGCCGGAGGCAGGGTTTGTTCCGGCTCTGACGGCGGCTTCGGTGTCGGCGGCGCCGCTTCCGGCGACAGCGGCGACGGCGCTTGGCGCGGTCGGCGCGGCGCTGGAACGGTTGTCGCCGCGCGCGGCCGAGGATTTTGCCGCTCGCGCATCGGCGTTGGTCGGTCGGCTGGGCGAAGAGGTCTTTGCTGAAGTCTGCCGGTTGTTGACGGTGGCGAGCGCGACGCGGCACACGGCGCGGCTGGCGGACATCATTCAAGAAACCTGTCGGGCGGCGGAGGCGCTGGCCGGCGACGAGCGGAGTACAGCGTTGTTAGGTGCGGCGGCGTCGCTCTACGCCGAGCAACCATTGTTGGGCGCGGCGGCGTTGCGCGTAGCGGCGCAGCACCCGGAACTGACGGTTGAAGCCTTTGCGGCGTGGTTGGCGGCCGGACGCGCCCTATGCGGAAGTGACGCAGTGAAGCTGGGGCCGTACGTGCGACTGGAGACGGCTCAGGCGCGGAACATTTTGGAGTCATGCCTGCCGGGGCTGCCGCTGAGCGAAGTCGCGCCGACGCTTCAGCATTACTTGCGCGCCCTGACTGGACGCGCGTTTCGCCTTGCAACGCCGACTTCGGATGCCGTTGGCGGCGATGTCGGCGGGCGTGTGACACCAACTGGCGATGCGCCGACGCTCATCCTGCCGCGCCGCGTCGCCGTCTTTGCGGAGCGTGACCGGAACTTTCTGCTCTACAAACTGTTGGCGGCGCAGGGTGCGGGACGGCTGTTGTTCGACACGCACACGCCGGACACGCCGCCGCTGATTGCCGCGTACGAGGCGACGCGGGCGTTTTTTAGTGATTTGGGCGCAGGCGCGGGCGGGCTGTCGCACGTAGATTTCGCCGTCGTCCGCGACCGGGCGGCGGAGCGTGTATTGCCTCCGCGTCCAGCGTCCGTTACGGTCGGCGACGCTCTGGCGTTATTTCCCGACATGGAAAGCGCCGAGGCGTTGTTTGACGTGATTGAGATGGCGCGCATTGTGCGGCGACTGCGCAGCCGGTATCGCGGCGTCGAACGCGACCTAGCGGCGCTGGCGGAGCCGTTGTTGGCGAGTCGTCGGTCGTTGGCGGGTGCGTCGTTGACGGCGGCGGCGGTTGAACTGTTGTTCCGGCTGGCGCTGGTTGGGCGTGTAGGGGCGGACATTCAGGCCGAATACGCCGCCTTGACTGAAACGCTGGCAGCGGCGTTGGCACCATGCTTGACGGAGGGGGCGACGGTGGCCGACTCGCTGCGGGTGACGCTGGACATTTACCGGCTGTTGCCGCCGCCGACGCAGCGGCGCTGGTCGCCGGAGATCGCTGCGCCGCCCTTGCGGGAGCGTCCGTCTGCGCCGGTGGTCGGCGCGGTGTCGGTCGGCGCGGCGGGTGAAGCGCAGACGCCGACTCGTGCTGCGACTGATGTTTCGATTGAGGGCGACCAAGCTGCCGCGGCGGACGACGCTGCGGACGACTTGGAGCAGGACACGCCGGCCGCCCGGACGCCGGATGTGTCGGCGACGGTCGGCGAGCCGTTGGGGCGGTGGGTGGTGGTCGGAGCGCATCAGTATCCGGAGTGGGACGTTCGTCTGGGCGACTATCGGCCGGACTGGTGCCGGGTGTTGGATTTGAGTGTTGCGGATGAGTCGGCGGCGGCGCTGGGTATGGCCGACGATGCCACGGCGGCGCGTTTGCGGCGGGCGTTTGAACGGTGGCGTCCGGCGGAGTTGAACTGGGTGCGGCCGACGACGGACGGGCAGGAAGTGGTTGTGGACGCCCTGATTGAGCGCCGGATTGAACGCCGGCGGCGGTCGTGGGCGTCGGACGCGGTGTACGCCGTTCGGCGGCATGTGACTCGTTCGGTGGCGGCTTTGTTGCTGCTCGATGTTTCGCGTTCCACTGGTGAGCGCCTGGATGAGCGCCCGGACGCGCGCCAGGGTGAGTGTGCGGATGCGGGCCTGGCGGCGGACGCGGCGCGGCGGGTACTGGATGGTGAAATTGAAAGCGCGCGGTGCTTGGCGGCGGCGCTGGAACAGCTTGGGGATCGGTTCGCCGTGTATGCGTTCAACAGTCGGGGACGGGGTGCGGTGCATTGTTTTCGGTTGAAGGCGTTTGGCGAGTCGGCGGGGCGGCTGTCGCGCCGGCTGGCGGCGCTGACGCCGGCGGCGAACACGCGCCTTGGCGCAGCGGTACGGCATGCGACGCGCTTACTGGCGGCGGAATCGGCGCGTCAACGCTTGTTGTTGGTGGTGACGGACGGCCTGCCGCAGGACGGTGATTATGGGGATGTGACGTACGCCGTGGCGGATACGGCGCAGGCGTTGGCGGAGGCGCAGGCGGTTGGCGTACGGCCGCTGGGGATCATTTTGGAGGCGGGACAGTCGGAGGGGTTGTTGGAGGTACTGTTTGGGCGGGGGCGCTATGCGCGCCTTCGGGCGGCGTCTCACTTACCGGAAGCGCTTCCACGCCTCTACCGACGATGGACGTTTTAGAGTGATAGGGAATGCGGACGACCCACACCTGAACCAGCTCTTCCCGCTCGAAGACCTCTCTACCGCCTGTGGTCTGACACTCAATACGCTCGGTGGCTTCAAGCATGTCCCGCAAGTGTTCCGTCGGGTCTCTCATAACGGCACGGCTTCCGCCAGCACGCGCTCGCGTAGGCGCGGCTTGATGCCGCGCGCGCTGACAACGTCCACTTTGCAACCTAGCAGGCCATTCAGCTCGACCCAGAGCGCCCCGTGATCAAACAGGCTGCGTCCCGGCTCAAACTCCACTAAAAGGTCAATGTCGCTTGCGTCGTCGGCTTGTCCACGGGCGACAGAGCCGAAGAGACACACTTTGTACGCGCTATGCTTTGCGCAAATACGCAGAATCTCTTCCCGCTTACTTCGAAGCATCTCTTCCAGCTTCATAACCTGACTCCCTGTGGTTTCATCAAATTGCCGCCGCCCCTCGACGCCATGCAGCAGGTGTGCCGCTCGGTACTGTGTGCCGGTCCCGCCGCAAGGTTCTCTCCGGGGAGGGACATTTCGCCCGAATAAGGCGGCCAGGAAAAGCGTCCCCACACGGAATCCACTCCCGCCCGTGGTAGTGCTGCACCACCTGCTCCGCCGTGAACAACGAACCGCTCACACAGCTCAGACGCTTGCTGAAGCCAGACGGCGCTTCCCAAGTACGGGTCGGGACTCGTCCACCGCCCCGGCAGACTGTCCAGCTGCCGATACAGCCGGTGGTCGTACCACTGCCCGCATCCCGCTCGTGACCCGTGTACTGCCGCCGCGTCGCCGTCGGCCCATACTGTCGCGACACCCAAAAGTAGGGGATTGACCTCATGCGGCACGCCGCTCCTTCGCCGTACCCCTCCGCCGCGTGCCCCCGCGCTCGACCGTGAGCCTCACCGTCGTCGTCACATCCCCAACCCGTCCGGCCACGAGCGCCGTCCCGACCCCGACCGCCTCCGCAAAGCCCTGTTCCGTCACCCGCAACACGCTCGGATCAGACGACGACCACGTCGGCGTCAGCCCGTTCACCGGCGTTGGCGTGCATTCGGCGGCAGAGGGCGGCCCGCATAGCAAGCAAGGACAGAGCCGCCCCTTCTTGTCCAGCAGGGACGGCCCGGTGTCACCCACATCGCCGACTGGGAGGTCGTCGCGTTATTGCACGACTGCTAAGCCCGGTGTTGATTTGACCTGCTCCGGCACCGACCTGTGAAGCGATTCAGGCGGCGGCTCATCCATCAAGAGAAGCTTCGGTTCCCTGTGTTTCTTCCTCCTGCCGTGCTTTGGAGAGGGCTGAGGCAATAATGCCGGAGGGGAGTGCCACTATGCCCAGCCCAATAACAAGCACTACGAACGTAAAGAACCGCCCGCCCGCCGTCACCGGATAACTATCGCCGTAGCCCACAGTGGTCAGCGTTGCCACCGCCCACCACAGACCGTCGAACATCGAAGTAAAAACCTCCGGTTGGGCTTCGTGTTCAAAGTAGTAGATGCCAACCGCCGCCAGATAAATCAGGATGAGCGCCGTCGCCGCGCACAGCAACAACTCTTCCTTAGAGATAAGCAAAGCGCGGTGAAAACGTCTCATGGCGCGGCTGTAGCGGGCCAGCTTCAGGATGCGCAGCAGGCGCAAGAAGCGCAGCGAACGGACGGAACGTAGGTCTATTGTCAGCCCGACATAGAACGGCAGAATCGCCAGCAAATCCACCACTCCATAGAAGCTAAAAAGATATTTTATTATCGGACGTGCACCGCAAACGCGCACAAGGTACTCCACTGTAAAAACGCTCACCGAAAAAATTTCAAAAGCCTCTAGCCAGAAGCGTTGATTCGGCGTTAGGTTTGGAAGCGTCTCTAGCGTGAAGTCGGCTAGCGAGAGAAAAATGATAGCCTGGATGAATAGTTCACCCTTTCCAAAGCTGATTTGTCCATCGTGGTCACGGGTAACGAGAGGCATGCTTTTCCAGCAGGAACTTGCTACGCCCAGCTTGCAAACACGGCTGAGGCTTTAGGTAAGGACAACATACTCGACCAGTTTTGCTAGCGTCAGTAGGGTGACGCCGGACTGGACGCCGGCTACAATGTCGTCGGCCATCACCCCCAAACCGCCGCGCAGGGCTTCGCACTGTTGCGCCGGATAGGGTTTGAGTACGTCGAAGACACGAAAAGTCACGAAGCCGGCGATAACCCAAAGCTCAAACCCACCCTTGAGGGCGGCCAGTTTAGGAACTAGCGGAAGAAAAAGATACGCGATGAGCTGCCCGGCGAACTCATCTATGACGACTTCATTCGGGTCCTTGGCACCGAAAAAATTCACGGCGCGGTCGGCCGCCCAGACGCCGGTGTAACTAACCAGCATCGCCGCCAGTAATAATCCCCAAACGGCATCCAGCGCAAAAGGCTCAAAAAGACCGAACTTCCCGGCCGCATAGTAGAGCGCCGCCACAACTGCTGAGCCGGCCGTCCCGGGCGCGATAGGCGCATAACCCGCAAAAAAGCCCGTCGCCCACACCAGCGCCAAGTAATCTCCGACGGTGCGCGGCGGCGTCCGGGGAGGGTTGGACGCCACAGTTTTGGTCAGTCGCACGACGCGCCTCCAACCGGACGGCGGCGCCGGGGCGTATTCGGCGGCTGCGTCGGCCGGTAGCGCGCCGGGTCGCCGGACGCCAGAACCTCGGCGATCTGGCGAAAGGTTTCTGATTGGCTGGGCGTTTCACCACTTCCAAGATCGGGATGCCGCCAAGCGTCCAGCGTCAGCAACTTCGGAATGTCCGGTGGGATGCGCGCCCGCAATTCATCTTCCGTCGCCAACAGATCGTCACGGTACGCCTCGGTCAACCAACGGAGTAACTCATCGCTGCGCCACCGTCGGCCATATGCGATGGGGCTTCCGTCCAGATTGCACACCGGTGACTGATCTGGAAGTTGAATGACACGGCCGCGCAGGCGGATAGTACGCGCTTCACGCCGCACTCGGCCGCGATCATCAAAGGTCTGCCCCTCGTCGCTGTCCGCCGTCGGGTAAAGATAGTCATCCGGTGTGACGCCCGGTGGGCGACTCAGACAGTTCCCAAAAACATGCAGACAGTTGTCAATAGCCGCGTGTCCTGCGTCCCACACGTGACAACCCAGTGTTTCAATGACCATCGCCCAGCGGTCGGGATCACGGTAGGCGTGAAGCCGCGCCGCCGCCAACCGGAAGCCGGGCGCATCAAGCATCGGAAAAACCAATCGGTCGGCGCAATCGTCCAACTGCGCCAAAATTTCGGCGGCCGTCATCCCTCTTTCGGCGTCGGCTTGGGTGCGGCCGTCCCTGTCCGTGACGGCGTTTTCTCCGTCTTACCGTTCGCGCCCGAATCAACCAATGAACCTAAGTAAGCTGGCAATTCAACACCGGCCTGCCGGGCGATTTCCTGAAGGGGCGGCAACGATGAGACAAAGTTGCGGATGAAGTGCGCCGTGGATGAGCCGTCGCCGTTGCCGCCCGAATCCCAGACCGTAATTTTGTCGATCTTGAGGTTGGCGATGGCTTCGACCTGTTTTTCGACAATAGTTTCCAGCTTCTCAAGCAGAATCAGCTTGGCGGCGGTGTCGGGGTCGTTGCCGCAGGCGCGGATGATGTTGTGATAGCCCTCAGCTTTCGCCAGCAGGAGTTGCTTCATGCCGTCGGCGTCAGCCTTGTACTTGAGAAGGATGGCGTCGGCTTCGCCTTGCGCTACACGTCGGATGCGTTCGGCTTCAGCGTCGGCTTCCACCTGTCGCTTGAGTTTCTCAATTTCTTGGCGGACGAGTTCCTCTTTCTCAAGAAGGGCTTTTTCGCGCTGCCGTTGCGCGATAAGGATTTCACGTTCGGCGTTGGCTTTGGCGACTTCGGCGCGTTGCTGGGCGGCGGCCTGCCGTTCGGCCAACATCGCGTTCGATTCAATAACAGCCGCCCGCGCCATGTTTTCTTTCGCCGCCGTTTCAGCCTCCAGCTCGGCGATGGAAATGCGCTGTTGGGCTTCGGCGCGCTTGACACCTACTTCGGCTTCGGCGCGTTCGGCGGCGATGTCAATGGTTTTCTTACGGTTGGCCTGAGCTTCGGCGATCGCCGCTTCAGCTTCCAACTGGGCCGTCACCATGCGCATTGTCCGCTCGGCTTCCTTTTTTCCCTTCTCCGTTTCAGTTGCTTCAAGGGCAACCTGTACGGTGCGTTCGCGAACGGCCTTCGCCTCGCCCACCGCGCCGAACCGTTCCTGCTCAGCGACCTCAACGCGCGCCTTATTAATAGCCTCGGCGGCCGACTTCTTACCGATGGCTTCGATGTAGCCGGAGGCGTCCGTGATGTCACGGACGTTGACGTTGAGCAACTCTAAACCGAGCTTGTGGAGCTCGGCGGCGACATTTTTATTGACCTGCTGAAGAAACACTTCGCGGTCGCGGTTGATTTCCTCAATGGTCAACGTCGCAATGACCAGTCGCAATTGACCGAGGATGATTTCCTGCGCCTGTTCCTTGATTTGGCGTTCATCAAGCCCCAGCAATCGTTCAGCGGCGTTGTTCATAATCGCCGGGTCGGTTGAGATGGCAACGGTAAAGGTGCTGGGTACATTGACGCGGATGTTTTGTTTCGAGAGCGCCCCCGTGAGGTTGATCTCAATCGGCATCGGTTGGAGGCTCAGGAACTGGTAATCCTGAATCACCGGAATCACAAACGCGCCGCCGCCGTGGATGCACTTGGCGCTGCGGCCGCCGCCGACCTTGCCGTAAATGACAAGAATGCGGTTCGACGGGCAGCGTTTGTACTGATTGATGATGACGCCGATGACAATCAACACCGCCAAAGCGGACAAGCCGACGGTGGCCACCAGCGCAAGACTGATTTCACCCATGGGGAAGTTCCTCGTGTGATGGCGCTAAAGCCTGCCGACCGGCTGCGGCTTCAACAGGTTGGGAAGTAGGCTCGGAAGACGGGTATGCGCTGAGCAGTGACTCCGGCACAACCATCAAAACGCCGTTGCTGACACTGTGAACGAACACTCGTGAACCGGTTGGAATCGCCGGTCCATCCGTGACGGCTTCCAAGGTCGCCAGCCGCCCTTGGACTTCAATTTGCACCTGTCCACTCCCTTGTCCATACGCCGGTATCGTCAGGTATACCGTTCCAAAGTTGCCGATGGCGTTGGCGACGCGGAGCGTCCCATCGGATTCAATGCGGCGGGCCTGGCGGAGCATCCAGACGGTCGTCGCAAAGGTGATCAGACCGGCGCTTACCGCCGTTCCCAGCACCATCGTTGGCGACAGGCGCGTCATCTGGAAGCACAGAACACCGCTCCACCCCATGACCATCAATCCGGCCAGCATCGCGTTGAGGCCGCCGCCGGGCAACGAATCACCGTGACCGAACAGGTCAAAGCTTCCGTCAAGGTGGCCGTCAAGGCCGTCGAGGAGCGCCCCTAGGAGCAGCTTGGCGACCAGCAGAGCCGTTGAAAACAAAGCAATTCCCCAGCATAGCCATTCCAGAGCCGAACCTGCCACCAACCACTCCACCATAGGACGTTCCGAACCGCAACGGGGCTTTCACCGGGAGGGAAGACAAACAATAACGGCTAAAAGTGCGGAAAAGAACATTAGTGACGCCATCCGCCTTGGTCAAGCACAGGTTGATTGGTTTTCGCGGGGATACAGGAGGTGCCTAAGCACGGACCACCGTCACACTGCGCCCGCCGGGCGTCACCGCCACGTACGCCCGCGTCCGCTCCGCCACCGACGCCTGCCCCTTCCGCTGGTCAAAAATCACCAGCCACCCCACCGCCTGCTCCCCTAGCCCCGCCAGATAAGCCTCCAACTGCTCCAGCC
>JANWUV010000021.1 GCA_025057975.1 Chloracidobacterium sp.
CGCCCGGCCGGGTTAGGTTGGGGTCGCGTGGTGGTGCGGAAAAGATACGGATGTGTTGTGGTTTTGTACAGTCGGGGCGTCGGGGACGGTGATGGGGAAGCCGGAACACAGCCTGCGCGCCAAGTCACGAATGGCGCGGAACGCCGACCGGCAGACTGGAGCAGTTTCCGCGTAGGTGGAGTGATACCCACTGTGAACGGTTTGGCGTGCGGCGGCGTTCCGCGCTAGACAAGTTCCAAGCCTGCCTTGTTCTGAAGAACCACCACGCCTTGCGGCGTGGCGCAGGACGTTGAGCCGCCACGCAGGAAAACGGCGTTGAGCCGCCGCATGCCAATGACGGGCTGACCCGCTACATTTCCCCGTAAGGTGCGCTAGGTGGCAGCCGGCAACTCGATGCGGAACTCGTGGGGTAAGACCGTCACTTTCGGCTCACAGCGGGCAAAACGCAGCGTCTCTCGGCGGATCATCGGCAGACCGCCGGCGTAGGTCGTCACACCGTAGGCAGGGTTCTTGAAGAAGCTCTTGATGCCGGGGTTGTTGGGATGGCTCACGCCATAGTCAACCGCGCCGCGCCAGATGTTCTTGCCGACGGCCGGGTTGATAATCTCCATCCGTCGGTCGTACAGCAGAATGCGCACGCCTTCCTGCCGAACGCCATAATCACGGTGTACGAGCGCGTTCGTGACAGCTTCCATCACGGCCGGCCGTGAGTACCAAGCGCGCGCGTCAGGGTCTCGTACACGGTCACGCCGCGCCGGCGGTGCGTCCTGCAAATCAGCATAGCGTGTCAAAAAACCCTCAATCCGCCAGTAAAGACTCGCCAGATTGCCAGTGAACGTTGCCTGCTCGACGACGGGCGCAGAGGCGTCGTGGCCGGCGAAACGGATCAGGGTAACGTGACTGCGCGGAAACGACCGCTCCATGGCGCGGCTTTGTCCAAACAACACCAGGCCGGCGACGGTCGGTGCGTAATCGTCCGCCGTCATCACGGCAAGCCGCATGTCGGCCAACACAACGGCGGTTGGAAATCCTTTCGGCAGCTTTGACTCATCCGGCACGATGGCGCGGAGGTAGCTCCACACGCCGGCGTCGTCAATGTCGTCAAAAGGTACGTCGTGCAACGGCACCTGCTCGTAGCGGGCGGCATTGTAGCGGTGAAACAGTTCCGCCACTTCTTGGCTGTCCGCTTCGCGCTTCGTTGAACCTACGCGGATGTAGTAACGGCCGTCGCGCGTGGCGTGGGGCGCGCGGCGGTCGTCCACTTCAAGCACGAGCACCCGCTTGCCGCTGTCGAAGGCGACTTTGTTGATGTAGGGATGTACTGGGGGTGACATCGCGGTGGCGCACAGTTCGCGCAGCTCTACTTCAACCCGCTCAGCGTCGTCCAGACCTTCAACACGGCAAGTGTCACTAACCCCAAACAAAATGGCACCGCCGCCGCTGTTGGCCATCGCCAGAATCTCCGCTGCGATGCGTTCTGGGTTGCTGTACCGCACCTTGAACTCTACTTCGCTGTCTTCCCCACCGCGCACCAAATCCAGAATCTCACGGCGGTCGAGCGTCCGCCCATCATCGTGCATCGTCATGTAGGCATGCAGCGAACGCTCCGTTTCGGGCGGCCATCCACGGCGGCGAATCTTTTTGCGGCTCATGACAGGACTCCCTGCGACGGACGCAACTGAACTTTGTTTGGATCGGCGGCATGCGCGCCTTCTATGGAAGGCTACACAGTAGGGCATACCGGCGCGCAAGGCAAAATAGTTCCCGCCAGAAAAGCGGGCGTGCTACACTGCCAGCTGTACGCCAACGTACACACAACGTCTGCCCTGCCGCAGCGGGCGGTCACACCGGAGTTGTTCTGCTATGAAAGTCGCTCTTGGCAGTGATCATGCCGGTTACGCCGGCAAGGAAGCCGCCAAACAGGTGCTGGAGCGGTTGGGCATCGCTTACGAGGATTTTGGAACCCGGAGCGCAACGGAGTCGGTGGATTATCCCGATTATGCTCAGGCGGTCGGCGAGGCCGTCGCCAAGGGGCAGGCCGACTGCGGCCTTCTGTTCTGCGGAACAGGCATTGGCGTCGGCATCGCCGCCAACAAAATCCCCGGCATCCGTGCAGCGGTGGTTCACGATGTTGAGACGGCCCGGCTTGCCCGCGAACACAACGACGCCAACGTAATGGCGATGGGCGTCCGCAACACCGACCCGAAAATCCTCCCCGCCGTCATCGAGACATTTCTGACGACGGCCTTTGCAGGCGGCCGTCATGCGCGGCGCATTGAAAAAATTACGGCGCTTGAAACGGCTGCGCGTTCTTGAGCCCCCCAATCCCGATCTCTGAAAGACACGCCATGTCCTTGAGCCTGAATCGTTCGTTGTTGGAAACCGATCCTGAGATTGCGCGCGCCATCGCAGACGAAACCAAACGTCTGGCGGACGGCCTCGAAATGATTGCTTCTGAAAACTACGCCAGCCGCGCCGTGATGGAAGCCGTCGGCTCGGTGATGACGAACAAGTACGCCGAAGGGTATCCGGGACGGCGCTACTACGGCGGCTGCGAATTTGTGGATGTCGCCGAGCGGCTGGCGATTGAGCGGGCTAAACGGCTTTTCGGCGCAGAGCATGTCAATGTCCAGCCGCATTCAGGCGCGCAGGCCAACATGGCGGTGTTTTTAGCCGTCCTCAAACCCGGCGACACGATTCTGGGGATGGATTTGGCGCACGGCGGACACCTGACCCATGGCCACCCGCTGAACATATCCGGTCTGTATTTCAACGTCGTCACCTACGGCGTCAACCGCGAAACCGAGCGGCTCGACTACGAGGAACTGGCGCAGCTGGCCGAAAAGCACCGCCCAAAACTGATTATCTGCGGCGCCAGCGCCTATCCGCGCCAGATTGACTTTGCCAAAATCGCTGATATTGGTCGCGCCGTCGGCGCGCGTGTCTTGGCGGATATGGCCCACATTGCCGGCCTCGTGGCGGCCGGCGAGCATCCCTCACCCGTCGGTTGCGTAGATTTTGTGACCACGACGACGCACAAGACGCTGCGCGGGCCGCGCGGGGGCATGGTGATGTGCCGCGCCGAAGACGCTAAGCTCATTGACCGCGCGGTGTTTCCAGGTGTGCAGGGCGGGCCGTTGATGCATGCCATTGCGGCTAAGGCAGTTTGCCTCCAAGAGGCGCTGGAGCCTAGCTTTGTCGAGTACCAGCGACAGGTGCGGAGAAACGCCGTCGCGCTTGGTGAAACGCTGGCTGCGGCCGGTTTCCGGCTTGTCACCGGCGGGACGGACAATCACCTTCTCCTTGTGGATGTCTTCTCGAAAGGCATCACCGGCAAGGCGGCGGAACAGGCGCTGGAGCGAGCCGGCATCACGGTCAACAAAAACACTATTCCCTTTGATACGAATCCGCCGCTGGTTGGAAGCGGGATTCGGCTGGGGACGCCGGCGCTGACTACGCGCGGCATGCGTGAACAGGACATGCGCTACGTCGGCGAACTGATCGTTGAAGTCTTGTCCGATATTGACAATACGAGTAAACAGGAAGCCGTCCGGCGAAAGGTGCGGGAACTAACCCGCGATTTTCCACTCTACGCCTCACACGGCTAGCGGTTTTTTCAGACAATGACGGCGGCGTGTTTTTCATCCGTCGGGGACTAGTCGGCCGCCGCGCGGCTTGACCGAGCGGCGGCTGATGCAGCCGCGACGTACGCCGCAAATGTTTCGCAGTGGCATGACCCTTGCAGAAAAGCTGTCTAGTTTGTCGACCGGCCCTGGCTGCTACCTGCACAAGGACGCGCATGGCACGGTCATTTATGTCGGCAAGGCGAAGAACCTTCGTGCGCGCGTCCGCAGCTACTTTCATCCCGGCCGCCGGCAGGACCCCAAAACACGGGAACTCGTTGCCCGTATCCACGACATTGAGTGCATCGTCACGGATACCGAAGTCGAGGCGTTAGTTCTCGAAAGCAACCTCATCAAGCAGTACAAACCGCGCTACAACGTCCTCCTCAAGGACGACAAGCAGTATCCGCACCTGAAGCTGACGCTCAACGAACCGTTTCCGCGCGTCATTAAGACGCGGCGCGTTCTCAACGACGGCGCGCTTTATCACGGCCCGTACCTGCCGGCCTCGCTGGCGCACCAAACGCTCAAGCTGGTCAATCAGATGTTCCAACTGCGGACGTGCGACATCGAGATTGACGGCAAACGGGAGCGGCCGTGCTTGGAGTACCACATCAAGCGCTGCTTAGGGCCATGCGTCCGTGAGCTGTGCAGTGAGGCGGAATACGCCGAAGCCGTTCGTGACGTACGGCTTTTCTTCGAGGGTAAGAACAAGGAACTTCTGGCCGAGCTTGAGGCGCGTATGCTGCGCGCCTCGGACGAACTGCGTTTTGAGCAGGCCGCCCGCTACCGCGACCAACTGCGACTCGTTGAGCGGTTGAGCGAAACCCAGAAGATGATGCTCAAGGATGCCGCCGACGTGGATATTTTCGGTTACCACCGGGAGGGCGCACGGCTGGCGCTGCAACTTTTCACGATGCGCGAGGGACGCATCATCGGACGGCGTGAGTTTTTTTGGGAAGACCTCCCGGACGATGAAACCTTTGACGCGCCAAGCTTTCTCGGAGAGGCGCTGACGCAGTACTACGCCCTGGGCAACTACGTGCCACACGAGGTGCATGCGCCGCATGACTTCGCCGACCGCGACGTACTGGAGGCGTTTTTATCAGAGCGGCGCGGTAGCAGGGTGCGTATCCTGACGCCGCAGCGTGGGCAAAAGCGTGAACTCATTGAGCTGGTTGAACGCAACGCGCGTGTCGCCTTTGATCAACGGTTTCGGACGCTCAAGCCAGACATGGCGCATATCTTGGAGGAGCTGGCCGACGTGCTGGAGTTGCCGCGTTTCCCGGCGCGTATTGAGTGCTTTGATATTTCGCATCTTCAAGGGGCGGAAGCCGTGGCGTCGCTGGTGGTGTTTGAAAACGGACGACCGGCAAAGGAAGCGTACCGGAAGTTTCGCATCAAGACGGCGACCGGCGGCGATGATTTTGCCTCCATGCGCGAAGTCATTGGACGACGCTACGCGCGGCTGCTGCGGGAAGCAAAACCATTGCCGGACCTGGTGCTTGTGGACGGTGGCAAGGGTCAACTTAGCGCCGCCGCAGAGGCCCTCCGTGCGCTTGACTTGGAGGCGTTACCCCTTGCCGCCATCGCCAAGCGTGAGGAAGTGATTTTCGTCAAAGGGCGGGAAAACGACCCAATTCGCTTGGAGCGGCGCTCGCCGGTCTTGCATCTGGTGCAGATGCTGCGGGACGAAGCGCACCGCTTCGCCGTGGCGTTTCACCGACAACGCCGCGCACAGCGGGACTTTGATTCCGAACTGCTGGCAATTCCGGGGATCGGGCCGAAGCTCAAGAACCGCCTTTTGCGCAACCTAGGCAGCCTCGACAACATCCGGCGGGCGAGCGTCGCCGAACTCACACCGTTTGTCGGTGAAACTCGCGCCCGCGCCATCCGACAACATTTCCACCCGGAGGAAGCGTGTGAGCGCCCTGACGGTCACACGCAAACCCAGCCCCACTGAAATTCAGAACGGGGAAGCGACGTTTTTGCTTCCCCGCTGAATCCCGACTAACAATCGGCGAATCTTAGTTGCCCAGCGGCGAGGACTGAGAGTCAGCCAACTGGTTCGAAGCGTCCGACGCACGGATCACGCCTGTTTCGTTGATGAAGAACGAACGGTTGCCCGTACGCGCAATACCCGTTGACTGGGACGGTTGGTTGCGCACCGAGTACAACGCAGCGGAGGTGGAGGACTTCGGCGTTGCACTGTACCCCGTTAGTGAAAACCCACTCTTCGGGGTCTGGGTGGCGTTTACGACGGTGTCATCAAGCATACCGACTTCGTTCGTACCCGAGCCACCCAACAGGGCAAGGGATGAGGCGAAGTTGCCGCGACCAATCCCAGATTCATACGTCGCATTGGCTGAGTGAATGTTGCGGAGGGTCTGCTGGGCAGAAGCGTCATTTGCGCTGCGACGGGCGGCAAGCAGGTTCGGAACCGCAATCGCCGCGATGATGCCGATAATGGCGACGACGATGAGCAGTTCGATCAGCGAAAAACCTTTTTGCTTCTTGAGGTTCATAGCGTTAGTCTCCTTGGCGGTGAAGTGGCTTCTTAGCCGGAAAAATGATGACCTTGTGTTGCAAGGCGCAAAAGACCTTGTGGCTAAGCGCCGTTAGGTACGGAACTTGAAGCACACAGGTCTGCCCATGAAGGGAGCAAACCTTGTGCCAAATCCAACCGCCTCCTACAAAACAGCCATTTTAGAGCACGCTTTACACGCCTGACACACCAACCATCTGGTTCTTTACACAGCCGCCACACAAAACTTTCAGCCGTGCATTATGCCTGCCGCCTCAGAACTGCGTCGCGTCTACCGCCGCTTCCAAAGTGACATTTTATGTCAACTGACCGATGCAGATTCTGTCACTATGACCTCAGGCATACTGTACAAATCTTAATTTCTTATGGATTCATTCAGCGCCGAAACCGAATTGGTGCGCCGCCTTGTCTGCGAGGCCGGACAACGCATCCTTGCTGACCGGCGGCAGGGTCTGCGCGTCAGCTACAAGGCAGACGGCGAGCCGGTAACGGAGACTGATCGCGCCGTCAACGCCTTTCTCGTCGCCGAACTACGCCGTCATTTTCCAAACGACCTTGTGGTTTCCGAAGAGAACGAAGACGATGACCCAGCGCGCCGGGCGACGGCACAGCGAGTGTGGTTCGTTGATCCGATTGATGGTACTAAGGAATTCTTGGCCGGAAATGATGAGTTTTCGGTCATGGTGGGCCTGTGCGTGGATGGAACGCCGACGTTGGGGGTTGTGTACCAACCGACCACTAAGAAGACCTGGTACGCGACGCCGCAGGGCGCTTGGCTGGAGGCGCTGGGAGAGCGCCGGCGGCTCACGGTCTCCAGTGTCGCTCACATTCCCGCTATGACGCTCGCCGTCAGTCGGTCGCACCGTAACCGTCGCTTGCAAACCGCCATTGAGCGACTAGGGATCCAAAACACGATAGTCTCTGGGAGCGGCGGCCTCAAAATCGGTCTCCTCGTTGAGCAGCGCGCCGACCTGTTCATCAGCACCTCACGACGCGCCAAGCTGTGGGACACCGCCGGGCCGGAAGCCATCCTTCGCGCCGCCGGCGGCGTTATGACCGACTTTCACGGCCGACCGCTCGACTATCGTCGTCCAGAGTTGCATCACTGCGCCGGGCTGATCGCCAGCAACGGCGTTCGACATGCCGCGATTGTCGCACAACTCCACGATGTGTTTCCCCCAGGTTAGTCAGGCGCTATGTCCGCAAAGCTCTTTTCTCCCGACCAACTGCAACAAAGCTTCTTCCTGATTGCCGGCCCCTGCGTCATCGAAAGCGAGACCCACGCATTGCGCCTAGCCGAAGCAATTGCTGCGCTGACGCGGCGACTCGGCATTCCTTACGTGTTCAAGGCGTCATATGACAAGGCCAACCGCACTTCGTATATGTCGTTTCGCGGACCCGGACTAGAGGAAGGGCTCCGCATTTTGCAACGGGTTCGTGAGGTACACGGCGTACCGGTGTTGACCGACATTCATGAAACTCATCAGGCGGCGCCGGTCGCTGAGGTGGTGGATGTCCTTCAAATTCCGGCTTTCCTCTGCCGGCAGACTGACTTGCTTCTTGCAGCCGCCGCCACCGGGCGCACCGTCAACGTCAAAAAGGGACAGTTTCTTGCGCCCTGGGACATGCGCCATGTCGTTGAAAAACTTCGTGCGGCTCAAGCCGTCGACATCTGGTTGACGGAGCGTGGAGCGTCGTTCGGCTATAACAACTTGGTCGTGGACATGCGCAGTTTTCCCATCCTACGTGAGTTCGGTTGCCCGGTTGTGTTTGATGTAACCCATAGCCTTCAGCGCCCCGGTGGGCGCGGCGCGTCTTCCGACGGCGACGCCGCCTTCATTCCACCGCTGGCTCGCGCCGGCGTCGCCTGCGGCGTGGACGGTCTGTTTATGGAAGTTCATGACGACCCGCCGCGCGCCCTCAGCGATGGCCCAAACGCTCTGCCGCTTGACCAACTTCCCCACCTGCTCCGCCAACTGATGGCGATTGACCGCGCTCGGCGAGAAACGCTGTAACAGCGAGAACGGTGACGACGCGAAGGCGACGTTTGCGCCGTGCTGGCGGCCATGGTAAATCACGGCGCTTTCCGGCTTTTGACGAACGCCGGCCGCCGGCTGTCGGCGCGAATCAAGAAGGTTTGTAGGCTATGGCTGAGACGGTGCGCGAAGTTCAGGGCAAGCTGATCGCCGAGGGGTTGCGGACGGCGTTTGTTGTCAGCCGATGGAATGATTTTGTTGTCAACCGCCTGCTGGCAGGAGCGCTGGACGCCTTTGAGCGTTTGGGCGGCCGGCTCAGTCAATGCGCCGTCGTCCGCGTTCCCGGCTCATTTGAAATCCCTTTGACCGTTAAAAAGCTGGCCATGACCGGCGATTGGGACGCGGTGGTCTGCCTTGGCGCGCTCATTCGGGGCGAGACGCCGCACTTTGACTACATCGCCGCCGAGGTCACGAAAGGCGTCGCTGCCGTTTCACTGGAAACCGGCGTCCCGGTTACGTTTGGCGTCATTACCGCCGATAGTCTTGAGCAAGCGATTGACCGCGCCGGGATGAAAGCCGGCAACAAAGGCGTGGAAGCTGTGATGGCGGCTATCGAACTGGTGAATCTTTACCGGTCCCTAGACGCCCGTCAGACAACCAGCACCTGACGCCCTCTTCCAACGCCGTCCCACAGGCGGAGGCTTTCCCTTGCCCTATGGGTTCACGACGACGCGCGCGGGAATGCGCGCTGCAAATGCTCTTCCAGTACGATCTTAGTCAGCCGTCACTAGCCGACCTCTTTGACAGCTACTGGAACGAACTGACAGAACTCAAAGAAGAGCACCGGGCGGAGGTGCCTGAGTTCGCCAACCGTATTGTAGCCGGCGTCATAGACCATCTTGCGACGATCGATCTGATCATCAGCCGGCATACCGAGCACTGGCGGATTTCCCGCATGGCGGTAGTAGATCGAAACATCCTGCGGATGGCGGTCTATGAGTTTCTATATGAGACAGAGACGCCCCGCGCCGTCGTCATCAATGAAGCGATTGAAATTGCGCGCCGCTTCAGCACCCCGGAAGCCACGCAGTTCATCAACGGTGTTCTCGACGCCGTCAAACGCGAACTAGACGAATCCGCTGCGCCAGTAGCCAGCGACCTTCCCCCGCCGTCGGCTTCACGTTGATTTCGATTTCGGCGTGGCCTACTTTCTCACCAGAAAACCAGATCTGCGCGTCTTTGCAGAAGCGCCCCGATGAGGTCGCACACTATGACAGGGATGAAGTTCCGCCGTTCCTGCGATCAATGCGGCGTAACGTTCTTTTCTACCGACCGCAAGGCGCGGTTTTGCCCGAAACATCAGCCACGCCGGGCCGCCCAGAACTCGAATAGCCGTACGCCGTTGCCGGCGGCGACGCCCAAGTTGGCGAAAGCTGTCGTGGGGGCACGTCCCCCAGTTGGCCTGCCCAGCGCTAAACGCCAGAAAGGCGTCGCGCGGCAGCGTCAGCCTCAGATTCGCACCCTGACTCCAGAAATACGGGCGCAGATTGCTTCCGCCTTCCAACAGATGCGGACAGTACCCGGTAGCACGATTCCACTCGATGTTAAGCATATGGAACGTCACCTGCGCCGGATTCACACCGCCATTTCACAACAACTGTGGGTCAGTCGCGCAGTCGTCTCACAAGTCATTCAGGAACTACGCCCAGCGCTGGAAGCTGCTTCTATTGACCTCACTCCGGAACAACGGGAACAAGCCATCGCCATGTACCGCCGGTTTATCGAAACCGGCGAACGGCCGGCGGGCGGTCGGCGGCGCTTTATCGCCCAGCAACTCGGCGTGAGCTTGGATTCCGTCGTGCTACTCATTCGGCACTGGGCGCAAGCGCAGTACGCTCAATCGCCCACCCCGAAGCCGACCCGGCAGCAACTTTTCCTGATTGAAAAAGCCTTCTACCGCCACCTGACCGAAGGCAACGAACCCTATGAAGATATCCCCGAAGCCATCGCGCAGGAACTTGGCTTCGTCACCCCATACCAGGTGCTGCGCTGGATTGACGTGCTTTACGACAACAGCAAATTCCCGCCGGATTTACCAGAAGTAACACCAGAACAACGCGCCGCCATTGTAGCGGAATATCTCGACTACCTGAGTCGTGAGACGCCGCCGGAAAACCCCCTCCACACCACTATCGCAGAGAAAATCGGCGGGTTGCTGCCCCGGCAGGTTCATAAAGTGCTGTATGAGTACCGCGTCGAACTACGCCGGCAATGCCTTGATCGGACGCTTGTCCCTGCCTAAACCAGGACCCACCAGCCATCACCGATGAAGCGCAAACCATCTTGGGTCTGGTGGCAGCGAGCGACGCTAGCCCTGGTGGTGTCGCCGCCGCTGCTGGTTGCGCTGACCAACGTCTGGGTGGTGGCGTCCACATGGGGACGGGTTTTCAAGCGCCCGGATCACATCCCGGCCAACAACGTCGGACTTGTTCTGGGGACGGCCAAGTATCTTGCAACCGGCGGGATCAACCCCCACTTTCAAAACCGCATCCGGGCGGCCGCCGACCTGTACCATGCCGGTAAAATCAAGCACTTGATCCTCAGTGGGTCCAACCAAACCCTCGCTTATGATGAACCAACGGAAATGCGCAAATCGTTGCGCCACTTAGGCGTGCCGGACGGCGCCATGACGGCCGATTACGCCGGCCGCCGGACGCTGGACTCGGTGGTGCGCGCACGCGACATTTTCGGCCAAACCCGCTTTACCGTCATCTCCGACGAGTTTCACGTCTATCGGGCGCTGTTTCTCTGCGACCGGTTTGGCGTCACAGCTGTCGCCTACGGCGCGCCTGACCCGCCGTGGTCGGTTTCGGCGCGAACGCGGCTGCGGGAGTACGCCGCGCGTTGCAAAGCCGTGCTGGATGTGTACATCTTGGGAACGCAACCGCGCTTTCGCGGCGAACCAATCGCCTTGCCTGTGACTTCCGAGGCGACGACCGCTACCGCGCCCGCCGTTCTAAAATAACTTGGACGCCGTATTTTGGGCGCAGGGTGAACATCGTATCGAATTCGATGGGATGGCCCGGCGCAAGGCGCACCCGATACCGCTGCGCCAGCATCGCCAGCACCAATGTGGCTTCCATAAGGGCGAACTGACCACCGATGCACACCCGTTGCCCACCGCCGAAGGGAAAGTAGGCGAACATTGGACGTGCAGCGGCGCGCTCCGGTGTGAATCGCTCCGGGTCAAAGCGTTCCGGCTCGTCCCAAAAATCCGGGTGACGGTGCGTTAGGAACTGATTGAGCGCCACCAGCGTCCGCCCCGGAATGTGGTAACCGCCGATTTCATCGTCATTGATAGCCTCGCGCGGGAGTCCCCAAGCTGGCGGATACAACCGCATTGTTTCTTCGATGACCATCCGCGTGTACGGCAACCGCTTCAGGTCATCGGCCGTTGGCGACGCGCCGCGCAGCACGGAAGAAACTTCGTCGTACAGCCGTTCGGCAACCACCGGTTCCTGCGTGAGGACATACACCGCCCACGTCAGCGTGATGGCGGTAGTTTCGTGACCAGCCAACAGCAGCGTGATGACTTCATCTCGGAGCTGCAGGTTGCTCATCGCCGCGCCGGTTTCTTCGTCGCGCGCCGCCATCAGCATCGCCAGCAAGTCCGGCGGCGGGTTGAGCGTTTTGCGGCGTGTCTCAATGATGCGGTACACCACAGCGTCTAACCGTCGCCGCGCTGCCTTGAACCGTAGGTTGGCGGGCGTCGGTACCCACAGCGGGACAGGCAAAGTCGGGCGCATCTTGAAGCCGACAAAGTTAAACGCCAACCGCAAGTTGCGCCCGAAGGCGTCCGCTTCCGCACCAACCGGCGTCGAAAACAGGGTCAAACCGGCGATGCTCAGCGTCAGAGCGGCCATATCCTGCGCAATGTCGAATGGGCGTCCTTCGGCGGCGCGCGCATCCCAGCGCGGCAGGAACTTCTCGGTTTCGCCGACCATCGTTGCAGCGAACCCGACCAGCGCCTGCCGGTGAAACGCCGGCTGCATGAGCTTGCGCTGCCGACGCCAGAAGTCGCCGTCGCTCGTCAGCAGCCCGTTGCCGGTAATCAGGCCGATGGGGCCGTCGAAAACCTTCCCCTTGCGGTAGTTGTGCTGATTGCGCAGAAGCACGTGCTCGACGTAGGACGGATGCAAAACCAAATGCCAGTACATGCCCGGCAGGCCGCGAAACCGGATGATGTCGCCCAGTTCGCGGAACATGCGCGCATAGAAGTTCAGCAAGTCAGAGCGTACGGGCAGAAAACTTCCGAACAGCCAGTGCTGATTCTTGGGCATCGGCGCAAGGCGCTTTCCCGACAACGTTGACAGAGTGGCTTCCATACGCGAGAGAAATCGCCGTTTGTGCGCAAGCTAAGAAGGCGCTTCCGAAGACTTGAGGGCGCGGCTACCAGGCTTGACGAGGGGGACGTCACCCTGGCACAGCGGGCAATCGTTGGGATGATAGGTGGGAATGGTCAACGCCATCAATGCCGCAAAGGGCACGCCGAAATCCGCCCGCCCGCCGCTGCGGTCAATGATTGCGCCGACAGCCGACACCCGCGCTCCAGCTCGGACAACGACCGCCATTGTCTCGCGCGTTGAGCCGCCCGTTGTTACGACATCCTCCACGACCACGGCGTTTTCCCCGTCGGCGAGTTCAAAACCACGCCGCAGGGTCATCACACCCTGCTCGCGTTCGGCAAACAGGCACCGGACGCCTAACGCCCGCGCGACTTCGTGGGCAATGATGATGCCGCCCAGCGCGGGCGCTACCACAACCTCCGGCGTTGCGCCAAGTCGCCCGAAACGCTCCGCCAGCGCCGCCCCCACCTGCCCGGCGATGGTTGGGAACTGTAACAGCCGCGCACATTGGACATACTGTGGACTGTGCAAGCCGGAACTAAGCAGGAAGTGGCCGGACAACAATGCCCCAGTTTCCTGCAGCAGGTGATAAACATCAAACGCTTCCATCATGCGCGCTTCGCGGTTGATAGCCGACCGGTGCGGCGGACCTGCAGACGCCGGAGGGCTTTGCCTTTCTACACCAAGGCTTTCACACTTTGTACAACCGTATCGCTTTGTGCTGTCGCTGTCTATGGACGCCGCCTCATCTTCGTCGCCGCACGCCGATTCACTCGCGCTGCTGGGCGTGTACCTCCATTTCCCGTTCTGTACAACGAAGTGTACATACTGCGCCTTCGTGACGCGCGGCTATGACGCCGAACTCGCGGAACGCTATGTGGCGGCGTTGGAAACGGAATTACAGCGCTTTTCGGACGCTTGTGCGGCTGTTCCGCTGGCCTTTACAACCCGTCGCGCCGACACGCTTTACTTCGGCGGCGGGACGCCCTCCCGCCTGACGCCGCGCCAACTGGAACGCCTTCTCACTGCGTGCCGCACCGTTTTTGATTTCACCCCCGACGTTGAAGTGACGGTGGAAGTCAACCCCGGCGACGCTACCCCGGAGCGACTGGAAGCCTACCGTGCGCTCGGCGTCAACCGGCTCAGCCTTGGCGTCCAGTCGTTTTTTGATTCGGACTTGGCGCTGACCGGACGTGACCACGACGCGCAGGACGCCAAACGCGCTTTCCGAGCGGCGCGGCAGGCCGGTTTCGACAACATCAACCTCGACCTAATCGCCGGCCTTCCTGGCCAAACGCTGGAAGCGTGGCGCACTAACCTGGTTGAAGCTTTGGCGCTCGCGCCGGAGCATCTGTCACTGTATTTGCTGGAAGTTAAAGAGCAGACGACGCTTGCCCGCCAACTCGCCGCCGGTCGGTTGCCCGCGCTTGATGATGATTTGACCGCCGAGATGTACCTGACGACGCTTGACCTCCTGACGCAGGCGCACTTTGAAGCGTATGAAATCTCCAACTTCGCCCGTCCGGGTCACCGCGCGCGGCACAACCTGAAGTACTGGACGGACAGTCCCTACGCCGCTTTCGGCGTCGGGGCGCACGGCTACGACGGCGTCGAGCGGTACTGGAACAGCGACCGCTTGGAAGATTACTTCGCACAGGTTGAACGGCGTGGGTGGGCGACAGCAGGGCGCACCCAACGGACGTTGCACGAACGGTGGCACGAGGCGTTGATGCTGGGGCTGCGTCTTGCGGAAGGTGTGTCGCCAGATGCTCTGTGGAGGCGCTACGGCATTGACCTCAGCGCCTACGCCGCCGCCGTGTCTGAGCTTCAGGCGGCTGGCTTGCTCGAAGTCACGTCCGACCGCTGGCGACTGACGCCGCGTGGGCGGCTGCTTTCAAACGAAGTTTTCCTAGCGTTTTGCTGATAGATGAACGACATTCACGGTAGCGCCACTCGACGAAGCGCCGTCCGGTGCGCTCCGGTCGTCAGATGGTTTCGTCTTCGCCAGTCCCCCGTGTTGGTGGTATCTCTTTGTTCTTTTCGAAGGACCTGGCCATGACGCAAAGAGTCAATGTGTTGTGCGTCCGCACGGCCGATGGGCGCGTTGCGCCGCTCGCCGGTCAGCAACTTGACATTCGCCAGATTTTTGATAATGCGCTGCCCATTTTTGAACGCGAAGAAGCTAGTATGTCGTTTCTAGCGCGGTATGTGCCGCCGAGTTCGGATGAGTTTTTTGTGACCCGTTATGAAGCGATTGGCGATGTCCGGCAGTTCGCCCAGCGCCACAACCTCAAGCTCTGGCTTGATCCACAGTGCGATCTTGAAGGCAATCTCATTCCTGAATCCGGCATCAAAGGCGACCCGGAGCGCATCGCCAACATTGTTTTGAAACGGTAGGTAGAAAGAAAACCTCTTGCCGCCGCTTCCGAGTATTTGGGGAATGCTACCCGGTTGTTGGCTTGCTCTGCCCGCTACGGGAGGGCCTCCTATGTCGCCTGCTTGCGCGCGCCGTCTGGACTGACATACCGCGCCGCGTCTCGCCACACCAACGAGCGGGCAGACTCGCTTCATCTTCGGAAAGCGCATTTGAGACCTCAGCGACTTGGAAAGCTGGCGGCATGCCACAAGGATTTCGGAGGGGTTGTCTCGTTCGTATGCTCTCCTAGCTCGTTGTTCCAGTAGCCCTTATGGCGGCAAGTACCCCCAGCGAATTGCTAGTCCCCACGCAACCGAGAGACATAACCCCACCAACGACAACCCGATCATAAACAGCACCCAGTAAGAGGTTGGCTGACGAGCAGGCATACTGTGCCGACAGCTTGGCGCAGTCATGTTACGGATGAGCGCCTATTTCCCGAACTTCGACTCGACCGAGGTACATTGCCGAAGCCGCCGGTTGATTCCGACGGTTGCCGATCGCAAGTTCAGCGTCGCCGCGCTCATTCGTTACAAAGACAATATCTATCAGCACGTAATTTCGGCTCTCATCAAGCGCGACCGGCTCATTGAGCCAGAGTCCGGTTCGATCACGTACGCCGACGACCGCTCCGCCCTGCGTGACGCGCACTGCCGTTTGTAGGCGGTACATCACGTTTGGCTTCAAGGGCGGCAACGGCAGGCGCAGCCGCGTCGTGTAGTTCGATACGTCGGTGACAATCCGCAAGGCAAGCTGGTTGCTGTCCCGTTGCACCTCCGGCGGCCGCAGGTCTGAGCGCGGCTGTTCCTTGGCTAACCGCTCCAATTCGGGCGGCTCGGCGACCCATACCAGCGTCGCTTCCTGACGCTGTTGCTCACTGTAATAACCGCGCCGGGCGTAGCCGTTTTTGCTCCCCATAAAGTAGTACCGCGCCGGCGGTGACTTCTCACTGCCGGCCGACGCCAACCGATACACACGCATCGTCCCGTAGAGCGTCCCTGACAACTCAGCTGTCAGCGGCCACTCATGGCGGGACGTGACTTCGCGCAGCGGCTGGGACTCCGGCGTATCGTCTACAATGATGACGACCTGTTCCGCTCCGCCGGCGGCGAGCGCTAGAAAGTTCTCATCGTCCAACGGTGTGACGTACCGTGTCCCACGTGGGAAAGCAAACCGATGAACATCACTGCCGACAACGGTCGCGCCGGGCGGGACGACCTGGCGCAGCACCAACGCTAGGTCGGCGTAAGGCGCAGGGGTGAAGGTGCGCGTCCAACGGTGAAAACGCCAGACGGCGCGTACGCCGGACCCCAGCGTTGCGCCAGTCAGCAACAACATCGCCAAACCAATCGCCAGCCCGCGTAAGACGCGCGGGACGGTGCGTCGCCGCTGGTCGGCCGCCCACCGGAGCGTATCCACAGCGAATACCCCGACGCACAGCGCAAACCACGTCGCCGGCAGCGGCAGCGACGCCGGCGACTTGTAGCTGTCCAACAACGCCAGACTCACCACGCAGGCCAACGTCACCACCAGCAAGCCGGTGCGTGGAATGCGCCAGTCCGGGTGCGACGGCGCACCCAGCGCCTGAAGCCAGTGCGTGATTGGTCTGGTATCCTTTTCGATCTCCTGAAGAATGATGGAAAGTCGGCGCAGCAGTCCGCCGCGCTCAAACATCCAGCTTTCCAGCGTCCCAATCTTTGGCAGCTTGACCTCGCCGCTGACATACAGTTCCTGTAGTTCGGCCGGAGCAGGCATGCCGCCGAACCGCCGCCGCAGTTCGCGGACGAACTGCCAGTGCGACACCATGTGAGCAACAGTGCGAACCGTACGGGCAAGCAGGTACACTAGCGCACCAAGCGTCATCCACTGAAAGAGCCGCGCACTGAGGCTGTCCGGTGTTGGAATTAGCAGTAGGCCGCCAGACCAGTTCGCATATCGGCTGGTTTCATTCAAAAAATTCTCCCATATCCCCGTTGTCGGACGCCCGTACAGCACCGCCGCCGCCAGATCAGTTTGGCGTTGGTAAGCCGTCCAATGCGTACCCACCCAAGCTGCGTACGGCAGCAGCCCTAGTCCGACGCCGACAAGGTAAATGCGCCAAGAGACGCTTCCCAGCACATCGCCGCGCTGGATAACAGCCCAACCGAATGCACAGGGAAAGACGCTCCAGCCAACCGGGTCAAACCATCCGGCGGCCAGTGACAACCCGCCGCTCAATAGTCCCCACAACCACTTGCGCCCAACGCGGTCGGTAGCCTGCGCGCGGAGAAAAAAATAAAAGCCCAACAGCGCACAGGCGACCGCGCCAGTTTCCGGGCGTAACGTCCGCAAGGTGTTGAAAAAGCAGGGATCACCGGCCAGACAGGCGACGGCGAGGAGGCCGGCCGCACGACTGTGCAGTTTGCGCCCAATGAAGTACACAGCGACCAGCGTCGTCAGCGCCAGCAGAACCCCATAGACACGCGCCGGCGCAACCCCTTCGCCAAAGGCGGTCATCGCCGCCCACAATGTCCACTCAAGCGCCGGGCGCGTCAGGGTTAGTCCACCCGTTAGCGCTTGGTGGACGAGAAAGCCTTCGGTCGCCGTCGGCGCGGGAATCGCCCCGATGCGCCGCGTCACAAAAAAGGCAAACAACGCAGCCAGTCCGGCCAGTAAGAACCCCGCCCAGCCGTCCGCCCGCCGGGCCTCGTCCGTCCAGGCGGGCGTGACGTTGGACGACAGTCGCATAGTGTCGCTCTTTGCAGCGACTTTGGCCGAACTGTCCGTCATGCGTCGTTTGCTTGGCTTTGCTGCGCAGCAGCGAGCCGTAGCCGTTCGCTGCGCAGCCGGGAAAGCTACTTCAGCTCCGTCGCCTGAAAGGTTTCCAGAGTGCGCTTGAGCTGAGACATGAACTGGTCGGCGACCGCGCCGTCAATGAGACGGTGATCGAAGGTCAGCGATAGATACGACATGTGGCGAACGGCAATAGCGTCATCATCCGTTACAACCGGACGCTTGACAATAGCGCCGACGCCCAAGATTGCCACTTGGGGCTGGTTGATGATGGGCGTTCCAATGAGACTGCCAAAGCTGCCGTAGTTCGTAATCGTAAACGTCCCGCCGGTCACTTCATCAGGTTTGAGCTGCTTAGCGCGCGCGCGGCTGGCGAGGTCAGCGATGCTACGCGCTAAACCAATGAGGTTTTTTTCTTCAGCATGCCGGATGACCGGGACAATTAACCCCCAGTCCAGCGCCACGGCGATGCCGATATGGTAGTGCTTCTTGTAGATGATGTTGTCGCCGTCAATGGAGGCGTTCAGCGCCGGCCAAGCGCGCAAAGTATCCACGACGCTTTTGACAATGAACGGCAGGAACGTGAGTTTTGCGCCATATTGCGCTTCAAAGTCGCGTTTGTTCCGCTCACGCAGCCGGTGAATGTGCGTCATGTCCACTTCAAAGACGGACGTGACATGCGGCGACGTATGCTTGCTGAGCACCATCCGTTCGGCGATTTTCTTGCGCATCGCCGTCATTGGTACAACTTCCACGTCGTCGCTAGTCAGGGTCGCCGCACCGCCGACTTCCACCGGCACAGACGTAGCAATTGGCGGCGTCGGCGCAATGATAGGCGCAACCGGCGCTGGTGCGCTGACCGGCGTGGTTGAGGCAACGGGCGCGACGGCTGGCGCAGACGGTGCAGCGGCGGCCTGACGCTGCTCAAGGAACGCCAGCAAGTCGTGCTTGGTGATGCGCCCGCCGATGCCCGTACCGCGAATCTGACGCAAATCCACGCCATGTTCGCGCGCCATCCGCCGAACTAGCGGGGACGAACGGATGCCGAAGGCGTCTGGCGGTTCAGTGGCGTCTCCTACATCAGCTTCATCAATCCGCGTTGCAGGGGTGGTGACGCCATCGGACGGCATAGCCGCAGCGGCCTGAGCGGCAGCCTCAGCCGGCGGCGCCGGCGCGGGTGAGGGCGGCGGGGCGGCCTCCGGCGCAGACGCCGGAACTTCGTCGCCGATGTAGGCGACGACCGTGTTGACAGGAACGGTCTGGTTTTCGCCAACCAAGATTTCAAGCAGGAAGCCGGCTTGCGGCGCTGGAATTTCGGCGTCCACTTTATCGGTCGAGATCTCAAAAATCGGTTCGTCGCGTTCAACGCGATCCCCGACCTTCTTTAGCCACTTGATGATCGTGCCTTCCGTAATGGATTCGCCCATCTGGGGCATGACGACTTCATAACGCATAGTGAAAGTCCTTTGCAGAGATAACGTGCCGAGCGACGCTTCAGCATAAAGCGGTTCGGCTGGGTTCGGTTCAATACTCTACCAGTTTGCGCACCGCCGCCATGACTTTCTCAGCGTTTGGCAGGAAGAAATCTTCCAGCGGCGGGCTGTAGGGCGTCGGCGTATCAATTGAAGCAATGCGCACGATAGGGCCATCTAAATGCTCAAAGAGTTCTTCGGCGATGAAGGCCGCGAACTCGCCGCCAATGCCCCCCGTCAGGGTCGCTTCGTGCAGGATAATGACCTTGTTGGTTTTGCACACCGTTCGGGCAATGGCTTCCTTGTCGTACGGGAGTAGTGACCGCATATCCAGCACTTCCACCTGAATGTCGTCTTCGCGGGCGAGCGTTTCCGCCGCCTCCAGCGCAACGTGAACCATTGCGCCGAACGTGATGATGGAAACATCCGTCCCTAAGCGCCGCAGCGCCGCTCGTCCAATCGGTACGATATAGTCAGTTTCAGGCAGGTCTTCTTTGACGCGGCGGTAGAGGTATTTGTGCTCGAAGTAGAGCACTGGGTCGTCGTCGCGGATGGCGGCTTTAAGCAGCCCTTTGGCGTCATAGGGCGTCGCCGGCTCAACCATTTTCAAACCTGGCGTATTCATGAAGAACGCCTCTGGGTTGCGCGAGTGAAACGGCCCGCCGCGTACGCCGGCGCCGCACGGCCCCCGAACAACAATCGGGACAGCCAAGCCCTGCCGGTAGCGGCTCGTCGCGGCGTAGTTCGTCAGCATATCGAAGGCGCACGAAATGAAGTCAATAAACTGCATTTCGGCGACCGGACGCAGCCCCATGTGCGCCGCGCCGCAGGCAGCGCCGACGATGGCGGCTTCCGAAATCGGCGTGTCAATGACGCGCTCCGGGCCGAATTCTTCCAGTAGTCCGGCCGTCACCTTGAACGCGCCGCCGTACACACCAATGTCTTCACCCAAGCAAAATACATTCGGATCACGGCGCATTTCTTCAAACAGCGCCTGCCGAATGGCCTCAAGATAGGTCGTGAGCGCCATAGCGTCTGGTTGTGAATGGTTGGTCGGGCGCACATTCGCACGCGGCGGACGCAACGGCAGGGACGTTCAAAACATCGCTCTGTCAAGCATCGCCCCACAACGCCGAATGACGCTTGGGCCAACCTCCGGTGAATTTCTTCAGGTTGCTTCCTTTAGCCTGCTTACGGCTTGTTTACGCTGCACCATAACCGAAGCGACAAACAGAGTTGAAGGCGGGCGTGAGAAAGGCACGGACTTGGGAAGCCTTCCGTCCTAGTGGCCTGTGGTTTCAAGCTTTTTAGTGCGCTTCGCGGCGTCATCGAGGAGATGGCGCGAAAATATGTAAGATTAGGCTAACCGCGCTGAACATCGGGCTAGGCTGTCAAATCAAGCAAAACGGCTTCCAACGCCAGCACGCGGTTGATGTTGCGGTTGAGATCGCGCCGAATGGCTTCAAAGCGATTGAGCGCCCGGTGAAGCCGCTCCAGCGTGAATTGGTCGGCGAGCGTCTGCAACTTGGCGCGGATGTCGCTGTGAATGAGGAGGTCGTCCGTGTCTGTGATTTGGTCGGCGGCTGAGGCGTAGGCCTTGAGGCAGGTCAGATCACGCAACAGTCCGGCTAGCAGGTCGAGCACCGCCTCAAACTCCGGGCGTTCAAGTTTACCGAAGTAGCCGGCGGCTTTGAGGAGCCGGGCGACAGTGCGCCCCTGACTCAACAGTTCGAGGAGTTCTAGCACAAGCCGGCGTTGTTGGCGGTAGGCTTCGAGGTCTAGGCCTATCACTGCGCCGGGGCGTCCCTGCGCCAGCCGTCCCAGAAAGCGCAGATCGTCCGGCGGGCGTTTTGCGTACCGTCCGAGACATTGCTCAACTTCGGCGGGCGTCAGCGGTGTAAATCTCACCATCGGACAGCGCGAGCGAATGGTCGCCGGCAGGGTGTCCGGGCGGGCGCTAATGAGGATAATCTGGGCGTGCGATGGTGGTTCTTCGAGAGTTTTGAGAAAGGCGTTGGCGGCGGCCGTATTGAAGGCGTCGGCGCGTTCGACGAGGAGGACGCGCCGACGGCCTTCAAAGGGTACGCCGACGATAAACTGGATGGCTTCACGAACCTGTCCGATTTTGATGTATGCGCCGTCGGGAGCAATCAGTTTCACATCGGGGTGCTCGCCTTGCTCGATTCGCCGGCAGGACGGGCAGGCGCCGCAGCCCTCGTCGGGCGCCACCGGGCAGTTGAGGGCCTGCGCGACGGCCAGCGCATATTGACGTTTGCCGACCCCGGCCGGCCCGACGAACAACAACCCCGACGGCAGCCGCTGCGCACGCAGGTTGCGCTGAAGCAGTTCCTTGGCGGCGGCTTGTCCGATAAGCTCTTGAAAAGCCATACTCGGTAAACCTGCGTAGGAAGAAGGTTACTTCGGCGGCGATTTGATCGGCAAAGCTCAACTCGAGCGCTGCCTTCCGCCACGGTCGGTACGCCGCCGACGCCCCTGCCGAAACATGCTTGGTCGCATCTTCCGCGATTCCAACTAGGAGCGACTCCCGATGACCGTCACCGCCGACGCCTCCACCGCCGCCGACGCCGCGCCTGCTTTGCAACCACAACGTCTTGCCCGTGAGGTTGTCGAGCTACCAGGCGGCGGCGTTCTTGAGTATGACTACTTCGACGCCGGCCCGGATACCATGCAACGGCTGACCGATTTGCTGTTCAAGGAACACTGGCGTGAGATTGTGGTCGGCCCTTGCATTGAAGGGGCGGTGTTTGAAATCCGCTTTGAACAGCCGCCCAAGGTGACGTTTTTGGATGGTTACCTGACGGTGGACCTTGGCTACTGGCACTTCCACCTCTGCATAGGCGTTCACCGGCGTGCGCCGACGCCGGAACTTGCCAAGCGGCGACAGGTCGCCAAGGTTGCGTTTTTTCGCCAAAGCGGGCAACGTTGTGGCGGCGGGTGGAGTTGGGGACTGCGGATGTGGAACGGCGCAGGGGAACAAATGACGACCGTGTTTCTGCCCAACCCATACCTGACGGACGATATGAAAGTACGCAAGGAACCGGATTGGACACGTTTGACGCTCTGGCACAAGCTTCGCAAGCAGTTTTTAGGCGAGCCGGTCCCCGTTGATTTGGTCGCGCATTACACCACCGAGCCGCAAGCCGCCCCATGCCTGGAGGCGTAGGATATGGCGGCGCACTTGCCGGTAGGTGTCAGAGCAACGCCCGTGGTGGTGCGATCTAGGTGTGCGGCTCCCAATGCGGTCGCACCGTGCCTCGATGGTGACAGACCCTCGTGCTTGTGAAGCAGGCGGCGTCTAACAGCCTAATGTCCAACGCCTGTCCTGTTAGTTCCATCCCCGGCAGCGTTACCCAAACAACAACTTCCCGCCGGCGACGAGGAGTACAGCCGACAGGGCGTACTCAATAACACGCGGCGGCAGCCGCCGGCTGCCAAGGTAGGCCCCCAACCAGCCGCCCGCGAGCGCCGCGACAAACAGCGGCCAGACAAACGCTGGCAGCGGGGAGGCGGCGGCAAGATACCCCAGCAAGCCCGCCAACGAGTTGCCTAGAATAAACGCCGCTGAAACCGCTGAAGCCGTCTTTGTCTCCGCCCACCGTGCAAACAACAGGAGCGGTGTTAGAAAAACGCCCCCGCCTGTCCCTGTCAGCCCTGACAACAGCCCGATCCCCGCACCGCTTGGCAACGCCAACGCTAACGGCGGTAGCCGGAACTCGCCCTCAACCGGCTTCGGCAGCCACAGTCGCAGGGCTGAAAACCAGAGGACGCCGCCCACCAGCCACTTGAAAACTTCCGGCGGAGCGGTGAAATACCCGCCGATAAACGCCGGCGGAAGCGCCGGCAGCGCAAACGGCCAGAAGCGTCGCCACTCGAAGTAGGGCGCAAACTGCCACGTGGCAATCAAAGCCACCAAAACGTTGAGCATCAACGCTGTCGGTTTGATGGCCGGCGGGGCGAATCCAGCCAATGTCATGACCGCAATGTAGCCCGACGCTCCGGCGTGTCCGACCGAGGCGTAGAGCATCGCCACAACCAAAACGCCCGCCGTCACCCACACCAACAGCGTCCAATCCATGGGGCTAGGGGAGCGGCTTTTCAAAGTTTCGTTCGGCGGCGCTGCTCCGGCTGTAATTCCCATCTGCCGTCACGCCCATCCCGGAGCCGCACATCCCTTCGAACGTGTGCAAACCCTCGTCTTGCGCGGCGATACAACGTCCAGCGCGCACTTGCCGCCAACACGCCGGCGCGTGAACCAGTTCCGGCTTCGTCGTGGTGACGAAGGTTTGCGCCTTGTCTTGCAAGTACTCAAGCAGCGCCGTGATGCGGCCTACGTCCAGTTCGGCGTCGAGGTCGTCAAGCAGAAACACCGGCGGCTCAGCGCAATGTTCGCGGTACAGCGCAAGCTGTCCCAGCGTCAACACCAACAATGCGCTGCGCTGCTGACCGGCGCTGCCGAACCGTGCCACCTCGCGCCCGTCCACCAGAATCGCTAAGTCGTCACGGTGCGGGCCGACCAGCGCATGACCGGCTGCCAGTTCAGCCTCACGGCGACGTACGAGCCGCTCGGCCAACGCCTCCCGAACGGCTTCAGCCGCCGAAGTAGCTGAAACATCAGGGTCTAGCGCCGACACATACCGGATTGTGATTCGCTCGGCGTTAAAAATCGTCCAGTCTAAGTGTTCGTTGAGCAGTGCGGCGTATTGCGCCCGTTCGACATGCAGTCGCGTCCCAAGCTCGACTAGTTGCGCATTCCAGTCTTCGAGTGAATCCAGCCAGCCGCACCGGTCGGGCGCCACCGCCGCCGCCCGCAACAGAGCGTTTTTTTGTTTGAGCACACGGTTATAGTCCGCCAGCGTTTGTACGTAAGCCGGCTTCAGGCTTAGCACGCCCCGATCCAAAAACCGGCGACGTTCGCCCGGTTCGCCGCAAATAACGCTGAGCGCTTCACGCCCGTAGGCGAAAACCGTCAGTTGTCCCAAATATTCGTTCAGGGCGACCCGTTTGCCGTTGACAAACAGCGTCTTGCGTCCCCCTTCAAGGTGGATGTCCAGTGTGACGGGTGTGGAGCGGCGCACGATCTCAGCGCGCAGGTGCGCCGCCGTTGCCCCAAAGGCGATGACCTCCTGCGGCTGGTGGGTGCGGAAGGATTTCGTCGTCGCCAGCAGATAGACGGCTTCCAGCCAGTTGGTCTTGCCCTGCCCGTTGTCGCCCCACAGGACGTTAAGGCCCGGCGCAGCAGGCAATGTTCCGGCGAGATTGCGGAAGCCATCCACGGTGACTGAGGCGATGTCCATGCACGGTGTGTTTTCTTCAGCTTCAGGACGACTTTAGCGCGGCGACGCCGGGTAGCTCGAATCCTGCCAAAAACTCCAGACTGGCGCCGCCGCCGGTCGAAACATGGGTAATTTTGTCGCCGAGACCCGCCGCATTGACGGCCGCGACGCTGTCGCCGCCGCCGACGATGCTGACGGCCTCTGCCTCGGCTACGGCGGCGGCAATGGCGTTCGTCCCGGGGGCATAGCGTGGGTTCTCGAAAATCCCCATCGGGCCGTTCCAGACAATCATCCGCGCGTTGGCGATCTCTGCACGGTACGCCGCAATCGTCTCCGGCCCGATGTCGTAGCCGGCCAAGTCGGGCGGCGTCGCCGTGACGGCCACGGTTTGCGGCTCCAGTTCCGGCCGCGCTAAGTCGCCAACGACGTGATCAACAGGCAGCAGCAGCCGGACGTTTCGCCCCTGCGCCTTGGCTTCCAGCGCGCGCGCCACATCAAGTTTGTCATCCTCGACCAGCGAGCGCCCCACTTCCACGCCGCGCGCCTTCAAGAACGTGTAGGCCATCGCGCCGCCGATGAGTACGGCGTCGGCGACCTCAAGCATTTTGTCAATGACCTCAATTTTGTCGGAAACCTTCGCGCCGCCAAGGATGGCGACGTACGGATGCTCCGGCGCGTGCAGCGCCTTGCCAAGGTATTCCAGCTCGCGCTCCATCAGCAGGCCGACGCCCCGCTCGGCGACGAACGCCGCCATGCCGGCCGTCGAAGCGTGCGCCCGGTGCGCCGTCCCGAAAGCGTCGTTGACATAGACATCCGCCAGCGCCGCCAGCCGCCTCGCAAACGCTTCGTCGTTCTTCTCTTCCTCCGCGTGAAAGCGGAGATTCTCCAACAACAGGACATCGCCCGGCTGAAGTTCCGCAACCATAGCTTCCACATCCGGGCCGACGCAATCCGGCGCAAACCGTACGGCCACGCCAAGCTGTTCGGAAAGCACGCCAACGACCGGCTGCAGGCTGTACTTCGCTTCCGGCGCGCCCTTAGGCCGCCCCAGGTGGGACGCCAGAATGATTTTCGCGCCTTTTTCGCGCGCCAGTTGAATGGTTGGCAGGGCGGCCCGAATGCGCGTGTCGTCCGTCACGCGGCCATCTTTGACAGGTACGTTGAAATCCACGCGAATGAACACACGGCGGTGGTAAAGGTCGAGGTCACGGATGGTACGCATGGCGAAAGGGTCTCCGGGAAGCATGGGCGGTCGTCGCCGACGGGCGATGTTACAGGCAATGTATAGGCGAATCGCTGCCGGGAAGCTACCGCGCCGGGACGACCGGCAGGATGGCTTCAACCCATAGGGCGTACATCTTGCCCGACGGATGCAGTCCATCCGCGGCCAGCAGCGAGCGGTCGCGCGCGGCGCGGCGCGAAATTTCGGTTACGTCCACATACTGCGCGCCGACCATCGCCGCTTCTTCGCGGTTGACGACGTTGAATCGGTCAATGAGCGGGCCTTCGTTCCCACGCCCCTGTCCGGCGGCGAACGGCGTCATGCACCAGTCGGGAATCGAAACGACAATGACGCGCCGCGCGTCGCCGCCCGCAAAGGCGACGGCTTGCCTAAGCAGTGCGCGGAACAGTGGGCGGTACTCTTCGGGCGATCTGCCCCGATACTGGTCGTTGACGCCGATGAGCAGGGTTACGAAATCGAATGTCCCCTGCGGCGGGTCGGCTGCAATGGCGGCGGCCAGTTCATCGGTCGTCCAGCCTGTGCGCGCGATGATGTAGGGCGCGTCAACGGTGCGCCCGCGGCGGCGCAGGGCTGCACAGAGTTGTTCGGGAAAACGCTCCGGCTCGGTCACGCTTTCGCCAATGGTGTACGAATCGCCTAAAGCTAGATACCGCTCCATAGAAAAACCTTTCTGTTCACTGGGCGCTGCGCCGATGGCCGGCGGGCGCGGCGGCGCAGAACGGCAAGCGAGACAGACCACCATGACCAGCAGGAACAGCGCCGGCCATGTCCAACGGCGGCAGGTGTCCGGCGACAAGCGCCTCACGGCATAGCCTCTAACAGGCGGCAGCCGCCCGCAACGAACACCAAACCGACCCAGTGCCGCACAAAAACCACGGCTTGACTAAGTAGAAACAACAGCGCCGATGAAACCCACGTGAGCGGCGACACCTGACCAATCAGCCAGACCAGACCACCGACGGCGATCAGCCACAGCCAAGTCGTCCAGACGTAGAAGCCGACAGAAGCGACTGGATGACGCGCCAAAACGCCAAACCCGGCGCGCAACTGTCCCAGTAGCGAGCGGCGCGGACCGTGAACGACCAGCGCTAGCTTGATGTAGTCTGCAATCAACCGAATGCTCCACATCACCAGCAGAAACGCCGCTGCCCCGACCCACTGCATGAGTTCGGCGCGAAACGGAGTGGTTTGGTCACGGGTCAGCTCGCCGTACAGCGCCACCCAGACCACCGCCAACAGGAAACCTGCACCCGCCTGAAGCAACAGGGTCGCCGCCCCCGCAACAAGCAGCGGGAGAAAGTACCGGCGGCAGTCGGCTTGGAAAGTGCGAGGTGTTTCCTGTGGAACGAACGATGCGATGACGCCGCCCGCCAGAAACGCGGCGATGAGCCAGCCAAGCAGCAGGGCCAACCCCGTTGTGACAAGCAGCCGCAGCGGAAATGCGCTCTTTCCAATCCGCAGCGCCGCCAGCAACCACTCGATGTCCAGTGAAGCTCTGAGCAGCCGCTCGCCGAAGAGCGACGCGCCGTTGACGGTATTCAGCCAGAGCACGACCGGCAGCAGCGCTACCAGCGTCAGCGTCAGATTGACGGCAGTCAAAAGCAGCGCCCACTTCGCGCTGGCCGTTGCGCGCCGCAGGCTGTCTATGAGTAGGGAACGCAACATCACTCACCGAGGCCGACTCAGCGTTGGCGTGATTCAACCAAGTCGGCGTGGCAAGAACAACCGCTCGCCGTCCGGGAAAACCGCTCAGTCTTCTCTTAGCTTCCGGCTTGCGTGTCGCCGACGAAACCCCTAGCTTCACTCTCACCATCCCAGTGCAGCGGTCGTTACATCATGGCGCTCTTCAAAACCTTTGGGGCGGCAGTCTTCGGCATTGACGCTCATCTGGTCCAAGTCGAAGTTCACCTGACGCCGCACACCAGCGACCAACAACCCATCATTACGATGGTGGGCCTACCGGACGCCGCCGTACGGGAAAGCCGTGAACGGATTCGCGCCGCCATCACCAACTGCGGTTATCTGTTTCCAAACCAGCGCGTCACGGTCAACCTTGCGCCGGCTGACCTGCGCAAGGAAGGGGCGGGCTTTGACCTGCCGATTGCCGTGGGCGTCCTTGGGGCTATGGGTGACGTACGGGAGCGCTATGTCGCCGATACGCTCTTTGTCGGGGAGTTGTCTCTTGATGGGCAGGTGCGTCCGGTCAAGGGGGTTCTCTCTATGGCGCTCAAGGCGCGCGAAAGCGGTAAGCGGCGCATCATCGTGCCGCACGACAATGCCCACGAAGCCGCCGTGGTCAGTGGGATCGCCACGTATCCGGTGGCGTCGCTGGCCGACGTTATTCGCTTGCTTGAAAGCGACGCACTCCCGCCGCCGTTCACCGTTGACACAAGCAAACTGCTTAGCGTCGCCGCCGACAGCGGCCTTGATTTCCGCGACATTCGCGGTCAACTCCATGTCCGACGGGCGATTGAAGTCGCCTGCGCCGGCGGGCACAACATTCTCATGATTGGCCCACCCGGTTCGGGCAAAACCATGCTGGCCCGCCGGATTCCCACCATCCTGCCGCCGCTGACTTTTGAAGAAGCGCTTGAAGTCACACGCATCCATAGCGTCGCTGGACTAACGCAGGGGCAGGGCATGGTGTGCGAGCGCCCTTTTCGCAATCCGCATGTCACCGTTTCCGACGCCGGACTGATCGGCGGCGGCGCGACGCCCCGCCCCGGTGAAGTCAGCCTAGCCCATCACGGCGTTCTGTTTCTGGATGAACTGCCGGAGTTCGACCGCAACGCGCTGGAAGTGTTGCGCCAGCCGCTGGAAGACGGCAAGGTGACGATTTCGCGCGCCGCGATGTCGTTGACGTTTCCGGCCCGTTTTATGCTGGCGGCGGCGATGAACCCCTGCCCGTGTGGCTTCTTCAACGATCCGACGCGCGAATGCAAGTGTACGCCGGTGCAGATTCAGCGCTACGTGGCGAAGATTTCCGGCCCGCTGCTGGACCGGATTGACATCCACGTAGACGTGCCGGCCGTCCGTTTTCAGGAGTTGGCCGGCGACGCGCCAAGCGAAGATTCTGCAACCATTCGCGCGCGGGTTGTCCGCGCCCGTGAGCGTCAACTCGAACGCTTCAAAGCCGACGCCGGCGGCGCGAAACCGGCGATGTTTTGCAACGCCCACATGACGCCCCGCGCGATTCGGCGCTACTGCCGGCTGGACGCCGCCGGGACACGCATGCTGGAAACCGCCATGGCGCGACTAGGGCTGTCGGCGCGCGCCTACGACCGCATCCTCAAGGTGAGTCGCACCATCGCCGACCTTGAAGGCGCGTCCGACATCGCCGCGCATCACGTTGCGGAAGCCATTCAGTATCGCAGCCTTGACCGGAGCTATTGGCAATGAATCTCAGTGTCGGACAGATGGAAACCGTGACCTATGTCGTCACGAAAGACGATACGGCGCATGGCCTTTCATCCCACTGGAAAGATGCGCGCTACGCCGACGCCTACCTTGATGTCTTTGCTACGATTCGAATGATTGCGTTGATGGAACTAGCCTGTGGTCGGCTGTTGGAAGCCGTCCAACAGCCGGATGAACTTTCAGTCGGGGTCGAGGTCAACGTTCGCCACTTGGCGCCGACGCCCGTCGGCGTCGTGGTGACGGCGACGGCGACCTACCTTGGGTACGACGGAAAACTCCATCGCTTTCGCGTCGAAGCGTTCGATCCCGGTGGTAAAATCGGTGACGGCGAACACGCCCGCGCCATTGTTCAGGCGGAGCGGCTCTTGGGCCGGCGCGCGGAAACGCTTGACGCCACGGTGACTGGTTATGGCCCTTGCACAGTTGAGTCTCGAACATCGCATCGCCTTTCTCACGTTGGCTTCGCCGCCGCTCAACATTCTCACGCTGGCTATGATGCGTGAGATCAACCAGCGACTGGATGAACTGGGACGGCAACCGGCCAACGCCTTTCAAGCGATTGTTCTCGCCGCCGCCCCGGAGTGCACGGCCTTTTCGACCGGCATCTCGGTTGAAGACCACCAACCCACCACGGCCTATCAGACGCTTCAGGAGTTTCACACGATCTACCGCAACCTGCGGACGCTGGGTAAACCCGTGATCGGGATTGTGCGCGGTCAGGCGTTCGGCATGGGCTGTGAACTTGTGGCGTACTGTGATTTGGTCATCGCCGTGACGACGGCGACCTTCGGACAGCCGGAGATTCGACTGGGTCTCTATCCGCCGACCGCCGCCGTCCTGTTGCCGCGCATTGTTGGGTGGCGACGCGCGATGCGCATGGTGCTGCTGTCAGAGGTCTTGGACGCCGCTGAGGCGCAGCGGGCAGGGTTAGTGGATTACGTTGTCCCCCCAGAACAGCTGCCAACCAAAACCGAAGAGGTGCTCGCTGTTTTGCACGGCTGGAGCGCGCCCGTGTTGGAGTCGGCGCGGCGGGCGCTGCACACGGCGTACTTTCATGACATTGAAGCGGCGATGGCGGCCGTTGAGGATCAGTATCTCAACCAGTTGATGAACTACGCCGATGTCCAGGAAGGGCTGCGCGCCTTTCGTGAGAAGCGCAAGCCGGTCTGGCGACATCACTAAACGGCTGTCCGGTGCAAGAACGGGATGCGTCTGGACGTGTTTCTCAAGCTTAGCCGCTTGGTTCCACGTCGAACTCTCGCGCAAGCTCTGTGCGACGCCGGCGCGGTGCTTGTCAACGGCCTCCCGGCGAAAAGCGCGCGGACGGTTAGGGTTGGCGACGAGGTGACGCTACACCTGCGCCGGCGGCGCATCGTGGTGCGGGTGGCGCATCTCCCAGAAACAAAGTCCGTCCGCACACCAACGGCGCTCTATGAACAGCTTTCCGAGGAACGGCTTGATGATGACGTTTAGCTCGGAGCACCGGCGGCTGGCGACTGAAGCGCATGCCCACCTGCGTGAAGCGGAGCGATACCTCAGTGCAGTGCTGGACGGTCATGGCGACCAAGCGACATTTGAAGCCGCTTGCGACGCGCTCAATGTGGCGGCGGTCAAATTGCGCTTTATCCAACTCGAACTGGCTGCTAATGAAGAAGCGGCTGTCCAAGAGGCGACAACGGACAACGCTTCCACTGATCGCGCTGAAGACGATACGCTGTCGCCGGATTGATGGGTTTTAGAACGAAGCTTGTTGAACTGACCGGGCTGATGTCTCAATATCTTCGGCGGTTTTTCCGGGTGACCGCCCGGCGGTCTGCCGACGCTCCGACCACAGTTTTACACCGTCCGTAGATGACGCCATGCGATACTGCCCAATCTGCAAGCAGTGCTATGACGACACGGAACTGCGCTGCACGAAGGACGGCCTCTATCTGGTCGAAGCGTTTCCCGGGACGCGCATCATTAGCGGCAAGTACCGTCTGGATGCGTTGATTGGTCAGGGTGGGATGGGCTCGGTTTACCGGGCGACGCATTTAGAACTTGACCGCACGATCGCCCTGAAAATCGTCTTAGCGGATTTTGTCTCCAATAACGAAACCTTGGAGCGCTTCCGCCAAGAAGCCCGTGCGGCGGCGCGGCTCAATCATCCCAACGTCATTAGCGTGTATGACTTTGGCGTACTACCGACCGGTCAGGCTTATCTAGCGATGGAACTCCTGACCGGGCGTTCGTTGCGCGAGGAACTGGAAAGTCACACCACGCTGTCGCCGCAGCGGGTGCTAACTATCCTGCGCCAGGTCTGCCAAGCCGTTCACGCGGCGCATGAGGCGGGCGTCATCCACCGTGATCTCAAGCCGGACAACATTATCCTGCTCGGTCCGAACGAACTAGGTGAGGAAGTCATCAAAGTGGTGGATTTTGGCATTGCCAAGCTCAAGGAGCGCACCGGCGGGACGGTTTCCAATCTGACCGAACCGGGCTTGGTCATGGGGACACCGCACTATATGTCGCCGGAGCAATGCCGCGGCGAAGAACTTGACCGAACTTCCGACATTTACTCGCTGGGTGTGACGATTTATGAACTCCTGGTTGGGCACGTCCCCTTTGACGCGCCGACGCCTTCGGGTGTCATCATCCAACATGCTGTTGAACCACCGCCGCTGCTACGGCGTCTTCGACCGGACATTCCCGAAGAAATCGAGCGTGTGGTTTTGAAGGCGCTTTCCAAAGTGCGTGAGCAACGGCAGAGGACGGCGCTCCAACTCTACGCCGAGCTGGAGCAGGCGCTGCGTGACGCTGAAGAAAGGGTTGCTGCGCTCAATCTCGACCACGTCTCGCCCACATTTCCGACGCTTGACCTATCGCAGGCTGCGCCGACCGGCTTGACTCTGACCGCCACGCTCAGCGGGCATGAGCATGTCGTCAAGAGTTTGGCCTATCACGGCGGCGGCAAGTGGCTGGCGTCCGCCAGCGGCGACGGCACGATCCGCCTCTGGGACCTCACAACCAATCGTGAAGTCAGCGTTTTCAACGGCCATGAATACTCGGTCAACGCCGTCGCCATTGCACCGGACGGCTTGCGTCTGGCTAGCGGTGGCGCGGATGGCACGGCGCGCATTTGGACGTTGTGGGACGCTGTCGAGATCGCCTCGCTTGGCCATCGCACAGCCGTACGCGCAGTGTTGTTTGCCTCCAGCGGGCGGTGGCTTATTACGGCTTGCGATATCGAGGTGAAAATCTGGGACGCTCTGCGCCAGCGCCAGATTGCGTCTTTCGTCGGCCATATCAAGACGATTGACGCGCTGGCGCTTTCCCCGGACGGCCACACATTAGCGTCGGGCGGCGCGGATGACACGATTCATCTGTGGGACCTAATTTCAAAAACCGAGCGGGCCATGCTTCGCTTGCCGGGTCATGCGCCGACTTCGCTGGCTTACCTACCGGACAACTACTTGGCGTCGGGTGGACGGGACGGGCGTTTGTGCCTCTGGCAAGAGACGGAAGCGAAACCAACGCATATCGTGGAGGCGCACGACGAGGCCATTCGCGCCATTGCGCTGTCGCCCAGCGGTGGTTGGCTAGCTTCGGCTGACTGGAACGGCGTTGTCAAACTCTGGACAACAAGTGATTTGACCAATGTCGCCACGGTTGAAGCGCACGACGGGGCGGCGCAGGCGCTGGCTTTTGCCCCTGATGGAGATTGTCTAGCGTCCGGTGGGGCCGACGCCCTGATTAAGCTCTGGCAGATCGGCCCAAGGGTTTCCTAAAGCAGTCCTTGTACAAGGCTTAGAGACGCCATGAGCCAACGGTTTGGCGTGCGGCGGCGCTTTGCCGCTCTCTGACGGCGCGACATTCCGTGCTGAAAACTGCGCCAATGCTTGACCAGCCGCGTGAGAAAAGTCCCTGAAAAACCTTGCCCTGCAAGCGTAGCGATACTTGGGCGCTACAGTGCGCCGCCAATGAAACGACCGCCGCGCGCTCAGTCAAACGGGCGCAACACTAGTGTGAAACCTACGACAATTCCACGCGCGCTACTCGTACACCCCGCGTCTGGCCCGCAGCTGGCGACCCAAGTATCGCTCGTACAACCGACACCGCATCCGCGCTCGCTCCGGCGTCTCGCCAACGACCACCCCGCCGCTCCGCAGTCGGAAAAACACATCCGCCGACAGCCCGCTATTGCGCCGCTCCAGCACCAGCCGCACGCCCTCCTCCAACGCCGCCTCCTGCTGCACTGACAGCCACACTCGCCGCAAATGCTCCCCGTACGGCCCGTCGTCCGTGTCGGCGCACGCCAGCAAACCCTCCGGCGTGTACCGATGCTTCGCCACCTCGTACAGCCCCTTCTGCGCCAAGTACGGATGTCCCCCAACCAACTCGTAAAACGCCCTTAGCTCTCCCTCCGTCAGCGGCTCGCCGTACCGTCGGTTCAACTCCGCCGTCTGCTCCAAACTAAAATCCTTCACCTCAAGTCGCAGCCCAACGTTGAACGGCGACTGGTTCATATCCGCAATCAGCAGATGCGCCTCCGTCGCATACGCCATCAGCAACGTCAGCCGCCGCCATACGCAGCCCGGGTCCAGCGCCCGCTCGTTGTGCCACGACCGGAACAACCCAAACACCTCGCTTCCATACGCCCGCCCAAACAGCCGATCCACCTCATCCATGCCCCACACCAGCGACCCGTCCAGTTTGGCCAGAATCTCCCGCCGAACGAATCGCTCGAAGTTGATGGTCGCCCCACGCCGCGTCTGCCAGCCCGTCTCCGGGTCGGCGTCCAACTCCAGCGCATCCGCCAGCAACCCGCCCAGCGCCTTGAAAAACGTCTCCACCGTCGCCAACTCCGCCTCGCCTAACTTCTGAAAATCGGTCAGCGCCACCTTCACGCCCGCCGTTCCCTGCCGCGCCTCCTGCAAACCCCGCGCCAGCAACGACGTTTTTCCCATCTGTCGCCCGCCCTTGATGAGCACGATGCTGTCCCGGCGATGAATCACCTGCACCAGTTCTCGATCCACCTCACGCACAATGTAAAACCGCGACTCCAGCTCCAGCGCTCCGCCCGGCTCGTGCAGTTCTCCCGTCCGCTGGGACGGCGGCGTGCGCAGCGTCGGCATGGTCTCCGCCGTCGGATCAGCGCCGCCAACCACTGCCGCCGCTGCACTGCCCCCCATCAATAGCCGTTCCACCTCTTCTCCAAACCATCCCGCCGACGCCGGCCGCTGCGCCGGATCGTACGCCAGCGCCTGACACACCAATGCGCTGACCGTCTCTGGAATGTCATTGTTGAGCGCCTTCGGCGGCGGAAACCGCCCCCGCTCCTGCTGCTCCTTCAACTCCCACAACTGCGCCATCAGCGTCGCCGCCTTCACGCGAAACGGTAGTTGTCCCGTCAACAACTCATACGCGATAACCCCAAGCGTATAGACATCGCTCGCCGGCGTCGCCGCCCCCAGAATCTGCTCCGGCGCAATGTACGACACCGTCCCGGCCACGACCCCACCGTGGCATCGGCCAGCACCGACCGCTCCACCTTGGCGATGCCGAAATCAATCAGCTTGATTTGGTGCTCGCTCGCCGCCACCCGCGCCAGCATCACGTTGTCCGGCTTCAAGTCGCGGTGCGTCACCCCGACCGCATGCGCCGCCGCCAACGCCTGTCCCAACTGCCGCACCCAGCGCCCGGCCACCCCAAAGGCTACCCCCCGCCCGGCTTGGCCGTATTGCGCCATCCCGTCCCGCAACGACACCCCTTCAACGTACTCCATCGCAAACCACGAGCGACCGTCCGCCAACACGCCGGCGTCCAGCACGCCCACCACGTACGGATGCCGAATCCGGCTCAGGGCTTCCTTTTCTTGGTGGAACTTGCGCTGCATGTATTCATCCGCCCCGGCGCGCAGCACCTTCACGGCGACCGGTCGCACGAGCGAAGGGTTGCTCCGGTCAAACTGATCCTGCGCCAAGTACACTTCGCCCAGTCCGCCGGCGCCGAGCAGGCGCTCAAGCCGGTATCGCCCGTTGAGGATGGTGTTTTCCATAAACCCGCCTTGTTTTTTCCTGAGTCGTTTGCCGGCCCTGTTTTGACGTGAGCATTATCGCCGTCGGCGCTTCAGACGCAAAGCGGCGCGTCAACGGCGACGCCGCCGGGGTTGGCGGCGACTACCGCTCCACCACCACTTCGCCGTCGCGGTAGCGGAAGGGCGTATTGGCTTCCAGCAGCTTTTGGATTTCC
>JANWUV010000022.1 GCA_025057975.1 Chloracidobacterium sp.
GCGGCGACTTCGCCGCGATGAACGGCAGCGGGATGAATTCCGTGAAGCCGCCGGTTTCGCGCTGAAGCGTCCGCAGACGGTGCAGGTGCGTTATGCGGTCGGCGGGCGACTCAATATGACCGAACATCATCGTGGCGGTCGAGCGCGTCCCGGCGCGGTGGGCCGCGCGGACAATCTCCAGCCAGCGCGCGGTTGAAATCTTTTCTGGGCAAATTTTCCGGCGCGTCGGCTCGACGAGGATTTCCGCCGCCGTCCCGCAGAGCGTCCCCTGTCCGGCGGCGCGCAGTTCGTCAAAAACGCGACCGAGCGACCAACCGCTGCGTTGTTGGATGAAGTCAACTTCCTGCGGCGAGTAGGCGTGCAGGTGTACATCGGGGCAGGCACGTTTGAGTTCGCGCAGCAGGTCAAAGTAGTAGCCGACGGGCAGCGCCGGATTGAGGCCGCCCTGAATGGTGACTTCCGTGATGGCGTACTGCGCCCGATACCGGACGACCTTGGCGACGACCGCTTCAACCGCGTGGGCGTAGGCGTCGCGCGCCTCCGCTTCGCGGCGGAAGGCGCAGAACGTACAGTGCAACGCGCAAATGTTCGTGAAGTTGAGGTTGAGGTTGACGACGTAGGTCGCCGTATCGCCAATGAGCGCCCGCCTGCACTCGTCGGCTGCAGCCCCGATGTCGCGCCGCGCCGCCGGGTCGGTTGTCGTGAGCAGGTGAAGCGCCGCGCGTGGCGACAACGGTTCAAAACGTACCGCCGCGTCAAGAATGGAAGCGATGGAGGGCATGCGAGGCGTGCCAAAGAGGGAACTAGAAACGTCGCGCGCGCCGAGGTCGGCGGCCACGCGCGGCCAATTTGCTTGACGCCGGACGGGAACGGCAAGGCGGATGGACATGTCTGATCCGGTCGCGCCTATTCAGTCCAGTCAGTCCACGATCTGTTTTTCAAATACAGAAGGTGAATCTGCAGCAAGCTCCGAGAAGGTACAGTGATGCCCTGGTTGAATCGCGTCAACGGTTTGGAGTGCGGCGGAACGCCGCCGCACTCCAAATGGCAGGCTAACTCGCTACGTTCTCTTGGAAAACGCAAGAGTGTTTTTCCGAGAAGGCATAGCGAAGTAACCGGTTATGCGCCCGCAGTCTCTACTGACACTGCGCGCCGGAGTCATGCCGGCTTGGCGTCTGCTATGAAATCGCGCTTGTGCGTTTTTTTTTCGTGATAGTGTTGTTGCAAGTGTTGGTACTCTAGCTGTTTGGAGATTTCAGCCATGTCACAGACCGGCACGCCATCCTGCGCGCGACGTTACACCGTTTGCAATCTCATCTTCATCTTTGTCCTTTGCTTTGCACAAAGCCTAGCGGTTGGGCAAGCGCCGCGCGCCGTGCCGGCTGCTCAGTCCGCGCCCGAAACAGCCCCAGAACCTAAATACATCGCTGTTTTGCGCCGCCAGAGCGAGCAAAGGCTTGCTCCTACCAAGGATGAAGTCGCTGAGTTTGAAAAAAATGACGGACCGATGAGCTACCGCGCCGTCCAAGCACATCAGGCGGTTCTCTTTCAAAAAGCTGCCGCCCGTCTTCAGCGTGAAGGCGTGACATCCAAACCCTATCTCTTGCTTCAGCCCAATTACTGGTATCACGTTCTAAGAAACGAGTTAGTCGCAACGTCACACTTTAGGTCTATGGCGCGGCTGGGCGGTCAAGCCAGCGGGGTGTATGTGGCGGATACGGTGATAGTACCGGAACGGGTCGAGGTGACGGAAGAAACAATTGTGATTGCGCGGAGCGTGGTGGTGGAAGGCAAGGAGTGGGTGATTCGGATGAAGCATCCCTTTTATCTGTTCAATGCCGAGCCCATTCGGTTTACGGAGACAAGAGCGGGCCGGGTGGTGTTTGACGCAAGCGGACAGGGTTACAAGGAGTGGCTGGCGGAGCAAGGGCAAAATGGCGTCAGGCAAGATCATCAGGTGGATTGTAGCGGTTCGGCGGGAGCTGCGGGCGGAGCGGGGGTTCCCGGAACACCGGGACAAAACGGATCTGATGGAGCCAACGGAGCAGATGGTAATTGTCAGAACGACCCAAACGGTAAGACTGGGCAAAGCGGTACCGATGGAGGAGACGGGGGGGACGGTGGTGATGGTCAAGATGGTGCGCAGGGCGGAGACGCCTTGTGTGGCGGACCTAATGGCATTTTTTACAATGTTGAATGTCACCAGAGTGGCATTATCGAAATTCTAGCCCACGGCGGCAATGGTGGCCCCGGCGGTTTTGGAGGTCCGGGCGGCAACGGCGGCAACGGCGGCAACGGCGGCAACGGTGGGCGCGGACTCGCCTGTGGCTGCATCTTTGGGTATGGCGGCAGCGGTGGTGATGGGGGCAACGGCGGGTGCGCCGGCAACGGCGGTAATGGTGGCCGCGGCGGTAACGGTGGCAACGGTGGCAATGCCAAGCCAATATACGTGACTTACCCCTCGAACACGCCGGTTGAAGTGTATGCCTACGCTGGCGGCGGGATGGGTGGGTTGGGTGGTCTAGGCGGTCCGGGGGGTACAGCGGGCACGCGAGGCGCTCCCGGCCAAGGCGGGGAAGGAAGTGAGGCCTTGTCTTGCCCTGGCGGACAGGGCGGCGGAGGGAGCGGCTGTATAACGGGTCCGCGTCACGGTCAGCCGGGGGCAAACGGAAGAAACGGATACAACGGAAAGAACGCAGATACGCACACCACTCCATATTTATGCCAACAGACGCCAATCGGCGGGGGCGATGGCGGTGGGTGTACCGAATACTACTGGGCGTTCTACGCCTCGTACGACGGCGGACTCACTTGGATTTTGGTCTCTATTGCCTACGCCGGCTGTTGGTGAGGTTGAGCTGATGACTGTTGCTTGATGTCTGGCAGGGCGACCCGACAGAGAGTTTCTCCTGTGATTGCGCCGCCGCGCATCGCTCAAGTCATCGGCGCTGGAAATGCGGCTTCTCGGTTGGCACCAAACAGGAAGGGACGGCTTACGCCGTCCCTCGTTCAAGATTGACGCCGGACTGTGTTCGCCGCCGGGCCAAGCCCCGACCGCCTACCGGCAGACCAGCGCGCCTTTCACGCCCTGTACGCCCACCCGCAGCCCGCCCGGCAGCTTCCGCTCCGGCGTAAACCGTACCGCCAACTGCGGCTCGCCCGCCGCGTCATACCCCGCCACCTCAATCGCCAACTGCCCAAGCTTCCGCTTCGGCAACCCTTTGTTCCGCTCCGGCGCGTTGTCAGACACCGGTCCCAACACCGCGAACACATCTACGAAAAACCGAAAACGACGCGGCTGCACCGGTCCCGGCAGGTCTATAACGAAGGGAACAAGTATGGTTGTGCCTGGGTTAAAATTGAAAGGTGATGGAGCAACTTGCTGTGTCGAGCCGACCACACCGCCCGTGTTGCAGGCCACGTAATCATCCGCCGTCTTCAAACGGTAGGGGTTTGGTGGTGGTGTACCGTTCGCGTGCTGGAGTTCCACAACTTGAAACTCAGGATTACCTAATACCGTTGTTCCAACGTTAGTGAGGTTGGCGACAATCACAAACTGACCGATGTAGTCTGGCGTGCAGGACGAGGTGGGAAGGTACGATGCTAGCGTTGTCACTAAGTTTATGTTGGCATTGACATTGACTTTTGCAGAATTGGGTTGCGGCGTGTCTGACGGGGGAGTCTCTTTTTTACTGCCGGTTATATCTCCGGCAAGTGTACTCTCTGGCGTTAGGGTATCCATCTTGACCTTGTTTGTCATTGGCGGCTGCGCTTGGCGCGACCGGACCTATCAGCCCGATGGCCGCCAACAGCGCGGTACCGGCGAAACTGAACATCCCAGGCTTGAACTTCATATTGATCAATCTCCTTTGTGGGTGGATTTGTACCCAGCAAGAGCTGGGGACTGCTAAATGCAAAGGGCTAAAAAATCTTCAGATGAGCTGAAATCGTGCGGGGTATGTATGATTCTACACAGTCAAAACAGAAAAAACAACAAAATTTGTTGCCATGCCCGCCAAAAAAGAAGCTCGCAACGCCGGTTTCCGGGGTTGCCGCCGCTGAAGCGAAGCCGCGACCGTGTTTGTCGGCGCGCGGCTGGATATCGAACCGCTGCGTATTGCTCAAGTCATCGGTGCTGGAAATAGAATTCTCCGGTTGCGCCCAACAGGAAGGGATCTCAAGGTTCATACCAAGCCCGTGGTGGATGTCTATCGTTTCACGCGGAATCAGTCTTAGTTCAATCGGCCTACTGTTCACCCTAGCTTCACCAAGTGCCCTTCCAGATTTTTTGAACTGCCTGCGTCCGTGTTCAACCGCCAGTATCGTCCCGACCACCAGCTCTGCATACCCCCGCGGCACGCGTGCTTGGCATAACACTCCATCCGCTCGTCAGCTTGTCGCGTTACACGGTTTTTCTCGGATGATTCATCTCACTCTGATATATGATTGCTCTACTATCCCTATTGAGTTAGTTGGGCAAAATTCGATTGCTTCACTGTATCCCCCTTCTCCATCCTGCGGTGGTGTTGGTAGTTTCTTGACATACGTGAAGAATCAATCCATATGGGATCGCCGAAAACATCTGTGAAGCTAGCCGCCTTCATCGCTGCGTAGTGAGACGCGCGGCTTCTCGCCTGTCTGGCATAATAAGCGAATCTTGAAAAAATCCTACCAAAAATTTAGTTGAATAGCAAAGTATTATTTTCAGTTGCGATTCCTGCACCTACAGCAGCAGTAAAAGCATCCCATTTCATTCCAGCTTCCAAATAGAACAATCTACCTTGCTCAAAAAGGCCGGTGCGGTGAGTTGACGACGCAAAATGTGGCGCTGTCCTGCAAAGCGGTGGATACCACTACACGCTAGGGCGCTTGACACTGCTTTGCAACAAGGGATCGCCTACATACTCTACCCATTCTTGGGAACACGCGAACCTAGCTAGGCCTAGTGAACTCCGTTCACTGAACCGAATTTTCACCTGCCCTTTAGTGAGGCGGGGCTGAGTTTCTGGGTTGACGCCAATGAAACACATGTGGATTTTGGTTTTGAGTTTTGGGTTAGCGTTAGCAAGCTTCAGCATGGGGCGGCTGGCGGCCTCTGACCGCATCACAGGGCGCGCCTTCGCCACGCGCTCGGAAGTTATCGCGCGTAACGGCATGGCTTGCACGAGCCAACCGCTAGCAACGCAGGTTGCCGTGGATATTCTCAAGCGGGGTGGGACGGCTGTGGACGCCGCCATCGCAGCTAACGCTGTGCTGGGCGTCGTTGAGCCGACTGGCTGTGGCATTGGTGGCGACTTGTTCGCTCTTGTATGGGATCCGCAAACCAAGCGCCTGTACGGTCTGAATGCAAGCGGCCGGTCACCCAAACGCTTGACCCTTGAAGAGTTCCGGCGGCGCGGCCTTACCCGCATCCCGTCCTTTGGACCGTTGCCCGTCACTGTGCCGGGCTGCGTAGATGGCTGGTTTGCGCTCCACGCACGGTTTGGGGCGCTACCGATGCGGGACCTGCTCGCGCCGGCAATTGCCTATGCCCGTGAGGGCTTTCCGGTGTCGGAACTCATCGCCGACTACTGGGAGCGCAACACGGCAGCGCTGGCGCAGTTCCCTAACGTCAGGGAAGTGTATGCGCCGGGCGGCCGGACGCCGCGCAAAGGCGACCTGTTTCGCAACCCCCAACTGGCGACGATGCTGGAGAAAATCGCCGTTGGCGGCCGCGATGTGTTTTACAAGGGCGAAATCGCCGGGGTCATCGCTGATTTCATAGCCCGACAGGGCGGCTTTCTTGACCGTGAAGACCTTGCCGCGCATACGTCCGAGTGGGTCGAGCCGATCTCAACCAACTACCGTGGCTACGACGTATGGGAACTGCCGCCGAACAGTCAGGGACTGGCCGCGCTCCAGATGCTGAACATTCTGGAGGGCTACGATCTAGCCAAGTTCGGTTTTGGAAGCCGCGAGCACATTCACTACGTTGTCGAGGCTAAAAAGCTGGCTTACGAAGACCGCGCAAAGTTTTACGCCGACCCGGCGTTTGCCAAAGTTCCGGTGGCGGAGCTGCTTTCCAAAGCGTACGCCGCTGAGCGGCGGAAGTTGATTCATCCGCAGCGCGCCGGAACACGCTACGAGGCCGGCGACCCCTCCCTACGCGCTGGCGATACGGTCTACCTGACGACCGCCGACCGCCACGGCATGATGGTGTCGCTCATTCAAAGTAACTATCGCGGGATGGGTTCGGGAATGGTTCCCGACGGACTGGGTTTTATGCTGCAGAACCGTGGCGAGTTGTTTGCCCTAGAAGAAGGCCATGCCAACGTCTATGCGCCGGGGAAGCGCCCTTTTCACACCATCATTCCAGCTTTCGTAACAAAGGATGGGCAGCCGTTTTTAAGTTTCGGCGTAATGGGCGGTGGCTTCCAGCCCCTTGGTCACGTCCAGATCCTCATCAACATCATTGACTTCGGCATGAACATCCAAGAAGCCGGTGACGCGCCGCGCATTGACCATCAGGGTTCGTCCGAGCCAACCGGCGAGCGGGTGACCGGCGGCGGCATGGTGACGCTGGAAACCGGTTTCGCATACGAGGTCGTGCGGGAACTTGTCCGGTCGGGTCACCGCGTCGGCTTCGCTGTCGGCGACTACGGCGGCTATCAAGCGATTCGCTGGGACGCCGCGCAAGGCGTCTATTACGGCGCATCGGAGTCGCGTAAGGACGGACAAGCGGCAGGCTACTAAGCGTGGAAGCGGCGCGTTGCGCTCTCCCCAGTGCCGCCGTACAATCCGAGCTCAAGGCGGCCTAACCGATCGGCGCTCCTTGGTCACAAAACGCACGTACGGGTGGCGTTTTGACGCTCATTTCCTAAGGCTTGGTTGCGAGGCGTTATGTCCTCCACCGAACTACAGTTGCTGCTTCAGCAAGCCATTGAGTCAGCCAAGGCGGGTAACAAAGCACGCGCCCGTAGCCTGCTCATCGAAGTCACTGAAGCGGATCCGAACAGTGAGATCGCTTGGATGTGGCGGGCGTCATTGTCGCTGACGCCGAAGGACGCTGCGTGGTGCTTAACCAAAGTGCTAGCGATTAATCCCGCTAATCGCCAAGCTCAAGACTGGCTGGATAAAATCCGACTGCTTCAGAACCAGCCCCCAGCCATCACGACACGGCTCGCTCCGCCGGCGCCACCGGCCAAAGCGCGCACGACGGGCGCACATCGCGTGACCTCGCCGATACCAGTTACACCACCCACGGTCAGTGATTTGTCCTCATTCTCCCCAGCAACCAACCACTCAACGTCACCCTCTGCATCGTCACGCGCCGCCGCGACGGTACCGGTGAATCCGAACGTGAACGCGCCGCCGGCGGTTCAACCGTCCCCGCCACCGCCGCCAAAGCTTACCTCGGCTGGAGCCAAGGAAGCGGTGAAGGTTGCGCCGGTGCCATCTCCCACTGCTAAAGTCATCCTCGCCGTGGACGATAGTCTCACCGTTCGCCGGAGCATCACACAGGCGCTCGAAAGCAGCGGCTACCGCGTCATCACGGCGGCGGACGGCTATGAAGCTTTGGCCAAGCTCAAAGAAGTAACGCCTGACTTGGTGGTGATGGATGTCGCCCTACCGGGCGGGATGAACGGCTACCAACTCTGCAAACATATTCGGGCTGAAAAGTCGCGGCGCGACATCCCCGTAGTGATGTTGTCCAGTCGAGAGAGCTTTTTTGATAAGGTACAAAGCCGCCTGGCCGGCGCGGTACAACATCTGACCAAACCCTTCAAGATTGAGGAGTTGGTGCTCAGCGTTCGCCGCCATCTCAAGGAATAGACCACAACGAAGTTCGTGCCAACCCAAGGAACGCTCGCCGATCTTGATCTCCTCACCCTGACCCAGATTCTATGCCTTGCCCGCCGTCCGGCGGCGCTTGAACTGCGCTGTGAACATACGCAGGGGCGGCTTTATTTTGAGCACGGGCAGCTCGTTCATGCCACACTGGACAGGCTGGAGGGGGAACCGGCGCTTCTGGCTTTGCTGCGGTGGCAGTCCGGCGACTTTCAAGTCTTAGAAAACCTCCAAGCCCCGTGCCATACCCTGAGCCTGCCTTGGGCCGAAGTAGCTGAGCGGTTGCTGCAGCTACCGCCAGCGCTGTAGGTTTGGTGTCGAGCGCGCCGGGCCGCAGTGCAAAACTGAAGGAGCGCCTCTTCGACGTCATCCGTCCATTGCACGTAGGCGCAGGGGCGCTGCGTGCCTACGGCGTTGTCACCCCCCAACTTCTCGCCGCTTCGCCACTAGCCGGTTGGCGGCTTGGCGCAGCGCGTCGGGGATGGACTTGTTCTTAGCGAGATTGACAAGATCCCGGCTTTGCAGTCGGTTGATGAACTGCATGCTGAAATTCAGCGGGCAGCGCGCGTTGCGCACCAGATTGTGCATGATGGTATAGTTGCTGACCCATGCCCGATTCATTGCAATCAAGCGCAGTACGTCTTCATTAATGCCCTTGATGTTGGCAATGGCCTCAATTTCCGCTTCGGAGATGCGGGGGTTCTTGATGACGGCTGTGCTGACCATTCGGTTTGAGTCACGGATGAGAATGGCGCGCACGTCACGCCCACCTTTCAGAGCCGCAAAAATCCGTTCTTTGACTGACATCCGCGCCAACGCCTGATAAATCGAGAGGCGCTGCTGGGTGGCGGGATCGGCGGACTGGCGGAGATCAACGCCTTCCTCGCTTTTGACCGCCGCCAGCATCGCTTCAAACTCGGCGTCGGCGTCGGCGTCGCTGGGCGCTTCGTCCGAAAACGTTTGTCCGACTTCTGCTTCAAAGCCCGCCAGAACGGATTGAAACTCCGCCTCAAAGTCTTCCTCTGACATCGGGGGCAAGTCGAGGACGGCGGCGAACTTGGCGGCGCGGGCCTGTTTTTCGCGGGCGATGCGCTCTGCACCCAGCTCCTTCTCGAAAAACTCCGTCTTGACTTCGCGCGCCCGCCGGATGGCTTCAAACGTACTCGCCGGATTCGCCAGAATCGCGTCCAACAACGCCGGTAGGCGAATGAGTCGTTGCTGGTTGATCGTGACGGCTTCAAGCAGGTAGCCGCTGGTAGTTTGTTTGGTGAAAGCCAAGACGGCCTCGTCCGGCATGGCCGGATGCACCAGCAACTGCTCGCCAAAGCGTTCCGGCAGGGCGGGATGCAACAACAGGTAGTGCAGCACTTCCTCCGGAGTCTCTGGATTTTGCACCAGCGGTTGAAGCCGCTCAAAATCCAACGTCGCCAACGACGCCTTGGCCGCTTCTGCAATTTCGGCGTCGGGATCAGCTGTTAGCAGGACTTGAGCAAACAGTAAGTCGTCTGGGGCAAGCGGCAACTTACCCTGCGCGACCATCAACTTCGCCGGACGCGGCGCTTTGCCCTGCTGAATCATAGCGACCGGCGGCGATTTGGACAGCTTGATCGGCTTCGTCGTCGGCGTCTCAGATAGCGGAGCGGCAGGCGTGGGTGCAGCAGGAGTGGATGCTGGCGGTGCAGGGGCAGGCGCTGGCGGCGTGGGGGTCACAGGCGCAGCAGAGGAAGTCGCTTCTGCGAAGGCTTCCGGGACAAGCTCGGCCGCCGACTTCAACGGAGGAGCAGCTGTTGCGCGCTCGCCAGCGACCTGCCGTCGCCCAAACTCCTTTTCCAGAAACTCCGCCTTGACTTCGCGTGCGCGGCGCTCGGCTTCCGGCGTCCGGTGCGGATTATGCAGAATCGCCTCGATTAACCCCGGACAGCGAATCAGCCGCTGTTGGTTGATGGTCAGTGCCTCAATCACACTTGCGTTGGTTGTCTTGAGCGCCAGTTCCTCAACGGCGGCGTCCGGCGTCGCGCGATTGAGCAGCACAGCCTCAGTGACAGCGGGGTCAACGTCGCTGACGCACAACAGGGCAAGCACGGTTGGATCGGTGCGGTCATCCTGTGCAATCGGTAGCACCACCGCCGGGTTGAGTTTGTGAACCGACGCGCGCGCCGCCGTACGAATTTCCTCATCGCTGTCCATCGCCAAGTAGGCGAACACCGCCAGCGCGTCGTCCGGCGCAAGCGGCAGCAACCCGTTAGCCGCCGCCAGTTTAGCCGCCCGTGGCGCAGCTCCGTTCCGAATAGCGTCAACGACAGGATGCGGCATTGTTAGCTGTCAGGCGTCTGCAACAAGCGTTGGTTGGGCGAGCGCATATTCTTGGCTCCCATTCGGTCGAAAGCAATAAAAATCCGCGTCTCCGCTCAAAAGGCTTGACTATGCTGAGCAGGTGACGCCGGACCTGGGATTGAGGTCTAAACCACAATGGTGTTCTTACCGACTTGGCCCCCAGCCTTCAACACGACGACGATTTTTGGGCTGCTTCTCATCTTAGGGGCGCTTGGCGGGTACTTGGCGCATCGGTTGCCGTGGCTGCCAAGCATTACCGGTTTCATGCTCGTTGGGTTGTTGTTCGGTCCCAGCGGACTGACACTGTTGGATGCGGCGACGCTGGCGGAAGCGCGGATTCTGGTGGACATTGCGCTGGGACTCATCCTGTACCGGCTCGGCTTGTCGTTCAACATCGCATTGCTCGGAGAACGTCCGACCTTGGCCGTCGCCGGGCTGGCGGAAAGCGTGTTGACGCTCATCGTCGTGTCCGGGGTGTTGTGGCTGGTTGGTTTTCCACTCGCCATCGCGGCGCTGGTCGGCGCGATTGTCATATCGTCGTCCCCGGCGGTGCTCCTGCACGTCGCCCACGAAGTCAAGGCCGCCGGGGAGGTCACCGAGACCACTAAAACCCTCGTAGCCGCTAACAACTTCATTTCTTTTGCAGCGTTTTCCGCCCTGTTGCCGCTGGTTCAGTTTTCCACCGGTAGGGGTTGGAGCGACATTCTGTTGTTGCCGACCTACCGCTTCTTCGGTTCACTGGCTTTAGGAAGCGGCGTCGGCGTCCTCCTGTACGCGCTAACGCACTGCACCCGCGAAGCGGGGCAATACCGGTTGGCCTTTGTCATCGGCGGCGTGATGTTGACGACGGGATTAGCCGGTGCGCTCAACCTCTCGACGCTGTTTGCGCCGCTTGTTTTAGGGATGGTCGTCAGGAATCTCGAACAGGAAGCGTTGCTGTCGCAGATTCAGTTCGGCGAGTCGTTTGAGCTGTTTTTCATCGTGTTGTTTGTGTCCGCCGGCGCCAACCTGCACCTCCACGAGTTGGTTGTCCTCGCGCCGGTTGTTTTGTTGCTGGTCGCCGCCCGCAGTTTGGCGAAGGTCGGCGGCGTCGTCGCCGTGGCCGCCGCCGTACAGACGCCGCTGCCGCAGGCTGTCGCGCGCGGTTTGCTGTTGATTCCCATGGCCGGGCTGGCGATTGGGCTGACACGCGCCACCACCGAACTCTTGCCAGATCGCGCCGCCGACGTGGCGGCCGTTGTGCTGGGCGCTGTGGCGGTTTTTGAAACCATCGGGCCGCCCATTGCCGCCTACGCCTTTCGCTTGGCCGGAGAAGCCGGCCGCGCAACGGTCAAAAACGGCGACGCCGAACCGGCATCGGCTGCGACGAATGCGCCGTAACACCCCTGCGACTGAGAGACCGGCGTCGCCGACCGGCTCGCGCCTGATGGCGGCCGCCTGCGCCTTGTGGCATAAAAACCGAGCGCTTGCGCCAAGCTATGCGCAGCCCGCATTGGCTTCATCCACATTCACCCCCTCGCTTATGACATCACCGACGTTTACCATCGGCCTTATTCAAATGCGGTGCGTCGCCGACCGTACGGAAAACCTTGACCGCGCTGCTCATTTCGTCCGCGAGGCCGCCCGGCAAGGCGCACAGGTTGTCTGCCTGCCCGAACTGTTTCAATCACTATATTTCTGTCAGACCGAGGATCCGGGGTTGTTTGACCGCGCCGAGCCACTAGACGACAGTCCAACGCTGCGCACCATGCAGACCCTTGCGCGTGAGACCCGAACCTATCTCATCGTGCCGTTTTTTGAGCGCCGTGCGCCGGGCCTCTATCACAACAGCGTGGCGTTGGTGGACGACCACGGGCAGATGCGCGGCCTCTATCGCAAAATGCATATTCCCGACGACCCGGCTTACTACGAGAAGTTCTACTTTACGCCGGGCGATTTGGGGGTTGTCGCGTTTGACACGCCCTATGGGCGCATTGCGTCGCTGATTTGCTGGGATCAGTGGTTTCCCGAAGGCGCGCGGCTGGCGGCGCTACGCGGCGCAACGGTGTTGTTTTACCCAACGGCGATTGGTTGGCATCCCTACGAGAAGGAAAACTACGGGGCGGCGCAGCGCGACGCCTGGCGCACTGTCCAGCGCGGTCACGCCATCGCCAACGGGCTGTACGTCGCCGCCGTTAACCGCATCGGCTTCGAGCCGTCGCCGATTGATGATGAAGGGGGCTTGGAATTCTGGGGCAGTTCCTTTGTCGCTGATCCGCAGGGCGTCATTGTCGCCGAAGCGCCAACCGACGCCGAAACCGTCTTGCTGGCCGAAATCAACCCGGCGCGGCTTGAAGACGTACGCCGCAACTGGCCCTTTCTGCGTGACCGGCGGATTGACGCCTACGACGGGCTGACGCGCCGCTTCCTTGATTAGGGTTCGCCCGCTCTCAACTTTTTGTTCGGTGGGCGGCCGAAACCGGCGGTGTAGCGGCAAGCCGCACTTGAGCCTGCCCTGACGAGCCATGCCGACGGCGTACAACAACGCGGCGACATCACAACTGTCGGCGTCCATCTCTGCGAACGCCGACGCCGCCATCCGAATGGAGACGCTTCAACCAACCATGCACCTTCTTGACGCCACCCCGGCCGCGCTGGGCTTTCGGCATCCGGCTGAATGGGAGCCGCAAAGCGCCACGTGGCTGGCTTTTCCACACAACCGCTCGGACTACCCCGGCAAGTTGCATGCTGTGCAATGGGCGTACGGGGAAATCATTCGCAAGTTAGCCGACCGCCAGATGGTGAACGTAGTCGTCCACAACGCCGCTGTTCAGACGCGCGCCTGGACGGTGCTGCGGCGGGTCAACGCGAACTTGGAGCGCGTACGGTTCTTCCGCCAACCCATCAATCGCGGCTGGCTGCGCGACGCCGGGCCGATTTTTATCGTGCGCGAAGAGAACAAAACCCGTGAGCTGGCGATTTGCAAGTTCCGCTTCAACGGTTGGGCCAAATATCCCGATTTCCGGCTTGACGATGAACTGGCGCTGCGGTTGGCCAAGCAACTCGGCTGCCGAGTGTATCTTCCCCATGCCAGCGGACGGCCTGTTGTGCTGGAGGGAGGAGCGATTGACGTCAACGGTCAGGGCGTCGTGATGACGACCGAAGAATGCCTGCTCGACGCCGAAGTTCAGCCCCGAAATCCGCATCTATCCCGGCTTGAAATCGAGACCGTCCTCCGCAATACCCTGGGCGTTACAACGGTCTGGTGGCTAGGAAGGGGTATCGTCGGCGACGACACGCACGGTCATGTGGACGATCTGGCGCGGTTCGTCAATCCGACGACCATTGTACTGTGCGATGAATGCAATCCAAGCGACGCCAACTACGCGGCGCTCAAGGAGAATCACGAGCGCGCGCAGGATTTTCGCCTGCCCGACGGCTCGCGCCCGGACGTCATCCGCCTGCCGATGCCGCGCTCACTGACGTTCGACGGGCAACGGCTGCCGGCTAGTTACGCCAATTTTTACATCGCCAACGAGCTTGTTCTCGTCCCGACCTTCAACGACCCCAACGACCGCGTGGCGCTGGGCATCTTGAGCGAGTGCTTTCCTGACCGTGAAGTGTGCGGCATCCATGCCGTGGATTTAGTGTGGGGCCGCGGGACGCTGCACTGTTTGACCCATGAGCAACCGGTCGGATCGCCGCTCTTTTTGCCAGCTGGCCAAGCAGCGTAAATTCACCCAGCGCCGCAAATCAAGTATCGTTGCAGGCGCATTCAGCGGCGAACGCCTAGTGCGCGTACCAACATAGAGGAGCGTTGAACGAGTATGGCAAGCTGGCAGTCGGCGGCGTTGTCGCGCTTCATTGCCTTCAAGATCAAACGCAAGCCGTCACCCGACGATGACGAAGGGCGCATTGTCCGTCAAGCGCGCCAAAAGCTCGGCCGCATGCCCGGCTATGCGTTGCCGACGATTCCCGACGGTTTACAGGTTCGCGCCGTGTCGTTCGCCACGCTGGACGGCGACGCCGTACGCGGCGAATGGCTTGCGTGGAAAACCGACCATCCGCCGGTGACGGTGTTGTATCTGCACGGCGGCGGTTACATCGCCTGTTCGCCGCTGACGCACCGCCCGATTACGGTCACGCTGGCGACGTTGTTGCGCGGGCGCGTCTTTGCGCTGGATTACCGCTTGGCGCCGGAGCATCGCTTCCCGGCGGCGCTCGACGACGCTGTAGCCGCCTACCGATGGTTGCTTGAAACGCAGGGCGTTTCACCGCAACGACTGCTGATAGCTGGGGACTCGGCCGGCGGCGGACTGGCGCTGTCCACCTTGGTTCGATTGCGCGAACTTGGAATACCCTTGCCGGCCGGCGCGACGCTGTACTCCCCCTGGACGGATTTAGCCGGCACGGGTGAAACGCTCGAAACCAATACTGAACGCGACGTGATGTTTCACGGCGCGGGTATTCGCATGGCCGGAAGGATTTACGCTGGGGACACGCCGCCCGATCATCCGCTGGTGTCGCCGCTCTACGCCGATTTGACGGGACTGCCGCCGTTGCAGGTCTTTGCCAGTTCAAGTGAAGTTCTGCTGGACGACGCCCGCCGTTTAGCTGAACGGGCGCAGGCGGCCGGCGTCCCAGTTGAGTTGCACATTGAAGCCGACCTGCCGCATGTGTGGCCAATTTTTTGCCGACTAATCCCGGAAGGCCGGCGGACGTTGGCGCAGACCGCCGCTTTTGCACGCCGCGTCGTCAACCGAAATACTTCGCCCCCCTACACTCCCTCGCCGGGTGTTCGTTATGACGACCGCTTCGCTGCATGCGCTCCTGTCGCACATCATTGACTACGCGGGGTTGTTCCCACCGGCCGCCGTAGAGTTGGCGGCGGCGGTTCACAACTACCAGCGCTACCGCTCAACAGCGGACGCTTGGATGCTCGGCGCTTTCGTCCTTCCGGCGCATCAGGTTGTTCTCTTTCGGTCGGTGTTGCAGGCGGCCGGTCTGTCGCCGTCCGCTCTGCCTGTCAGCCTGCTGGTCGGCTTGGAAGACGCTCCGCCGCCTGACCTGCACATCATTGCCGTCGAAGCTAAAGCCAACGATCCGGCAGTGGTGCGGCGGTTGGTTGAACGCTGGCAACCGACGATGGTGTTCATTGAGTTGAATCCGCTGGACGAGCGCGAAGTGCTGTGGGCGACATTGCGCGAACTGGGAGCGGGCGCCAAAATCCGTACAGGTGGCATTACGCCCGACGCTTTCCCGTCGCTGGAAACTGTGACGAGTTTCATTATTCGCGCCGCCGACTGGCGCGTACCGTTCAAAGCCACGGCTGGGCTGCACCATCCCATCCGCGCTGTTCATCCACTGACCTACGACACCAACAGTCCGCGCAGCGTCATGCACGGCTTTCTCAACGTGTTTCTGGCGGCAGCTTTTGCTTGGCATGGGATGTCGCCAGATAATGTCGAGCGCGTCCTGGCTGAAGAAGACGCTGCTAATTTTCAGTTCACGGACGCCGGCGTCGCTTGGCACTGTCAAACCCTGACGACGGAGGAGATTGCCACCGCACGGCGGGAGTTTTGCCGGTCGTACGGTTCATGTTCGTTCGACGAACCGCGCGCTGACTTACGCACGCTGCGCCTTCTGATTTGACGCCTGTTATGTTTGACCTACGCCGACACGTCGCCGCCGCCAAGGATGCCGCCTGCATCGCCGCCGGGCTGGATGGCCATACGAAAGCGCAGGCGCTTCTCGCCATGGCGGACGCTATCCATACGCGCCGCGCTGAACTACAAGCCGCCAATGCTAAAGACCTTGCGGCGGCGGAGCAGGCTGGGCTAGCTGCGCCGCTGCGCGACCGGCTGGCGTTGACCGACAAGGTCCTAGACGCCATGGTGGACGGCCTGCGCGAGATTGCTGCCCAGCCTGACCCGGTGGGTGAAATCAGCGAACTCCGGCGGCGGCCAAACGGTTTGTTGGTGGGGCGAATGCGCATTCCGCTGGGCGTCATCGCCATCATTTACGAGTCGCGTCCGAACGTGACGGTGGACGCCGCCGCGTTGTGTCTCAAAGCGGGCAACGCGGTTGTGTTGCGCGGCGGCTCGGAGGCGTTTCATTCCAATCAGGCGTTGGGGCGGCTGATGGGCGACGTACTGGAGCGGTTTGGGCTGCCGGCGGCGCTCATTACTGTCATTCCAACGCTGGAGCGCGCCGTCATTGGCGAACTCCTGAAACTGGACGACCTTATTGATGTGGTCATCCCGCGTGGGGGCAAGGAACTGATTCGCTTTGTCGCCGAACACTCACGAATTCCGGTTATCAAGCATTTTGAGGGCGTTTGTCACACCTATCTTGACGCCGCCGCCGACCCGGACATCGCCGTACCGGTGGTGGTCAACGCCAAGGCGCAGCGGCCGGCGACCTGCAATGCGACAGAAACGCTGTTGGTACACACGGCCGCCGTTGACCGTTGTTTGTTGCCGGTGGTTCAGGCGCTGGTTGCGGCCGGCGTCGAGTTGCGGGTTTGTGAGCAGACGCAGCGGGCGCTGTGCGAACGCGGTTTTGCTTCGGAGAAAATCATTGCGGCGCAGCCATCTGACTTCGGGTGTGAATTCTTGGACAACATTCTCGCCGTCAAGGTGGTCGCCGATTACGCCGAGGCCGTCGCTCACATTCGGACTTACGGTTCCAACCACACTGACGCCATCATCACCCGTGATTACACCACAGCCATGCGCTTCATCCGCGACGTTGGTTCGTCAACCGTTGTCGTCAACGCCTCGACGCGCTTTGCCGACGGTCAACAACTTGGTCTTGGTGCAGAGATTGGCATCAGCACGACGAAACTTCATGCGTTTGGCCCGATGGGCGCGCGGGAGTTGACGACGCAGAAATTTGTCGTATTTGGCGAGGGACAAACGCGCACTTGAACAAAGCAAGCGTCCGATCCGAATCATCGGGCGGCATCCGGCGACGTGGGAAGCCATTGCAAGCCGGCGCAGGTCAGGAACGGCAAGTGTTCCCTGCCGCTTCACCCACTGCTTGACGTCACAACTTAGCCGGTTCAGGGGTGCTGTGTAGCCCACCGCCTGCCGCCGAAAGTGGCTTCGAAAAGGAACAAAAAGCCCTAGTGCACGCCGAATAGTCGAGAAGCCCTCGTGTTCTCACTCCACCACGACGGTTGTCTCGAACTTGCCGTACTTCTGGAAGGTGATGCAGTTGAGCGAAACGATGCCCTCCTTGCGGTCGGTCAGCGCCACCCGTGCCGCGACCGGCATGAGATAATCGTTGTCACCAATGGTGACCCAGCCGAACTCAACAACCGAGACGGCTTCCGAAACGGGAAAATCACGCGGCAGATCAATGCACTCGGATTCCAGCCGAACGATGCGGCGCGTTTCTGGCTCAACTAGCAGCCGCCCCCGGTAGCCTGCAATGGTGCGCGCTTTGCCGACCTGAATGCTCTGGCGCGAGTGGGCCGTCTCGACCATGTAGGCAAACACACGGCAGATGCGCCCGTAGAAGTCGGCTGTTCCAGCGTCACGGAACTGGGTTTGTGATTCGTCGTCGAAGAGCGACTTGAGCAGACCAGCGAACTGTCCGGTCGAGGTCAGCCCGCCGACTTCTTCTAGACCTAACACGGTGGAAACGCCGTTGTGGAGTTTGAGTTCGAGCCTTTCGCCTTTTTCCGCCGAATAGGCGACGGCGATTTCGAGGTAGTCACCCAGTCGCCAAGGCGCGCCGCCGACGCGGTAGTACCGCTGGACGCGCTGGCGGGCGGTAAAGTCAGGCAGGCTCGACACATACGCCTTGGTGACAGCGCGCACTTGCTCAATGAACGGTTGCTCTTCGCGGTAAAGGGGGACGTTGGGGTCGTCCGCCGGCAACGCCGCCGGACGCTGTGGTCGCGCGACGACAGCCCGACGGCGTTCGTCAGCCCGCCACAGGGCGCTTTCAACCTGTGCGGCCCGCAAGAAACGCATTTTGCGTCCGAAGGCTTCCGTCATCTCAAAGTTGATGCCGCGTTGATCAATCTCCGCCGCTACGTCGTCCACCTCGCGGTTTTGCCGATACGCTTCGCGCACCCGCGCTTCAATGTCGGCGGCGCGCACCGGCGGCGCGGTAGTGGAAAAACCATAGGCAGTGGTTCCAAGGACCGGTTCGGGCGTCTGTGCCGCCCAGAGCGGCGGCGCAGCGTAAGGCGACAGAAGCAGCCCGTTGAACGCGGCGATACCGCCGAGGAAACCCAAAAACCACATCGTCCAGCTGCGATAACGCGCTGCAAAATACTGTCCAGCGATGGGTTGACGCGCATGACGCACGCTTGCGCTGGACTTGAGCAACATGCTAGAAAGCTGGGCGTTCATCTCATTTCCCTCGGAAAGTGTCTTTGCGGCGTAGGCGTTGAGCGTTGCCGGGCGGCGGCCGTGGTCGCGCTCTGTAGCCGTTGAATGTCCACCCGTAAAAACCTCACCAGCGGCGTCCACCCGGACGCCATCGAGCAATCTATGGAAAAAGGAGTCACGTCCATGCTGCTGTATCACCTGCGCCGTGGGCTGTTGAGTGTATGTCTTGGCGCATGTTCATTGATGATACCTTCGGTGCTTGTTCCAACGACGACGTTCGCCCAATCTCAGGTGAACGCAGCTGACCTGCGCGGCATCGTCAGCGACGATAGCGGTAAAGTCATTGCTGGCGCCAAGGTGACGGCGCGCGAGGAGCGTACCAGGTTCACCCGTGAAGCGACGACAAACGATGACGGCGTCTATCAATTCATCGCCTTACCGCCTGGCTCCTATGAGATTAGCGTCGAAGCGGCTGGCTTCGCCCGCGCCGTCAACCGCAACGTCACGCTGACGATTGGCGCAGCGGCGCAGCTCGATTTCACCTTGCGGGTCGGCGAGACTACGGAGGAAGTTGTCGTCACGGCTGAAACGCAGGTGATTGAAAGTTCGCGCACGTCGGTCGCCGAAACCATCAACCAGCGCGCCATCAACAATTTGCCGACCAGCAGTCGCAACTATGTCGGGTTCACGCTCCTGACCTCGACCACGACGCGCGACAACCAGCCGAAGCTGGGCGTCGCGCCGACGTCGGGCCTCAACTTCGGCGGGCAGCGCGCCCGCGCCAACAATGTCTCGGTCGACGGCGCGGACGCCACCGACGCTGGTGTCAACGGCGTCCGGGCGACTGTCTCGCAGGAAGCCGTCCAAGAGTTCCAAATCCTGACCAACAGCTACGCGCCAGAGTTCGGACGCGCCTCCTCGGCCGTCATCAACATCGTCTCCAAGGGCGGCGGCAACGACTTGCGCGGCAACCTTTTCGCCTTCTTGCGCGACCAAGCCTACTCGGCCAACAACGCCTTCGCCGGCGTGCGGGACTACCCGGAAACGCGCTTTCAGGGCGGTTTTACGCTCGGCGGCCCCATCGTCAAAAACAAGACGTTTTTCTTCCTGTCGTTTGAAGCGCAGACGCTCAACGGAACGGGCTTCAACATCACCGGGCGGAACGGGTTCGGCTTTACGACCTTCACGCCGCCGGCGCTGCTGGCGACTTCACCGAACTTGGGGTTGTCCAACCTGCCGGCTGGTCTTTTCGTGCCGATTGGCGGGCAGACGGCGTTGGTGACGCCGCAGCAAGCCGCCTTTCTCACCACGGCGCTGAGTAGTTTGTCGCAGGCGACCGGCATTCCGCTGACGACGCCTTTCACAGCGCTGCCCGCGCCGGTGCAAACGGCGCTGTTGACCAACGCGAGCTTTCAGGCGTTGAACACCTATTATTTTTTGGCGCGCGAGGGGTCGAGCGTCGGCTTGACGGGACGCCAAACCAACGGGCAGGCGGTGTTTCCGACCTTGGCGGCGCTGGGTCTCACTAGCCCCGGCGTGGTTTCGCCGGTGCCGCTGGCGACCGGTAGTTTCCGGCCCGTCACGACGTTGTTGGGCAACTACACCACACGCGAACGCACGTTCCTGCCGGCGCTGCGGATTGACCATCGGTTCAGCGACATTCACCAGTTCTTTGCCCGCGTCAGCGTGACGCCCTCGAC
>JANWUV010000023.1 GCA_025057975.1 Chloracidobacterium sp.
GCCATCGCCAGCACAATCGGGCGGTCGGCCATGACTACCCCGTATGACCACCAAACCTCGCCTCCATATCCGACTCACCGAGCGCCTGACTTGGATTCACCGCGAAATCCAAGCCAAACGCTTCCCCAACACCGCCCGCATCGCCGAGCGGTTTGAGATTTCCCGCAAAACCGCTCAGGCAACCATCACCTACATGCGCGACCGCCTCGGGCTGCCGCTGACCTACTGCGCCAAACGGCGCGGGTTCGACTACTCTGCGCCGGTCCATTCCCTCCCGTGGGTGCAGCTCACGGAGGGCAAGACCGTCGCCATTCTGATGGCCGAGCGGCTCGCGCAAGCGTACGGCGGCGCGCTGTCCGCCGACATCACCAACACCCTGAGTAAAGTCGCCGCGGCGCTCACCGATACGGTCTCGATTGACGTGTCGCGTCTGTTGGCGGCGCCGTCGGTCGAGCCGCCGCTGACAAGCCCCGTTGACATCACGCATTTCCACGCGCTGTCGCAGGCCGTCAGCGCGCGGCGGCGCGTCCGGATGACCTACTCACGCAGTCGTCGGGCGCAACCAAGACGCGGACGATTGACCCGCTGCATCTGCACAGCGCCAAGGCCGAGTGGTACGTCATCGCGTTTGACCACCTGCGAGGCGAAGTGCGCGACTTTCACTTGGGTCGGATTCGGGCGCTGGAGTTGCTCAACGAGGCGTTCGAGCCGCCGCCGGGGTTTGATCTGGAGGCGTACTTGGCGGCGGGGTTTGGGATGATCCGGGGCGGCGGGGTGCTGCAGGAAGTCGTGGTGGCGTTTGACGCGCATCAGGCGCGATGGATTCGGCAGCAAAGCAAGGTGCATCCGACGGCGCGGTACGACGACCTGCCCGACGGGGGTTTGCGCGTGACGCTGCAAGTGGGCGCGCTGGAAGGGGTCAAGCTGTGGGTGCTGCAGTACGGCGCGCGCGCCCGCGTCCTTGCGCCGGAAGCATTGCGCGAGATGGTGCGCCGCAAAGCGGCGGATATGCTGACGTATTACCAGACGGTGGAATCCACACACCGCGGTTGAGCACTGGAACGTCTCTGCCAACACTCAGTCAGGTATGGCCTCAGCATGCGCTCTTCTGGGGCAAGGCCGGCAAACCGCAGGAAGTCAAGCACCCTCCCTATCATTCCGCCCTGCTCCACATGCTGGACGTGGGACTTGTCGCGCACGCCCTGCTGGAAGCCGGCTGGCGGCGGCTGTTTTTCGACGAGCCTGACCGTCAGCAAGGTCTGTGGCTGGCCTTGCTCGTCGCCTGCCACGATGTCGGCAAAATCTCGCCGGGCTTCCAGAACAAACGCAGCGATCTGGAAATCGTGCAACAGCAGAAACGCCTTGGTTTCCAGTTCAGCCAAAACGATGACGATGACCACGGAAGGGTCACATTGGCGACGCTTCCCAAACTCCTGACAGAACAAACTCAATCGCGATTGTCTATCGCGCATGCCAACCAACTGGCGCGCGCCGTCGGCGGACACCACGGTGTCTTCCACGTGGACTTCAATCAAGCCCGCGCCGGCCAAGGTCAGTGGACAGACGCCCGTCGGCGTCTTGTGGAAACACTGCGCCAGGCCTTTGGTTTGGATTGGTCGTCCTTTCCCTTTTGCGCGCCGCCCCGTCCGGAATTCCTCATCAAACTCGCTGGATTGACGTGCTTGGCCGATTGGATCGGATCGCAGGAAGATCGCTTTCCCTACTGCGGTGACGCCGACCTCGACCTAGACGATTACGTGACCGACCGCCAACAGCGAGTACACGCCGCTCTTGCAGAGCTGCATCTGACCGACGCCCCTTTGACGGCCGGCGAAAGCGCACTGGAGCAGCTGTTCACCTACCTGCCCGGCTTTACGCCGAATGCCTGTCAAACTGTCGCTTGGGAAGTCGCCCGTCGTTTTGACGAGCCCTGTCTGGTGGTCATTGAGTATCCGATGGGCGGCGGGAAAACGGAGGCGGCGCTGGGGATCACCGACTGTTGGCTGCATAAGCGCCGGCTGCGCGGCTGGTACTACGCGCTCCCCACGCAAGCGACCGGCAATGCGATGTTCGAACGATTGCTGGAGTTCATCCGGCATCATCCGGCTAGAAAGGGGGACGTGGAGTTGCACCTCTTGCACGGCAACGCCGACATCAACGAAAGCTACGAAAAGCTCAGACAGGTGAGCGCCACCGCTGTGTATGACGCTGATGAGCACGGCGGCGTCCGCGCTTCAGGCTGGTTTACGGCGCGCAAGCGCGGGCTTTTGGCCTCGCTGGGTGTCGGGACGATTGACCAGGCGCTGCTGGGCGTCCTTCAGACGCGGCACATGTTTGTGCGGCTGTTTGGACTGGCGGGCAAAGTCGTCATTCTCGACGAAGTGCATGCGTACGACACCTACACCAGCGAAACGCTTTTTCGCCTCGTCAACTGGCTAGGCGCGCTTGGCTCATCCGTGATTGTCTTGTCGGCGACGCTGCCGACCGACAAGCGTCGCGCTCTCCTGAAAGCCTATGCGCCGACGCTTGATGAAAGCGCGCTGCCTGCCGCTCCTTATCCGGGCGTGATGGCCGTTGGACGCAGCAACAAGGTCTGTTCTGAAAGCATCCCGATCGCTGAGACCGACCGCCGGGCGGTTCAGCTGGAACTGCTTGAGGTTGCTTCCGATGCGCGCTGGGAGCAACTTGCCGCCCTCCTCACAGCCAAGCTCATTGATGGCGGGTGCGCCGCCTGCCTGGTCAACACCGTCTCCGACGCGCAAGAGCTTTTTGTTTACCTCAAGCAACGCCTTGGCTGCGCGATGGAAGCTGAATGGATTCTGGTTCACGCCCGATTTCCGCTGGAGCAAAGGCTGGCGATTGAGGCCCGGATCAAAGCGCTGTTCGGCAAAGACGGACGGCGTCCGCACCGCGCCGTCGTGGTCGCCACGCAGGTCATGGAGCAAAGTCTGGACGTGGATTTTGACTTGATGTTCACGGTATTAGCGCCGGTTGATCTGGTTTTGCAGCGCGCCGGGCGACTCCATCGGCATCAGCGCCGCCGCCCGACCGGACTGGACACCGCCACGCTGTATTGTCTGTTGCCGCCTCATCTTGAAAGCCGCCCTGATTTCGGCGAATCGGAATTCATTTTATGAGCCGTTGCTCCTGCACAACACGGCTCTTGCGCTCAAGAGGCATGTCGCGTCCCGCCCAAATCAGCCGCTCCACCTCCCGGACGATATTCCGGTGCTGATGAGCCAAGTTTACGGCCCCGATTTCGTCCCCGCGCCTCCGGCCACCGAGGCGAAGCGCCAAGCGTGGGCGCAAGCGATTCACGCGGAGAACCAATTGATTGGTTTCACGGTGCATGCGGTCGCCCTGCCGCAGCTTGATCCAACACAGCCTGACTCGCGGCTGCTCACCAAGCTTGCTGAACGTCTCGACGAAGAAACTGCGCCGGCGGCTATGACGCGCTTGGCGCGTCCTTCCATCACCGTCGCGCTCCTGCACGAGAGCAACGGGCGGATGTATCTCGACGCCGATGGACGACGACCTGTTGATCTCAGCGCCAAGCCGGACACAGCGACGACGCGCGACATCCTCAAGCGAAGCGTTGTGCTCAGTCATCCCGAATGGGTGAACTACTTCAAAGGCCGGCCAAGTGTTCCTGCTTGGGAAGCCTCACCCCAACTCAAGTTTGTGAAGCCGGCCATCCTGCACGGCAACTCGCTTCAACATGGGCAGTATCGGCTTGCGCTCGATCCGGAGCTAGGTGTTCTTCTGCAACGGCTCTAACGAGAGGCGCGCCCGGCGCTCGCCGCTTTGTCAAGGGAGATTGGAATATGACGAAGGACCAACCACCAGCTGCTCCACTCTCGTTTTCTCTGCTTGATGAGCCTTGGTTGCCGGTGACGACACAGCACGGCGACACGCGCCACGTCAGCCTCAAGGACGTCTTCGCGCATGCACACCACTTACGGGGCATCGAGGACGATAGCCCCCTTGTCGTGGCGGCGCTCCATCGGCTGCTGTTGGCCGTCCTGCATCGCGCCACGCGGCTGCGCTCGGTTGAGGATTGGGACACCGTCTGGCAAGCCGGAAGGTTTGCCGGTCAACAACTTGAAAGCATCCACAGCTACCTTGAGCGATACCGTGATCGCTTTGATTTGTTTTCACGTGAGAAACCTTTCTTCCAAACCGCCGGCTTTGCCGCTGAAAACGGCGAGCCGTCCCCGGCGGCCGACCTCTTTACTGATTAAGCCGTCCATTTTTCGTGCACCCGCCGGAGAGCGGCGACCCAACGTTCGCGCCGGACGAGGTCGCCCGCGCGCTCATCGCCACGCAACTGATGGCGCTGCCCGGCGGCAAGGGGTTTGTCAGCGTTCCATTCGGTCAGCTTCCCTACCGCGCCAAGGGGCCGCTGGCCGGCGCCGCCGTCGTACTGATCCTTGGCGAAAACCTGTTTGAGACGCTTTTGCTCAATACTTGCGCCGACGAGTATCTAGAGGAAATCAAGTCCACTGAGGCGGATTGTCCGATTTGGGAGCGCGACCAACTGCCTCACCCGCCCTTTGGGGAGCGGACCCCGGACGGCTACCTCGACTACCTCACGTGGATGAGCCGCCACATCCGGCTATTGCCCGAGACGGAGAATGGACGACTCCGCGTACGCCGGATGTACTTTGGACAGGCGTACGCTCTTCCGCCCGACTTGCCTCTGCGTGATCCGATGTGCGCCTACGTGCCAAGTCAGGGCGCCAAAAAGACCGCATTCCAACCCCTCGGCCTATCGGCGGAAAAAGCGCTGTGGCGCGACGCCGGCAGCCTGTTTGCTTTCAGTCGAGAAAAGGACAATCAGCGTCCACTGACCTTCCGGCAGGCAGCTGCACTGGCGCAGGATGTATCTCTCCCACAGGAAAAGACGCTCCGCTGCGCCGTCTTTGGGCTTGTCAACGACCAAGCCAAGCCACTGCTCTGGCGGCAGGAAACTTTGCCGCTCCCGCTTGAACTCCTGTCCGACGCAGAGTTGGTCGGGAAGGTGCAACACGCCGTGCAGCACGCCGAGGCCGTCGGCGAGGCGCTGGATACAGCGACGAAAGCGCTGGCGCGACGGCTGCTTGACGGCGGCGATCCGCAGCGGAAGGTGGACGGCAGGCGCGTCGCCGCCCTCGCCAAATCATTAGGTGCGCTGCGCGACTATTGGGCGGCGCTCGACCTCCCCTTTCGCCGCTTTTTGTCTGCGCTCTCCAGTCAGGACGCGGAGACCTTACTCACGGAATGGAAAACAGAGGTCGTCGCCACGGCGCGGCGGGCGTTCGACCGCGCCGCCGACAACTGTCTCAACCGTACGATGCGCGAACTGCGGGCGCGCGTCATGGCTGAACAGAAGCTGGAGCGGGCGCTTGCCCGTCACCAACCCACAACGGCTGAGTCGCCGTCGCCCGCCCAGTCCTCAGTGATGGCTTGAACGACCTGGATTTCATTCATGCTCAGGCGAGGTTTGGCTATGTCTGATCTGTTGATCAATCGGCTCATTGAGCTGGAAAACAACCCATCCCTTGTGTCGGAGCGCAACACGGCGTTTGCGCGGCTGCGGCGCGGGCTGAGCCATCCTGGCCTGCGCTATGACACATTCCATTATGTAGAGCCGTTCGTCCCGGAAGGATGCTCTGAAACGGAACGGCTCTGCCGCTATCTCGTTGCGGGATTGTTCGCCTTTCATCCGCTGCACACCGACCAAGCGTGGTCTCTTGGGAGAAGCTTCACCGAGTTGCGCCACCGGCGGAAAAGCGGCGCCGCCAGCCTTGAGCGCCGTTTTTCCGCTTTGCTTGACGCACACTTGGATGACGCGCCGAACCATTTGCGTCATGCCTTCGCGCTGCTCAAGGCTGAAAGCGTTCCCGTCAACTACCACCGCTTGCTGACCGATCTCACACACTGGTCGCGTGAAGATCGGCGCGTCCAGCTTCGTTGGGCGCGTGATTACTGGCGCGACGCCAATGCGCAGGCACAGCGTCAGGTCGCGGCAACAACGTCAACCGAAACGGAGGCATGACTATGTTCATCGAGCTGCACATTCTGCAAAACTTCGCCCCATCCAACCTCAACCGCGACGACACCGGAGCGCCTAAAGACTGTTACTTCGGCGGAACGCGCCGCGCGCGAATTTCGAGCCAGTGCCTCAAGCGTAGCATTCGCCGGCATGACGCCTTCAAACAGAGCGTGATGAAACATCATGGGGATCTCGGCGTCCGCACACAGCGCCTGCTGGAGCAATTGGTCACGGGCTTCAGGCAGAGGGATATGCCGGGGTCGGAAGATGACGCCAAACGTGTCGGCAAAAATCTCCTCAATGCCGTCCGGCTCAAAGTCGAGGATGACGACCGAACCCAGTACCTGCTTTACCTTGGACAAAAAGAAATTGACGCGCTCATCGAGATTGGTTGCCGACACTGGGCAAGGCTCGTCGCCATCACGCCGCCTGCGCCGTCCGACGACAACCAGACCTCGTCCGGCGGTCAGAAAGACAAACGACGCCAAAAGACCGCCGCTCAGGACGCCATCCCAAAGGACATCCAAAAAGAGGTCGCTGAGGTTTTCAGCTCGACCGACGCCGCCGACATTGCCTTGTTCGGGCGCATGGTCGCCGACCAGAAAAACATGGGGGTCAACGCCGCTTGCCAGGTCGCGCATGCCATCTCCACCCATGAGATCGCCATGGAAATGGACTATTACACGGCGGTGGACGACCTGCGTCCCGACGAGACGCCCGGAGCGGACATGATCGGGCAGGTGGAGTTCAACAGCGCGTGCTATTATCGCTACGCCAACCTCAACTTTGATCTCCTCACGGCGAACCTTGGCGGTGACAGGCAACTCGCCAAGGGCGCGACGCTGGGCTTCATCGAGGCGGCGGTGCTGGCGACGCCGACCGGCAAGCAAAACAGCCTGGCGGCGCGCAACCTGCCGTCGTACGTGCGGGTGCTGGTTCGCGGCGGTGGTGAGCCGTTGTCGCTGGCGAATGCCTTCCTGAAGCCCGCGCGACCCACGGCCGACGAAGACATTGTCCAAAGCTCCATCAAAAAACTGGAAGAGCATCTGGCGCAGCTCACGCGCGTCTATGACGCCCACATCGTCGGCGACTGGGTCGTTTCGCTAGAGAACCCTGATACCCCTTCGCTGAAAGACCTCCTCGCCGAAGTTGAAAACATGTTGGCGACGCTGACCGCCGGAGGAAACCTGTCATGACGATGACGCTGTTGCTGCGCTGCGTCGCGCCGATGCAGTCATGGGGGACGCGCAGCCGGTTTGACGAGCGCGACACGGAGCATGAGCCGTCCAAAAGCGGCGTGATTGGGCTGCTCTGCGCCGCGTTGGGACGCGACCGCAACACTCCGTTGGATGATCTGGCGCAGCTTCGCATGGGCGTTCGGGTGGATCGGGAAGGTCGGGTCGCCGCCGACTACCATACGGTGCAGGAGATCCGGCCCGGGCAAGTCGAGTTTGACACGCTGGTGTCGAAGCGCGCCTATTTGGCCGACGCCGCTTTTCTGGTTGGTCTGGAAGGCTCTGACGCGGCTTTGCTGCGTCAACTGCACGAGGCGCTGCGTCGCCCGGTCTGGCCGCTTTTCCTTGGACGCAAGGCGTTTGTGCCGGCGGAACCCATCCGGTTGCTGGATGGTCTGCAAGCAATCCCCCTCGAAGAAGCCCTCCGTACCTACCCCTCGATTGACCCATGGCCGCCCCGCCGGTCGGACGCGCAGCGGCAAGTTCGCTTTGTCGTTGAGTGCCGCGCGGGCGAACCCAGCGCCGACACGCGACGCGACACGCCGGTGTCGTTCGCGCTAGGCGCGCGTCGCTTTGCTGCGCGGCGGGTCAAGACTTTCTTTGCCCCTCTTCCGCCAAGACAGGAGGAAACGCATGGTGATGCGCCTGTTTCTGAGTCGGCTGCAGTTTGACCTCCGTCGGCGTCACGCGCAGCGGCTGCTGCTGAATTCTTACGCGGCGCACGCTACCGTGATGCGCGGTTTTCCCAACATTCCAATGATGCAACCCCACATGACGCCGGAACAGCGGGCGGCGGCCGAGCAAGCCCGGCGCGCGGCCCGCATCCTCTTTCGCGTTGAGCCGTTGCCCGCCGGCCGGATTGACCTCTGCATTCTTGTGCAAAGCGGCATCGCGCCGGATCGGTCGGCGCTGGTGCGTGAGGTTGATGTGCGCCACAGCACCAAAGAACTGGTGCTTGACTTCGCGCAGGGCGACCGCTTTCGCTTCCGCTTGCGCGCCAATCCAACCTACGCCCAACGCCCCGAAGAAGCGGCGGCGGCGTGCACGAAGCGCGCGGAGGATGGGGGACAGCAACGCGGCAAGCGTCTAGCCGTTCTGAGCGAAGCGCGCCAATTCGATTGGCTGAAGCGTCTCGGAGAAAAGCGGCTTGGGTTTACCGTCGCGCCGGCCGGCGTGCTTGTTCAGGATGAAGGCTGGACGCAGTTCCGGAAGTCAGCCGCTTCAGCTCCCATCCGCTTTGTGACGGTGCTGTTTGAAGGATGGCTCACCGTCACCGACGCTGCGGCTTTCTCCGCAGCGGTCAGCCAAGGGGTTGGCGCGGCCAAGGGCTTTGGCTGCGGGTTGCTTTCACTGGCGCCGCTTGTCAGTCCCCCGCGCACGCGGGGATGAGGTCGCCGAACGGCGCGGGCGCTTTTACACGCGCCCCAGTCCCCCGCGCACGCGGGGATGAGAGGCACGGATGCTCGAACCACTCAAGCCTATTCAGCTCAAGGAAAGACTTTCGCTCCTCTTTGTGGAGCGGGGCGAAATTGACGTCCTCGATGGTGCATTCGTCGTCGTGGATAAAAACGGCGTCCGCTCGCACATCCCGATCGGCGGCGTCGCTTGCCTGATGCTTGAACCCGGCACGCGCCTGTCGCACCGCGCCGCTCAACTGGCCGCTACGGTCGGTACGCTCATCATTTGGTGCGGTGAGGCGGGCGTCCGGTTTTACTCGGCCGGACAGCCCGGCGGCGCGCGCGCCGACAAGCTGCTTTATCAGGCCAAGCTGGCGCTCGACGAGACGGCGCGGCTCAAGGTTGTCAGAAAGATGTACGCGCTGCGCTTCAAGGAAGAGCCGCCCGCCAAGCGCAGCGTTGAGCAACTGCGCGGCATTGAAGGCGTCCGGGTGCGCAAAATGTACGAATTGCTCGCCAAGCAGTACGGCGTGGTTTGGACGCGGCGGAACGACGACCACACCGAGTGGGGATCCGGCGACTTGCCCAACCGGTGCCTTAGCGCGGCGAACGCCTGTCTCTACGGCGTGACTGAAGCCGCCGTGCTGGCGGCCGGATATGCGCCGGCTATCGGCTTTATTCACACCGGCAAGCCGCTGTCTTTCGTCTATGACATCGCCGACTTGGTCAAGTTTGAAACCGTCGCGCCGGTCGCCTTCAAGGTCGCCGGACAAAGTCGGCCCTCATCCAACGTCGAGCGCGAAGTTCGTCTGGCCTGCCGCGATGTTTTTCGGCGGACAAGATTGCTTGAACGCCTCATTCCTTTGATTGAGGAAACGCTCGCGGCCGGCGAGTTGACCCCACCGCCGCCGGATGCGGTTGGTCCGGCGATTCCCAACCCGGAGCGCCTTGGCGATGATGGTCATCGTGGTTGAAAATGCGCCGCCGCGCCTGCGCGGTCGCCTTGCCATCTGGCTGCTGGAGGCGCGAGCCGGTGTCTATGTCGGCGTCTATTCACAGCGCGTGCGCGAGTACATTTGGGATAATGTCGAGCGTGGGCTTGAAGACGGCAATGCGGTGATGATGTGGTCAGCCCCGACGGAGTCCGGCTTTGAGGTTCGCACCCTTGGCAAGAACCGGCGCATCCCGATTGACTTTGACGGTGTCCAGCTTGTGCAGTTTCTGCCTGAGGAAACCCCACCGACCGAGACGCGGATCGAGGCGGCTCCAAGCCATGACGCTGTGCGCTTTTGACAACTCGGCAGATCACGATTTCCTTGTGGAAATACAGCGTCCGGCGGGCATCATTGTTGGTAGCCTGTTGGCGCTGGCGCAACCGTTGCGGATGCAGTAGGTTGTGAGAAGCGCGTTCCCCGCGCACGCGGGGATGAACCTCCCGCTGGACGCCGACCGCCGTGAGCGGTCCGGGCAGGGTGAGTTGCGGGAAGGTCGGGTCGAGCCGCCCGTCGGAGAGCAGGCGCAGCAGCCGGCGCCGCCGCAGGCCCGTCGCCGGGTCGCGCCAGTCAAAGTCGCCCGCGACGAGCCACCGTCTCTGCGGGTCGCGGACGACTTGACGAAGCGTCACGCCGGGATCGGGGATGGGCTAGCCCGTCTTTTGCATCAGGAAGGCGACGGTCGCCGGGTCGCCCGGCCTCAGCGGGAGCGCCGCGCGCCCGCCGAGTCCCGCGCCTAAAAAGGTCGGCGCGGTCGCCGCGAGCGGCGTGAAGTAAGCTGCACATAAGAAAGCCAATGGCGTCACGGGTTCATCCACGCCTCCCGGTTCGTTGTCGCCCGGTTGGGCCGTAACGCTCGATGAGGAGCCGGCGCAGCTCCTCCGCCATCTTCACGCCGCGTTGCGCGCAGTCGGCCTTGATCGCACGATGCAGCCAGGTCGGTAGGTCGAGCGTCAGCCGGCTCATGGAAGCTGTACTGTCGTTCGTCGGCGCGTCAAACTCGCCCTGAATCCACGCCTCCGCGCTCGCGGTGGTCGGCTTCGGGGGCAACTCCACGTGTTTCGTTTTTTTCGCTCGCATACAGCATCGCCTCCACTTCCGCCGTCAGCGCGGCGATTTCCTGCGCCGCCGCGCCTCTGGGGTCAATTTCCTGCGCCACACGTCCGGCGGCGGCGGCCTCGGCAAAGATCACCCGTTGGCTCACCACCGTCGTCAACGCCGGCAACCCACAGCCGGCCGCCGCCTGCTGCGCCGCTCGTCCGATCACCGTGCCTATGATCCGCCGGTTGACGACCAGCGCCGCCCGGAGCGGTTGGTACGTAGTCGCCTCTTCGACGAGCCGCACCGTCGCCGTCACCGCCCACAGGTCGTAGGGCGACGGCTGCACCGGAATCAGCGCCGCGTCCGCCGCCAGCAACGCCGAGCGCGTCACCGCCGCCGCGCCCGGCGGCGCGTCAATCACAATCCAGTCATAGTCCCGCCGGAACTGCGCCGCCTCGCGGTGCAGGGTCGGGCGCGGCACGCCCACCACGCCAAACAGCGGCGCCCGCCTGCGCTCCGCCCGCGCCGCCGCCCAGTCCAACGCGCTCCCCTGCGGGTCGGCGTCAATGAGCAACACCCGCGCGCCCGCCAGCGCCCACGCGCCCGCCAGATGCACCGCCAGCGTCGTTTTGCCGACGCCGCCCTTGTGATTGACCAACCCGACGACGCCCATCGCCTCGCTCCGGTTTTCTGCAAAAACTGAAAAACGCAGCATAGCGCGCCGTCCCGTCCGTGTCAACAGACGCGCCGTCCCCGCGACAAGCGTTTTACAAATACAGAAAACTATAAAACAGTAAATGTAAAAAGCGCGCCCCAGCGCCGCTGCGCGCGGATGGAGGCGCAACCGGTTTGAGTTGTGCGTGGCGAGTGTTTCGTGTTCCATGGCGGGTCGTCTGAAAACCGAACACTGAACACTCTAAAAGGCCATGCCAATGACGCCCCCACCCGCCATCGAAGCCATCCCGCTCGTGACCGACGCGGACGGCGTTATCCGCATTGGCCACACACGGGCGACGCTCGACACGGTGGTGTCCGCTTTTCTGGACGAGGCCACGGCGGAAACGATCACGGCGCAGTCCCCATCCCTTCCGTTGGCCGACGTGTACGCCGTCATTGCCTACTATCTGAGACGCCGCCCGGACGTGGACGCTTATCTGAAGCGTCGTGGCGAACAGGCGGAAGCGGCGCGGCAGGCCAACGAAGCCCGTCGGGCGCCGACCGGCGTTCGAGTGCGTTTGTTGGCGCGGCGCTCCGGCGTGACGCCGTAAGCATGGTGCGTCTGGCCGCCGATGAAAATTTCAACAACGACATTGTGCGTGGCTTGATCCGCCGCAAACCTGACTTGGATCTTGTGCGTGGTTCAAGACGTTGGCTTGACGGGGGCGGACGACCCGACGCTCTTGGCATGGGCGACTCGGGAACAGCGCGTGTTGCTGACGCATGATGTGACGACGATCACGCGCTACGCTGACGCGCGTGTGCGCGCCGACCAGTCAATGCCCGGCGTTTTTGAAGTCGGTCGCCAAGTACCCGTGAGGGTTGTCATCGAGGACATTCTCCTCATCGCTGAATGCAGCCTGGAAGGGGAATGGGAAGAGCAGGTGCGTTGCCTGCCTCTACAATAGGTTGCCTGCACAGGTTCGTCGCCGAGGAACGCAGAGGAGACTAATTTAAACTACTTCCCGATAGAGACTATGCGGTGACTTCTCTCCACGCACTCATCAAATACTCATACCCGGTCAGCAAACGCAGGGCTTCCTCACCAAAGCGCTTCAACCCTTTGGTCACCAACGCCCGCGCTTCCGCCGGCGTCCCCGGCGCATGGTCCGACCGCCAATCCTTCAACGCCTTCCAAAACCAACGCCTTCCAAAACCTTTTCATCGGATTCAGCTCCGGCGCCTACGGCGGCAAAAAGATAAACCTGATGTGCTCCGCCGGCTTGATCTTCCCGTCGTATGCGCCGAAGCGTGATCCAATGACACCACGTGCCGGCTCTCACGATCCGCCGGCTGAACTCCGCCAGGGAAAGCTCCATCAAACGCCCTTCCAGATTCGGCAGCGCCGGCATTAAGCTATCTCCCGTCAACGGCTCTATCATTCCGTGTCAATACTCGTATGCTCTTTTGATCTCGGAACTGCCCCGCGCGTGCGGCCCCTTCGCCGTGATGCTTTTCCGATGAATCGGCGTCAAGCCCAGCCGAGTCTCATCTTCAACCCACCACCTGAGCTTTGGTCAATCTCACGATACTTCCCGACTAGAGCAGTTGCCGCATCACTGTAGCGAGTTTCCTCATCTAACTTTAACAAGTAAGCAAGTTTTTCGCTGCATCTTCTTGAAACTTGCTCTAAAATCACTTTTAGGTAATGTTACGTAGCGGCTGACTCTCATTTCCAGACACGCGCCCAGATGGTCGTCGTAGCTTTATTGATGGTGATCTTCCGTCAGCCGCCAAGCAACACCACCTCTCTTTGATATCCGCAAGCGCTGCTCCAGTCATCTTGCTCTTGGCTCCCGGCGGAAGATACATATCCGGGGGCTTTTGCAGACCGCCGCGCTCATACAGCGCCGGCCGCTTGGAAATAGAGTTACGATTTTTCCCCAACAGGTCGGCCACTTTGCCGCGTGACCCGGCTTGTCCGCTGACCATCAAGTACAAGGCTTGCAGGCGACTTTGCTTTTGACGGTTCTTCGCTTGTCGAAGGAGACTTTGCAACTCCGCTTCGGTTTCTCTTGGGGGACAGGGCTTTGTTTGCACGCTCCTTAGCAGGAAATGGTATTAGAGTTCTCGACCTCAACTATGAATCCTCACACGAGGCCGCCGATCTGGTGCTTTCCAAGCTCATGGCGCTGGCGGCGTTGCCTCGTGTTTACGAGAAACTTCTCAGCATCCTCCGCTCCGGTCTGGAGCCTTTTGTCAGTCTTCGGGAACACATGCTTTACATTCTGGCGCCCTACGCCGGCGTGATTCCCGAGATCGGAGGCGGATTAAAAAGTTTACTGTTGGAGGGACGCGAAACCGCTCCCAGCCTACGCATCTTTTTACTGAAGACGCTGACGACCGCGCTAGATACGGACGAGGCGGCACAGGTCCTACAACGCTTTTGTGATCCAACCTTTGAACGAAACGCGACGGTTCAGCGCGAGGCCTATCGTGCGTTGTCGGACCTGTACGCCTTGGAGAACGGATCGGAAAACGAGTTCTTTGTAACCCGGCTGACGACGCAGGCGGAGCCGGACGCGATGTGCCAGATTTTTCTCATTTCCGTCATTGAAGGGTTGTCGCAAAGCCGCCCGGAAGCGATGCAAGCGTTCCGCCATGTTCTCTCCCATTCGGCGCTTTACGAAGACGACGTGGTGCAACACGCCTTTTTTAGCCTGTTGACGCTGGCCGCCGGGACCGGCCCGACCGCCGATTCAGCCCTCGCGCTCGTACGGGAAACGCTTCTGGACGAGGACCTGCGTTCTCACCTGTACCAAAGCCGCGCCATTCAGTACGCCGAACTGCATATCGCTCGCCTTGAGCCGCTCCGCGAAGTGCTTAGTGAAGTTTCGCAATCCGACGCCTCTCGGCTCGGCGATTTCTTTCGGTCGCTGATTGAGGTGCGAACCTAAGCCCTCATCCTTCAGTTTTCAATCAGGTTCGGCTTTTGATCATGGCGTCGGCGTCTCCGGCGGCCGGCGGCGCTTGGTTGGAATCATTCTCGCCACAGAGCGTCCTAGGCCGTCGCGTCGCCTTGGAAGGTCGCCTGCTCATAGACATGCTTCCAGGGAACGGAGTAAACGCCGCAGACTTCGCGGTATCGCCGAGTATGAAAGGCGACGCCGGCCCGTTTGCACCAAAGGCAGGCGGTCAGGAAGTCATCCGGGATGTACACGGCGTCGCGGATGCGCCGTACCGGCGCCCGCCCGGTAATGCTTCGCAGACCTTCGTATTTCAGGAGAACCCCGTGGAGTCGGGCGACCGAGGTCGGACTATACAGCGCCTGGCGGTAGGTCGGCGGGGTGATTCTTTCAAGGAGTTCCGTCAGTCGGCGACGCTCTGGTCGTTTCCATGAGGCGCGACAAATCCGCTCGACGTCCTCACGTAGAAATCCAACGTGGGGCGACGGAGACCGGTCAATGGCGGGGAAGTCGCTTTTCATAGCGGCGTGCGACGGGAAGCGCCCGCGACGGTCTGCGCTGTAAACCAGGCGGCGGCCTCCGTCCGACTTTGGGTTTTCGGACCGGTCGGCCCAATGGATATAATCCTCGGAATCCTCGACCACGAGCAGTAAATCGGCCGCAAAACCGGCGACACGCTCCGCCAGACGTTCCACCAACCGGTTGGCGTCGGCGGCGGCCAGTTGTCTTAAGGTTCGCGCCAACGACTCCACGGCGGAGCGAAAAAGTCCAAAAACAGGAAGGTCGGTCGGCGTGGCGCTCCTCTTTGAACCTTTTGAGACGGGCGCGATGGTGGACAAGGTTCCGTGGCGAAGTCGCCGCAAGTCGTCCGGTGTCAGGGAGAGTCGCCCGTCTTGCGTCGCCGCTTGGTGGCGTGTTTCGTTTTGAATCAGGTGTTGAAACGCCGTCGCCAAGCGCTTAACGTTTGTCAAGTTATCGTGCACCTTGCGCCCCAGTTCGTCTTGAAACGTGACGGTGTTGGCAATCTCCCGCAGAAGTTCGTAAAAAGTTTGTACACTCGCCCGAACAGTGAACTGAGAACGCGCCGCTGCCTCGACCTCGTGGGCTTCGTCAAACACAACGCACCGGTGGTCCGGTAGGAAAGGTCCGTAAGCGTTATGGCGTAGTGCCAGATCGGCAAAGTAGAGGTGGTGGTTGACAATGACGAGGTCGGCGTGCCACGCCCGGCGACGGAGGCGGGTCACGAAACAGTCTTCATATTGAGGACAGGTGCGACCGAGACAGGCGTCACTCCGCGCATCAACCAAACGCCAGAGCGGGTCGTATGCCGGGGCGTCAGGCAGTTCCGCCCGGTCGCCGGTTCGGGTTTCCGTCGCCCATGTGTGGAGCGCTTGCAGGTGCGCTCGGTGCGCCTTGTTCACCTTATGCGGTTGGCGGCTTACGGCGTCAAGGCGGTGAAGACACAGGTAGTTTCCGCGTCCCTTGAGGACCACCGCTTTGATGTTTCGTTCCATCGCGCGTTCGAGGAGCGGGAGGTCTCTTAAGAGAATTTGTTCTTGGAGTTGTTTGGTGGCGGTTGAGATGACGACCGGTTCGTGGTGTAAAACGGCAGCGCACAGGTAGGCGAGGGTTTTACCGGCACCGGTGCCGGCTTCGACGAGAAGCGTCCCCCCCTGCCGCAACGTCTCCGCGACCGCCAAAGCCATGGTCAGCTGTCCCGCTCGGCATTCAAAGTTCCGGTTGAGACGGCTGAGCCGTCCGCCCGGTCCCAGAATATCCGTCACGGTCAGTTCGGTTGTTCCGTCGCCTCTCAGCGTAGGTTGTGCGCCGCTCACCCGGTTGTTCCTTGGAGGTGGTTGCCTCGGATGTCGTTGGGCGACACCGACTTGGTAGGGGGGGGGCGGCCGTCGGTTGTTTTTTTTGGGGGGTCGCCTCCTGGTTCTTAATCACCCGATAATATAGAGGACCAAGGCTTTTCAGCCAATACTTCTTGCCGGTCAGAGAGGGTTTTGGGCATTGCCCTTGCGCTTGACGATCCGGCGCTCCTTGGAGTATACCCTGTGGTTGGGACGACCAAGACGGGCAAGGGCGATTGGCAAGGACAATGTTGCTGTTACCGCCTATTTCTTGCAATATCGAAATTATCTCCTCTCAGAAGCCCTGCTCGATCCGTAAAAAGTCGGTTTTTACGGAAGAAGATTCTTAAAAAGCCGATTTTTCGGGAATCTAAAAATAGCAAAGCCGCAATACTATGAAGAAGGCGTAATATGAAATGCAGATATATTGCCAAGATCAAGCCAATTGCCACTCGCAATGATAAAATTGCAATTGCCGAGCATGGGGTCTTTTAGGGTGGGGGTTGGGAATGGCCCCATTTTTCTTGGGGGGCGGGGCGCATCAGGTCGCTGGTAAAGGGGAGTTTTTAGGTCGGCGATGGGCGGCGTTCGTGGGATCCACGAGCGCCGCTCTTGTTTTGGACAAAGTTGTTTGTTGAGGTCTCGAGGAGGAGTCCCCTGCGGTGGTGGTGATGGGGGTTAGCGGTCGGCGGACGTGTTTGATGCCATTGGCATAAAAGAGCTCCTGCCCGCGCCGGATCAGGCTGATGGCTGAGAGACGGTCTTGATTGAGCCGGCTTCACCAT
>JANWUV010000024.1 GCA_025057975.1 Chloracidobacterium sp.
CCCTGATATCGGCGCCCCCACAGCTCGACGTCCCTAGAACGACAGCGGGGTCGCCTGTTTCACCAGTGGCAAAGCGCGCACGCGGTCCAGAACCTGCGCCGGGACCGGCTCGTCGACGGAGACGAGACAGATCGCATCGCCCCCTGGCGCGTTGCGGCCGAGATGCATGGTCGCGATGTTTACCCCAGCTTCGGCAAGGGTGGTGCCGAAGCGGCCGATGAACCCCGGCTTGTCCTCATTCGTCACGTACAGCATGTGGCGCGAGAAATCGGCCTCCACAGGTATCCCCTTGATCTCGACCAGCCGGGGCCGAGAGCCTGCGATGAGCGTGCCGGCGACTGTGCGGGTGTCGCGATCCGTCGTCACCGCGATGCGGATCAGCGTCTGATACTCGGAAGGCCGGTCGTGCACGGTCTCGGTGATGTCGATGCCGCGCTCACGCGCCATCACCGGCGCGTTGACCATGTTCACCCCCTCCATGAGCGGCCCGAGCAGGCCAGCAAGTGCGGCCGCGGTGAGCGGAGTGTGGTTCAGAGTCGCGGCATGGCCCTCGTACTCGATCGCGACCGAGCGGAACCCGCCGTCACGCGCCACCGACAGTTGGCCGGCGAAGGCACCGAGCAGGCGCGCAAGCTCCATATACGGCTTCAGCCGTGGCGCATCATCGGCCGAAACGGAGGGCATGTTGATCGCGTTCGTCACTGCTCCCGTCAGCAGGAAGTCGCTCATCTGCTCGGCGATCTGCAGGGCGACGTTTTCCTGCGCCTCCATGGTCGAGGCGCCGAGATGCGGCGTGCAGACGACGTTCTCCAGCCGGAACAAGGGGCTCTCTGTCGCGGGTTCGGTCTCGAACACGTCGAGCGCGGCGCCCGCCACGTGCCCGGAGACGAGCGCGTCGTAGAGATCCTTCTCCACGATCAGCCCCCCACGGGCGCAGTTGATGATGCGCACGCCGGGCTTCATCTGCGCAATGGCGCGAGCGTCGATGATGTGTCGCGTGCCTTCCGTCAGCGGCGTGTGCAGCGTGATGAAGTCGGCCCGCGCGAACAGATCGTGCAAATCGACCTTCTCCACACCCAGCGCGACCGCTCGCGCCTCCGACAGGAACGGGTCGTAGGCGATCACCCTCATCTTCAGCCCGAGCGCACGGTCGGCGACGATGGAGCCGATGTTGCCGCAACCGATGATGCCAAGCGTCTTGCCGTAGAGCTCGACGCCCATGAAACGGTTTTTCTCCCATTTGCCCGCCTTGGTCGAGGCGGAGGCCTCGGGAATTTGGCGGGCGAGGGCGAACATGAGGGCGATCGCATGCTCGGCGGTGGTGATGGCATTGCCGTGCGGCGTGTTCATCACCACCACGCCGCGGGCGGTGGCGGACTTAACGTCGACATTGTCGACACCGATGCCGGCTCGGCCTACCACCTTCAGATTCCTTGCCGCAGCCAGAAGCTCCGCCGTCACCTTTGTCGATGAGCGGACGGCAAGCCCATCGTAGTCAGCGATGATGGCGCGGAGCTCCGCGGGCGACAGGCCGGTCTTGACGTCGACCTCGATGCCCCGTGCCCGGAAGATCTCAACCGCGGCCGGGGACAGCTTGTCGGAGATCAGCACCTTCGGCATCGGCGTCACGCCCCGGCAGGAACGGTCACGAAACGCTGCGCGACCGTATCCGCTGCCCAATCGAGCCAAGGCAGCACAGCCTCGATGTCGGCCGTCTCCACCGTCGCCCCGCCCCAGAGCCTCAGCCCGGGCGGCGCGTCGCGATAGCCGCCAACATCCAGGGCCACCCCTTCAGACTCCAGCAGTGCGGCGATCGCCTTCGCCGCCTCGCTCTTCTTCTCGGCCGGAAGCGCGGTGAACCACGGTGCGACGATGGAGAGGCAAATCGAGGTCGAGGAGCGCGTGCGCGGATCCTCGGCGAGGAAGGCGTAGTTCGGCGTCTTCTCAACCCAGCGCGCGACCGCGGCAAGATTGGCCTCGGACCGTCGGATGAGCCCGGAAAGCCCCCCGATCGACTCAGCCCAAGCAAGCCCGTCCAACGCATCTTCCACGCAGAGCATGGAAGGGGTGTTGATGGTCTCGCCCTTGAAGATACCCTCGATCAGCTTGCCGCCGGAAACCAAGCGGAAGATCTTCGGCAGCGGCCAAGCAGGCTTGTGCGAGAGGAGCCGTTCCACCGCACGGGGCGACAGCGCCAGCATGCCGTGCGCCGCCTCACCGCCGAGCACCTTCTGCCATGACCAGGTGACGACATCGAGCCGGTCGTAGGGAAGCTCCATCGCGAACACAGCCGAGGTGGCATCGCAGATCGCAAGCCCCGCCCGGTCGGGCGCGATCCACGAGCCGTCGGGAATGCGCACCCCCGAGGTCGTGCCGTTCCAGCAGAAGACGACATCGTGCGACCAGTCGACAGCGGTCAGGTCAGGCAGCTTGCCGTAAGGAGCCGTGAGAATGCGGTGCTCAACCTTGAGCTGCTTCACGACATCGGTGGCCCAGGCTTCGCCGAACGATTCAAAGGCGATCACGTCGACGGGCCGAGGGCCGAGCAAGGTCCACATCGCCATCTCGATCGCACCCGTGTCGGAGGCGGGAACGATGCCGAGACGCCAATCCTCGGGCAGGCCGAGAAGCCGTTTCGAGCGCAAAATAACCTCGGCGAGGCGGGCTTTCGGCTCCTTCGCCCGGTGTGACCGGCCAAGCAGCGCGCCCTCGAGCGCGGCGAGCGACCAGCCCGGTCGCTTGGCGGTGGGCCCGGAGGAAAAGCGCGGGTTGTTGGGACGGACGGTTGGCCGCGCGGGCGGCGAGGCGGTGTGCGCCATGGCGAGCTCCCTTGCAGAAGCAATGCGCCCCGGTGGGGGGGCGTGACCCGCCTCGGCCTATAGCCCCGATGCTGCGTCGCGACAAGGCGGCAGCGCCTGTCTGACCCGACGGTTCGCACGACACGGTTATCTTTCACCCTTCCTGGCGGCCGGCACCCGTCTCGCTTCCGAAAGCGAGCGTCTCAAAGCGCCGCGCCGGCTTGCCAGCCTCGACACCCCGCACGAGCGGTAACCGGACATGCTCGTCCGCCTTACCTGGAAAGCGACGGTGTGCCGAACGCCGCGTTCTCCCTGATCGGATCCGAACGGCAAAGGTGCAAGGCCGCCGATGGCGTGCCAGTTCCCGGGCTGCCAAGGCACGGCGCCCTGCACGTAGGCCGTCCTCGTCCCAGGGAAACCGCACGCGTTGGAGGGTGCCGGGACCAACCCTCGCTTCGCCGCGGCCGACGCGGTCCGCGGCCCGGTCGAGATCGCCGATGCCTTGCGCGCGGCGCTAATCCTCGGCGGGCATGAGCCGTTCAGCCTAGCTTGGCAGAAGGCCGCGCATGCGGCCACGGGCGCATGGACCTCTCGCCAAACTTTCAATCGCTTGTCATTCGCTTGCCGCGGCCGAACCGCAAGTGGATGACGCTGGGCGAATTCATCCCGATCGCGCAATCGCGCGGCCCGATCGCCCCGCTCGCCCCTGGGCGCTGCGCACCGCCCCCGTCGAGGCGGCACGACCGCGGCAGGGTTGCCGGCGAAGGGCCGGTGGGGGCGGGCATCGACGACATGCAGGGGAAGGCGTGTCACCGACATCATCCTGCCCGGTTGGTGAACGTCTTGCAGGACGAACGACACGATGTCATGATGATCCTCGTTCCGGTTGCGCGGGGGCGCGGTCGGCACTGACAGGGGAGCTGACCAGGCGTTCGATATCCCGCGCGCTCGTCTTGGGCGCTGCACTCATCCTCGCACCGGCGGCGGCGCAGGCGAATGTGCTGCTGAACGGCAGCCTGGAAACGACCATCATCACCGAACGCGGCACGTCGGGATACCCATCTCCGGCACCCTCGGAGACGCCGAACTTCAACCAAGTCATCGGGTTCCCGCACTGGGCCGTGTCGGCCCACAACCGAGCGGGCGGCATCGAAGGGTCTACCTGCCCGCCCGCCTTCGGCTTCGGCTGCATCGGCAAGGGGAACTGGGTCGCAACCGTGAACAGCAGCTTGCCACCCGGCGCCCTGCCCACCCCCGTGGCGATGTACCAGACGGTCGACCTGCAGGCGGGTGCGTATCGTTTCGGTGGCGATTTCGCGATGAGCATCTTCGCCGTTGCGGTCGGCGACATCGAGACCGAAGCGTTGCTGCGCATCTATGCGGGCGGGATCACCTTCAGCAGCGGCGTGCCCACCGGCGCCAGCGGCAGCCTGCTCGCCTCGATCGACCTCTCGCCCGGGCGGTTCGACCCCAACGATTTCTTCATCACGGGCGAGGGCCTGTCCCCGCTCGGACAGTCACGACAGTTCCAGACCTTCCAGGAGGTGTTCCTGCTGGAGAGCGACTCCCTCGTGACGATGCAGATCGTGGTCCTGCCAAAGCGCACGAGGACTGTGACTACGCCGCCCTACGACACGGGCTCAGCCGGCCTCATCCAGGCGACAAACTTGACCCTCTGGGCCGACAACCTGTTCATCGAGCGCACCCGCCTCGAAGCGGTGCCGGCGCCCGGCGCGCTCGCCGTGTTCGCGGTCGCCCTCGCCGGGCTGGTGGCGGTGCGGCGGCGCGCGACCTAGAGCAGATCGCACACGGCCGGACTGAGCCGTGGGCGCGACGATGCTCTCTGCCGAAGATCGGCGCGGGTTCGGCGCGTACGAAATGCGCCTTTATGTGCGAGACAGCGCCGCCAGCCGCGCAGGATCCACCGTCACCGCGTGATTGAGCGGCCCATGCCCCTGGCCGTAGCCGGGGGCCGAGGCGAGGGCGAGGGCGACGTAGTGACGGGCGCGGATGACGGCCTCGCGCAGAGCCAAACCCTGGGCGAGACCGGCGGCGATGGCGGAAGCGAGCGTGCAGCCGGTGCCGTGCGTGTGACGGGTGGCGATGCGTGGGCCCGAGAGGGCTTCCATCCCCTCTGCCGTCACGAGGAGGTCGGTCACCCGCTCGCCCGGCAGATGCCCGCCCTTCATCAGCACCGCCCGGCAGCCGAGCGAAAGCAGGCGCTCGGCGACCCGCTTCATGTCGTCGAGGGAGAGGATGGCGGAACCGGCCAGAACTTCCGCCTCCGGAACGTTGGGGGTGATGATCGTGGCGCGGGGAATCATCAGGCGCATCAGGGCCGAGACAGCGTTCTCCTCGAGCAGACGATGCCCGCCTTTCGCCACCATCACCGGATCGACCACCACGGGCACCGGCGGATCGAGGGCGGCGATCTCCTCCGCCACCGCCTCGATCACCGGCACGTCGTGCAGCATGCCGGTCTTCACGGCATCGACGCCGAGGTCGGAGACGACGACGTCGATCTGTTCGCGGATGAAGCCCGGTGGCACGGGCAGTACGTTGGCCACGCCCTGCGTGTTCTGCGCCGTGAGGGCGGTGACGGCGGTCATGGCGAAGGCGCCGAGGCAGGTGACTGCCTTGATGTCGGCCTGGATCCCCGCCCCGCCCCCTGAGTCGGAGCCGGCGACGATCAGCACCCTGCCCTTCATCACGCCGCCACCTCGGCGACGACGGAATTGATCGCTTCCGCCACGAACTCGACCACCTCCGAAACGAGACTGTCATCGACCGCCTCGGCCATGACGCGCACCACCGGTTCCGTGCCCGACCGGCGGATCAGCAGGCGCCCCCGCCCGGCGAGCCGTCCCTCGGCCTCGGCGATCGCGGCCGCAATGCGCGGGTGGGAGAGATCGAGCCGCCCGTCATGGCGGACGTTGCGCAGGCGTTGCGGCAGGGGTTCGAACTGGCGGCACACCTCGGAGGCGGGCCTTCCCGTCTCGACGACGACGGCCAGCACCTGCAGGGCGGCGATCAGACCGTCACCCGTGGTCGCGTAGTCGGTCAGGATCATGTGGCCGGACTGCTCCCCGCCGACATTCATGCCCTTCTCGCGCATGCGTTCGGCGACGTAACGGTCGCCCACCGCCGTGCGCTCGAGCACGAGCCCCCGGTCGGCGAGGAAGCGCTCGAGCCCCATGTTGCTCATCACCGTCGCCGCCACCCCGCCCCCGGTGAGCCGGCCGGTGCGCGACCATGCATCGGCGATCAGGGCGAGGATCTGGTCGCCGTCGATCACCCGGCCTGTCTCGTCGGCCAGGATCAGGCGGTCGGCATCACCGTCGAGGGCGAGGCCGAGATCCGCACCGTGCGCCACCACCTCGCTCTTCATGTGTTCGGGGACGGTGGAGCCGCAGCCCCGGTTGATGTTCACGCCATCGGGGGCGACGCCGAGCGGGATCACCTCCGCGCCGAGTTCGGCAAGCACGAGGGGGGCGACGCGGTAGGCAGCGCCGTTCGCGCAATCGATGACAATGCGCAGCCCATCGAGGCGAAGGTTGCGGGGAAAGGACGATTTCGCCGCCTCGATGTAGCGGCCGCGCGCATCCTCGAGCCGCACCGCGCGGCCGAACTCGCCCGGAGCGGCAAGGTGACTCTCCAGTGCTGCGTCATCCATGAGCCGTTCGATTTCGGCCTCCATCGCGTCCGAAAGCTTCCAGCCGTCCGGACCGAACAGTTTGATGCCGTTGTCCTCGAACGGATTGTGCGAGGCCGAGATCATCACCCCGAGATCGGCCCGCATGGAGCGCGTGAGCCAAGCGATCGCCGGCGTGGGCAAAGGACCCACGAAGTTCACATCCATGCCGACCGAGATGAAGCCGGCGGCGAGCGCGTTCTCGATCATGTAGCCGGAGAGGCGCGTGTCCTTGCCGATGACGACGCGCGGCCGGTGCCCGGCCGTGGTGCGCCGGAACAACGCCCCGGCGGCCTGCCCCAGGCGGAGCGCGGTTTCCGCCTGCATCGGCGGGGCGTTGGCCCGGCCACGGACCCCGTCGGTTCCGAACAGACGACGACGATCGGACGCCATCGGCGAAGGCTCCAGCTGCCCCGAGGAGAGGCGCGCCGGACGGCGGACCGGCCGTCCCGACACGCCCTGTGATGGGTATCACCCCGAGCTTGACGGTCGCTTTATCCCCGCTCCGCCGCGTCCCGCCAAGGGCTGCGCTTGCTCCGCCAGCCGTGGGCGCCACCCGCCCCGGCACCGCGGATGGAACGTCGGCCGACCGGGGAGGCGGCGAACCTGGGCGTAAACGTCAGACGTTCGGCTGCGGCTGAGGCCCGAAGCCGCCGGCGGGCGCGGCGCCCGTCTTCGGCACGCGCCCCGAGGTCGGCACCGAGGAGCGGCGCTGGTCGGACTGCGGCTGCTCCTCCGCCTGCTTGCGGATGATCGGCTCGCCAGCCAGCAGCGCCTTGATCTCTTCCCCCGACAGCGTCTCGTACTCGAGCAGGCCCTGGGCGAGCCGATCGAGGTCGGCGCGGCGTTCCGTGAGGATCCGCTTCGCCGTGGCATAGGCCTCGTCGATGATGCGGCGGATCTCGCGGTCGATCTCCTGCGCGGTCGCCTCCGACACGTTCTTCGTCTGCGTGATGGCGTGGCCGAGAAACACCTCCTGGGTGTTGTCGGCATAGGCGACCATGCCGAGCTTCTCGCTCATGCCCCACTCGGTGACCATCCGGCGGACCTGCTCGGTCGCCATCTTGATGTCGCCGGCCGCACCGTTGGACACGCGGTCGGGGCCGAACACGATCTCCTCCGCCGCGCGACCGCCCATCGCCATCGCGAGCTCTTGGAGAAGCTTGGACTTGTGCTTGGAGTAGCGATCGCCCTCCGGCAGCGACATGACCAAGCCCAGCGCACGGCCACGCGGAATGATCGTCGCCTTGTGCACCGGATCGCACTCGGGAAGCGACATCGCAACGAGAGCGTGACCGGCCTCGTGGTAGGCGGTCATGCGCTTCTCCTCCTCGCTCATCACGAGGGACTTGCGCTCCACCCCCATCAGGACCTTGTCCTTGGCGGCCTCGAACTCGGCCATGCCGACCACCCGCTTGCCGAGCCGGGCGGCGAGCAAGGCGGCCTCGTTCACCAGATTGGCGAGGTCGGCGCCGGAGAAGCCGGGCGTGCCGCGGGCGAGCACCTTCGGATCGACGTCGGCGGCAAGCGGAACTTTCCGCATATGCACGCGGAGGATCTTCTCGCGCCCGTTCACGTCAGGGTTCGGCACCACCACCTGGCGGTCGAACCGGCCCGGCCGAAGCAGCGCGGGGTCGAGGACATCGGGGCGGTTGGTGGCGGCGATCAGGATCACGCCCTCGTTCGACTCGAAGCCGTCCATCTCGACGAGCAGCTGGTTCAGGGTCTGCTCGCGTTCGTCGTTGCCCCCGCCCAGACCCGCGCCGCGATGCCGCCCCACGGCGTCGATCTCGTCAATAAAGATGATGCAGGGGGCGTTCTTCTTGCCCTGTTCGAACATGTCGCGCACGCGCGACGCGCCCACACCGACGAACATCTCGACGAAGTCGGACCCCGAGATGGTGAAGAACGGCACGTTCGCCTCGCCGGCGATGGAGCGGGCAAGCAATGTCTTGCCAGTGCCGGGCGGCCCGACCAGCAGCACGCCCTTCGGGATCCGCCCGCCAAGACGCTGGAACTTCTGCGGATCGCGCAGGAAGTCGACGATTTCCTGGAGTTCGGCCTTCGCCTCGTCAATGCCGGCGACGTCGTCGAAGGTCACGCGCCCGTGTTTCTCGGTGAGCAACTTGGCGCGCGATTTGCCGAAACCCATCGCACGCCCACCCCCCGACTGCATCTGGCGCATGAAGAAAATCCACACGCCGATGAGGAGAAGCATGGGGAACCAGGAGAGGAGGTAGTGGAAGATCGGGTTGACCTCGCTCTCCTCCGGCCGGGCAACCACCCGTACGCCGCGCTCGGTGAGCTTCTGGATGGTCACGGTGCCGGCATCCGGCGGCAGGTAGGTGGTGAACATCCGCCCATCCAGCAGTTGGCCGGTGACCACCCGGCCCTGGATCGTGACGTCGCGCACCTGCCCCTTGCCGACCTCGTTGAGGAAGTCGGAGTAGGCGATTTGGCTCGCGTAGTGGCGCGGCGAGGAGGGCTGAAACAGGTTGAACAGCGCCACCAGCAGAAGCGCGATGATGACCCAAAGGGCGAGGTTCCGTCCGAAGTTGCTCACGCGGCGATCATCCTCGATCTGTGTCGGCGCGAACCGCCGGCCCACTCAACATGGGTCTCGTCACCAAGCTTCCAATGGCCCCGGGCTCCCCTCGCCGGGCCAAAGCTCGACAAGCGGCACCTGGGGGCGAAACCGGGCCTGCGGCACCGGCAGCCGGCCTGGGGAATGATACAGCATCGGCGGCACCGCAACCAGCACGCCGCCATGCCGGATCGCCGGCAAGGTGGCCAGGACCAGGGCGGAAACATCGCGTGCCGGAGCGTGGGTGCGACGGAGCAGCGCCGCCTCCGCTGCGCCCAACGGCCCTACGGTGCAGCCCGGCATGGCGGTGACGCGCCAGCGCCCGTCCCACAGCACCGGCGACGCGCCCGCCATCTCGACCTCGGCCGCGACGGCCGCCGGCTCCCGCGCCACGAGCCATGTGGGGCCGCGGCGGGCGAGGAGGCAACCGGCAGCCGTGCCGCCCCGCCCTTCCGCCATGCGCTGCAGAAGGGGATCGAGTCGCTCCTGGCGCACGGGATGTTGATGGCCGCCGATGCAGCGCAACAGCGCGGCGAGCGCCGCCCGCCGAAGCGCTTCATCCCAGGCCGCGAAAGAAGCGGCGTCGAGGTGGGCGAAGCCTAACGGGAAGAGGGTGATGGCCTGCGCGAGCGCCTGCGCAAGGCGTGCCTCGGCTTCGCCGCGGCGGCGGGAGGCGGCCGCCGCGACCTGCGCGGCAGCCCGCATCCCAACCCCTTGGCCGTCGCCGTCGCGCAAGGCGGCGCGCAACACCGCCCGCGTCGTCCGCCCCGTGTTGGACGGGTCCTCGATCCACGGCTGGCCGATGCCGCGCAGAAAGGCCTTCAGAACCACCGGCGGCTCGCCGAGCAGCGGCCTCAGCAGGCGCACGGGGCCGAGCGCCCGGACGACCGGCATCCCCGCGAGCCCCCCCTCGCCCGAACGCCGCGCGAGCCGCAGCAGCACCGTCTCCGCCTGATCGAGGGCATGGTGACCAAGCAGGAGATGAAGCGCCCCCGCCGCAACCGCCGCCTCGGCCAGGCCATGAAGGCGGGCGCGGCGCAACGCCTCGGCGTTCGTCGCAACGCCCGCCAGCGTGATCATCCGCGCCTCGATGCGCCACGCCGCGAGCCAGGCGGCGGCGAGCCGCGCCTCCAGAGCGGCGGCCGCGCGCACGCCATGATCGACAACGAGACCGATCGCCCGCCCTCCCCTTGCCCGTGCCCAACGCTCGGCCAACAGGGCAAGGGCGAGACTGTCCGGCCCGCCCGAGACGGCGACCGCGAGCAACGGCGCGGGCTCGAACGGCCCGAGCCGCTCCAGTGCGGCGGCGAAGCGGGTCGCGAGATCGGTCAGCAGCGCAGCCGAGACCGCTCCCGGGTCAGCGCCTCGCGGATGTCCGCCCGCATGTCGGTGGCGAAATCCGAGGCGAGCTGGCGGAACACCTCGCACGCACTGTCGCGCTCGTTGATGGCGGCGAGCGAGCGGCCGAGCCCAAGCAGGACGTCCTGGCGCTTCGCCCGATCGGTGACCCGCGAGCGCGCGTCGTCATAGGCGAGAGCCGCTTGGGTGAACTCCCGCCGGCCATAGAGCGCTTCGGCGCGGATGAAGTACGCCTCGCCGACGCGGGGGTCGCGCGGATAGGTGGCGATGAAGGCCTGCGCCTCGCGCTCAGCCGTCGCCCAATCCTGCCGGCGCAACGCCTCCTGGGCGGCGCGCAGGATCTG
>JANWUV010000025.1 GCA_025057975.1 Chloracidobacterium sp.
GAAGTCTGATGCTCTGTCCATTGAGCTACGGGCGCGCCTCGCAACGAGTCACAGGACACAGCGCTGCTTCGTACGAAGCCTCGTCCCTGCAGTACTCGCCATCTGAGATTGTATCACCACTAGCGCACTGTTGTCAAGCCGAGGCTGTACCATGCCCGAAGCTACTCCGCCTCTCGCTGGATGGGCAACGTCAGGCTGACGCGATGCTTCTTCCCCGTCCACAGCTCGCTATCACCCAGAACCTTCAACTGCACTCCCTGGCGCAGGACGTTCAGCGAGACATGGGATACCAATGTCTCGAAGGGAAAGCCTGCGGAGGCGCTCATATGACTAAATCCTCCTCCGCCCCGGGTAAGGGGCGGATCGATCCGCACGGTGTTCCTCTCGATGGGAGCAGCGCGCTGGACGCGATAAAAGATGTGCACCGGGATAGTAGCGTCTGTTAACTGCGTGCTCCTTCCCATCGCATGTAGCTGTTTGTATCCCTGTAGCTCGCGCAGAGGGGGGAACATGACCGTGCCAGCCCCTGTCACAACGGTCAGCGGTTTATCAGGCGCAGCAACATACAGAATGCGCCCATGCTCCGTTCGCATCTGGCGCACAGGCAAGGTCACTGCACGCTCCTCTTGCCGACGGCGCGTCAGCCAGCCCTCCAGCACTAGACGGACGTAACGCTGGTAGCGTGGATAGTGGAGAAACAGGGAGGTGCTTCCAGAGCCGCGCCACTGGTCAGAGTCATGCAGGGCGCTGACTATCTCCTCGTTGAGGGCGGTTGCTCCTTCCGCCGCCCATTCTGGCGTCTGCTCGACGATGCTCCAGTGTAGATGCATGTCCGCGCCCGGTTTCAGCACGCGCGTGCGATAGTGAACCATGAGCAGTTCGCCGAAATCTTCGTCCCCCTTTTTCTTGCCTGGCTCGGAGCGCGCCTCCAGTTGTATCTCGAAGTCTTCTGTGCGCGCCGTGTTCTGCGTCTGCACGGGCGGTTTGAGCGCATGCACTGAGCGAGGCAGGTTGACCAACCTCCAGCGAGCCAGTGGCTTACTCCCCTGTTGTCCATGCAGGCGCGCCACGACATCCAGATAGGATACGCTGTCGGGATAACCCAGAGGCATGCACAGCTCGCGCGTCACGGTATACGGCTCCCCCGCACGTGCCAGTGGCGGTGGCGCGGAGCTTGTTTCAGGTAGCCGCTCGCTGAACCCTTCTGGTGTGACCACATAAAATGCTATCATCGGGGGGCGTGAACCTCTACTCACGACCGTCTCCCTGACACGCAGCACGATGCACCGTTCGTTGTTGAACTGAGCATCCCCCTTCTGGAACGTGCGTCTTTCTACTGACACCCTTTCTATGAGGAGGTTGCCTTGCTTCGCGGGAGTGTCTGGGGAGAGGCGGGGTGAAGCTTGCGCCCTTGCTACTGCACACAGGATGCTCGCCATGCAGAGGGAAACAGCAGCAAACCTGCGATATCCACACATCGCTGACCTCACCTCTTCCAGTAGATGAATTCAATCACCTTATCGCTTTCTGTGTCTGTGTAGAGGTTTCCTGCAGTGGTTCGCCAGGTTTGCTGAGGAAAGATGAGGAAATGGTCGGGGTGAGCGGATTTGAACCGCTGACCTCCTGGCCCCCATCCAGGCGCGCTACCAAGCTGCGCCACACCCCGACCGCGGTAGCGAGGTTATTATACACCCAACAGGGCGCCCCTGTCAAGCGACCGACCTGCTTACAATGCCCGATGTGTAGCGACGCCACCTTTCGTTGGAAGCCTCACCATATTGGCGGTCGGTAAGGCTGGGTCAGGGGATGCCCGTCTAGTGGCGGATCGAGCTTCTTCGGGTCTATCCCGAACCGGTGTAGGATGGTAGGGGCAATGTCTGCGCGAGTACCTCGGCGCATGACGCCCGCGTCGTTGGTCGCTAAAAAGACGTAGGGCGCATCGGCGTGTGTATTCCTGTCCCTGTCGAAGCCGTGGTCGGAGGTCACGTAAATCAGAGTCTTCTCGTACAGTCCCAGCTCCTTCAGCTTCCACACGATGTTCCCCAACCAGCGGTCAGCGGACTTCAAGGCGTCGATATACTGTTTCGAGTTCTCCCCGTACTGGTGTCCCTGGTGGTCTATCTCGGCGAAGTGCACAAAGAAGAAAAAGCGCTGATGCTGGTAGCGTTCCAGCATCTCCAATGTCTTCTCGCCGACCGCATCGTCGCGTATCAGCCCGTTGATGAATACGTCCATCGCCTGCCTAGCATGGTAGAACGGTTTGCCCGGCTCTACGAGGTAGCGCACCCCATTCTCCGTGATGATTTTGCCCTGCCGTAGCCGTTGCATCGCGGGCGCACGTCCCGCGCGCGCACGTCGCTCAATAGGCTCAGCCAACACCTTGGTAGGTGGGTCGGCGTCGACGTTGCCCCTTTTTCCCATCACGGCGACCGTCGCGATGCGGTCTTTTCCAAAGTGTTGCTCTAGTCGCTCGAAGAGGGTGTATCCTGGAGGAATCGGCTGGTATCTGGCATTGCTGTATACCCCTGTCTTCTCGGGTTCGTAGCCAGTGAGTATCTGCGTCCAGCCTGCTTTAGTATCTGTCGTGCGCAGGATGTCGATAGCCACCAGCTTCCCCTCGGAAGCCAGTTGGGCAAGATGAGGTAACTCCCCCTGTTGCAGGCACTGGCGCACTCGCTCGCGCCCCGCTCCATCCCAGCCGATGAGGATGACGTTGAGGTCGCTCGGCGTGCGCGTTGTGTGTCGCTGCTGTGCTATGGACACGGCGATTAGCATGGAGAGCAACAGAATGCTTGCGAAGAGGCGCCAGTTCCAGTGTTGCATTCTCCCTTTCCTCCCGATGCAGGATTACCATCTCTCAGACGGAGAACACGCAGATAGGGTTCATGGCAGGACCCTTGCTTGCGCGAGCGGGCGGGAGGGCATATAATGAAATCGTGAACGCTGCGACAAGGAGCTAGCTAATATGCGCGCCATCGTGAAAGCCCGTCCCGAACCGGGAGGCGAGGTAATCGACGTAACAGACCCTGCCACGATTCCCCCTGGTCACGTGATGGTAAAGCCGCAGGCGTGGTCTATTTGCGGTACTGATGTGCACATCTGGCATTGGGACCACTGGGCGGCGCACCGCATCCATCCACCGCGCATCTTGGGGCACGAGTTCGCGGGCGAGGTGGTCGCTGTGGGAGAGGGGGTTACGGAGCGTCAGGTAGGTGATTTCGTCGCCAGCGAGTCGCACGTGGTGTGCGGCACGTGCTACCAGTGTCAGCATGGACAAGCGCATGTTTGCCGTAACACGCGCATTCTGGGTATTGACGTCGATGGTGTGTGGGCAGAGCTGGTGGTGCTGCCAGAAGCCAACGCCCGCCCTACTCCTGCCCAGATTCCTGTGGAGGTGGCAGCGATTCAGGATCCGCTGGGCAACGCGGTGCACGCCGCACTGGCTGGACCGCTGGAAGGACGTACGGTCGCTGTGCTAGGGTGCGGACCGTTGGGTTTGTTCAGCATCGGTATCGCCCGCGCCTGCCATGCCAGCAAGGTATTCGCTGTAGAAAAGCATCCTTATCGTCTCCAGCTGGCGGAGCAGATGGGCGCGGACGTGCTGCTCAACCCGGTGCAGGACGATATCGTAGAAGCCATCTTGCGACAGACGCAGGGTGAGGGGGTGGACGTCGTCTTGGAGATGTCGGGGGCGCCTGCGGCGGTGGTAGCAGGTTTTCGCATCGCCCGTCCCGGTGGGCGGGTGACGCTGATGGGCATCCCCAGCGACCCGATTGAGGTGGACTTCGCGGAGGACGTTATCTTCAAGGGGCTGGAGGTGCAGGGAATTGTCGGGCGACGCCTGTACCAGACGTGGGAGCAGATGCAGCAGCTGCTCACTTCAGGCAGGTTGGACGTGCGTCCTGTGATTACTCACCGCATGGGCTTTTCGGAGATTGGGCAGGCGATGGAGTTGATTGACACGGGTAAATGCGGTAAGGTTATCCTATATCCAGATTAGAGACGCCAACTATCCCATCGCCTCGATGATGGCGTTGGTGATTTCGGTGGTGGTCGCCGTGCCTCCCAGGTCGCGTGTGAGTGTCTTGCCTTCGCTCAACACGCGGTACACTCCATGGCGGATGCGTTCGGCGGCGGCTGTTTCTCCCTGGTCTTCTAGCATCATCGCCGCGCAGAGGATGAGCGCAATCGGGTTCGCCAGGTTGCGCCCGGCGATGTCGGGAGCGGAGCCGTGCACTGCCTCATACACGACGATACCTTCCTCCCCAACGTTCGCGCTCGGCGTTAGCCCCAAGCCCCCTACCAGCCCCGCGCATAGGTCGGAGATGATGTCGCCGTACAAGTTCTCCATCACCATCACGTCGAACCGCTCGGGGCGCGTCACCAGCTGCATGCAGGTATTGTCTACAATCAACTCCTCGTACTCGATCTGCGGGTAGTCGCGCGCCACCCGTCGACAACACTCCAGAAACAACCCGTCGCTCAGCTTCATAATGTTCGCCTTGTGCACAGCGGTCACGCGCTTACGTCCGTGCTTCTGAGCATACTCGAAAGCGAACCGGGCGATGCGCAGGCTAGCACGCTCGGTAATAATCTTTAGGCTCTCTACCACACCGGGCACCACAATATGCTCCAGCCCAGAGTACAAGTCTTCGCTGTTCTCGCGGATGACCACAAGGTCCACACCTTCGTAGCGTGTGCGCACACCTGGCAGGTTCTTCGCGGGGCGCACGTTCGCGAAGAGGTTCAACCGTTTGCGCAGGGTCACGTTGGGGCTAGTGTAACCTGCGCCGATAGGGGTAGTTATCGGTCCTTTGAGGGCAACGCGGTTTTTGAGTATTGAGTTAAAAACCTCTTCAGGCAGGGGGGTACCATATTTGTTCATCACCTCGGTGCCCGCCTCGAACCGTTCCCACTGTACGGGCACACCCGAGGCTTCCACGACGCGCACCGCTGCCTCGACGACTTCCGGCCCGATGCCGTCTCCGGGAATCAGCGTGACAGTAAGCATTTGGGGGAACCTCCTACTTAGTTCCGCGAGACAACTTTCCCTTCCGGGCGGAACGGATGTACCGCTTTCGCGGAGGACTGCTCCACCGTATGCTGCAACATCCTCTCCATCTCCTGCTCCAGCAACTGCATCCCCGCTTCCAGCCGTTGTGCTACGTCGTCGATTTCCAAGAGTCTCTGCTTCTGGATGAGGGGAACCTGCAGGATAGCTCCTATGGTGTTCGCAAGTACACGCGGGTTGTGAGGAAGCTCCACGATGAAGTGCTTACTGCCCTCTGGGCTAAAGAGCAGGCGTACATATTGTTCCAGACGATCTGTAGCGCGATGAACTAGGTGCAGAGTGCGATGTTCACAGCCGTTGCAAACATCTGGCAAAAGCAGTACCTGGGCTATCAAAAAGGGTTCCTGTTGATGGATTTTCACGATGCGAAAGCGCTGTTCGCCGACTGTCCACAAGTTCATGCTGCCATCGGGTAAGTTCTGCAAAGCAGTGATACGCGCAACGGTACCCCAGCGATGCGGTATCGCCGGACCGCCCACTTCCTTGCCTTCTCGGATAAGCACTACGCCGAACTGGCGATCCTGCTCGAGAACCATCCGCATCATCTGGCGATAACGCTCCTCAAAAACATGTAGGGGCAACGGCATGCCCGGGAACAATACAGCATGTAATGGAAACAGCGGCAACGTAATCAGCGGCTCCATGTAATAGCTCCTCGCTAGTCCTAATCACCTGCGTTCGACGGTTACCACGCATAGAGTGTACCCTGCGCCCACAAAGCAGTGCAAGAGGGGAAAAGGCGTTCGGACAATCTCCAAAGCAACGTTACTGGGCGAAGCAAGCGGAGTGCTACTCCTGTGAACCCCCTAAAGAGCACACTCCGTCGTAACCACCTCGTCATTCTGAAGTCCCTGTTGTTTGTCAAAGAGAAGCACTCCCGTGCTTCACTACGAGCTAAACAGTTTGTCGGGCGCCATGTTGGTAGTAGCGCACGTGAGTGCGCCTTCTGTCATTCTGAGCGGAGCGAAGAATCCCTCGTGTTGGTAGTAGCGCACGTGAGTGCGCCCTCTGTCATTCTGAGCGGAGCGAAGAATCCCTCGTGTTGGTAGTGGCACACGTGAGTGCGCCTTCTGTCATTCTGAGCGGAGCGAAGAATCCCTCGTGTTGGTAGTGGCACACGTGAGGCGCCCTCTGTCATTCTGAGCGGAGCGAAGAATCTCTCCGACATTGTGAGAAAGATGTTTGGACCTGGCTCAGCATGACATGTTGGGGACGCGACAGAGCGCGTCCCTCCAATTGGGACAAAACCTTCTGGAGGGTCACGCTCCGTCGTGACCTCGCAGAACGCGACGGAGCGTAACCCTCCAATTGTCAAACCATCTCTGACTGGAGGGTTACACTCCGTCTTGACCATGATGGCGGATGCGATAGAGCGTGCTATGGTTTGCGAGGCAGGCTATCGCCCTCTTGCTTGAACACTCTCAGAAGGGGAAGCTGGAGAGGAGATATTTCACTGACGGATGATGTCCTGCTGCTACGGCTGCTCTGTCTGGAACGGCGGAGGTATGGAAAGGGGGAGGGTAGCGCGACCTCTCTGAAGTTTACGCCTGGTCTAGGTCCTGAAACAGGGAGGCAAAGTATTCCCCGTACTGATGCTCCACCGCGGCGAACGCGAGGTCAATCGCCAACGTCCACAGCAGAATGATGGCGTCATCGCGGGGCATCTCCAGCACCCGCGCGAAGAAGTCCTTGATAATCTCCTCGTAGGTAGTGCCTGTCTCGTGGATTTCAAAGCGCTCGCCCGGTAGTCGTCGGGACACCTCCTGTACCTGCAAGCGGTCTAGAAATTCACGGACGTTTGCAGGAGTGGCATGCTCGAGATGGTTGCCGAATTCACGATATACTAGTTCCTTGAAAGTTTGCAGGTCCACGCCGCGTAATCCCCTTCCAGCCATTCTACACTATAAAGAGTATAACACGTCGCCCCATTACACGCAACGGCGAGTAGGGAGGACTGCAGCAGATACCTACTCCTGCTGCAAAGTGCGCCGCTTCCAGCGGGGGGCGGCAACTTTGCGCCAGAGGTAGCCGAAACGGATAGACCAGCTAGGCGCCCGGTACAGATCAAGGAGGCGGATGCCCCAATAGTGCAACGCGGGGCGCTTGCACAGCTCCAGCAGCAAGCGCAGGCTAATCGGCATGGGCAGGAAGCGCAGCGTCTCTACAATATGCTGTGGCACTGGTATCCCCAAATACTTTGCCACGTCGTGCAGCGCCAAATGTAACGGGCGAGTCGTACCGTATTGGTAAGCGTCTACTACCACGTCGTGCCAACAGGGTACGCGCGAGACCAACAGGGCGATATCGACTAGCCACTTGAGCCCTTGCCCGCAGTGATGATAGTATAGATGCGTGCACAGGTAGCTCAGATGCGTAGAGAGGTGTAACACAGGCAGCTTGCCGATACCCGCTGCGGAGACGGTGGTCACCTGTTGCCACACTGCGGGGCGAGCGGGCGGGTAAAAGCCAGGCAGGTCTAGGTGACCCTCCACGCGCAGCAACACCTCCCCCTCCCGACAGACGAAGGAGGTCTCTGCGCGGTAGCGCTCGCCGAAATGCGCGCCCGCAATGTCGTTATCTTCCTCTTGCCAGCCGAGGTGGTTCATCACAGACCGCAGCTGTGGTGTATCTTCGGGGTGTACTAGTAGGTCGATATCTTCCATACTGCGCTGCGCCCAATCGGTATAGGTGGTCGCTATCAGCGCGGCCCCTTTCACTACAGCGAAGCGGACGCCTGCTCCTTGTAGGGCGGGTACTATCTTCGCCAGGTGTTGCATGTATAGAGTGTTGCCCGCCAGCTGGGTGCGGTAGTCACGTCGGAGAGCCTCGCGTACGTCGGTGGGGGCTTCCTCGGGCAGGAGGGTATACAGCAACCCAGCGACCTCGTGTCGCCTCGCCTGCTCGATGAGGGTATCCCAGTTGATGTTCGCCTGCGCCTGCCAGAGCGCAACATCACCCCGGCACCACGCTCCGAGCAATTGGCGCAACGGTAACACGGTCTCGCTCCGAAAACAGCCTGAAGAAGCATACCTCTTCATCCTGGTCTCCTAAATCTCGCCCGGTTTGACCACGCCAACCTCCTTGCCATCAGGGCGCACGTTCAACCCTCCGAAGCGCAGGATGGCGATACTGGAGACATCGCGCAAGGGGGTGCGCACGGTAATGGTCCTGTTGACAAAGTCGATGCGCTCCAGAATGCCTATCGCCAAACAGTCGCCCTCCGCGTTCAACAACCCCAGTAGCAGCTTGACGAAGCGATGTACTCCCGCTGTCGTCACATGCGCCACCCGGAAGGTTTCTTCCACAATCAGCAGGGCATGTTCATCCACCACCTTGTCCGTGATCACGTACAGGTGCTCCGCAGTGCGCTCTGCCCAGAACACGCGCGAGCGGAGCGTTTCTTGCAAGAAGTGAACCTCGTTCCACTC
>JANWUV010000026.1 GCA_025057975.1 Chloracidobacterium sp.
ACGCGGGATCACTTGGGGAGTATTCGGGAGGTCATTGACGGGAACGGGAATTTGGCGGCGCGGTACGACGACGACCCGTGGGGGCGGCCGACGCAAGTGGCGGGGAGTTACAAGGCGGATTGGGGGTATGCGGGGTATTGGGTACACCGTCCGAGCGGGTTGAACCTGACGTGGTATCGGGCATACGACGCGGAGCTTGGGCGATGGCTGAGCCGCGACCCGATTGGGGAAGCCGGCGGGCTGAATCTGTACGGATACGTTGAAAATAATCCGCTAAACGCAATTGACGCGCTTGGTTTGAAATGTGACGACAAGGTAGCTACTGTTGCTCTTGCTGCGGCTGCTGTCGCTGATTTTTGCTTTGCCTCTTATAAACCTGCTGCTTGTGAATTGGCACTAGTAGGCCTAGGTGCGGCTATAAACGCTCTAATCAAGTGCTTGAGTTCTCCTCCGCCGGGAGGTCCTAAAGATGATGATGACTGCCCCAAGCCGAGGCGTCGCAAGCGTCCGCGTCCCGCCAGAGATGAGCGCCCGTCACGCTTGGGAGAACGTGAGCCCAATCCGTGGAATGCGCCCCGCCGGCCAAGCGTGCCGCCGTGGTATCGGCAGCCAACCAGCGCGCAATTACAAGATGAGATTAATGCGGCTAATTACAGGATACAGGCATATGGAGCGATGGCGTTGGGTGGCGCGGCTATCGTTGTCGTGGTTGGAGCGGCTGCGGCTGCGCCAACCGTGATCCCTGCAATCATCAGAGTGCTCCCAGCTATTGGAAGGCCCATTCCGGCGCGTCCAATCCCTGCCGTGCCCTAATGAGTAGGGAGCATTATGAAAAGCTTTTTTGATTTACAGATATTGTCGAGCCTGTTCGCTTTTTCGGTCAGCTTGATAGGTTTTATATTTATTTTTACCAGTGTGAGGAGGCGTGAGCTTGCTTCAAAGAACAATGTAAAAGACTGGTGTTTTTTGTCACTATTCAGTGTATTTATTATTATATTCTGCATTGTATGTATAGCTAATTATTTATTTTCAAGACGTCTGATACTTTGTTGTAATGGAATTATGATAGGCTATACTTTAGGCTTATTTTCTTATTATTTTTCTCTGGAGAGAAAAGACGATAGTCATGTGTAAAGTAATAATTATAAATATAAGTAATTAGGCAATTCTATTTATTTAATAAGCTTATCGAGGAATAGCATGATTCGTTGTTGTTACTTGGCGGCTGACAGAGGGCCATTATTGAAAAGCCTTGATGAGCATCCAAGCGTGTGTCTGGAAATGTGAGTCAGCTACTACGTAACATTACCCATAATTCTTTTATTGAATCCTATGAGTATTTTTCTTGATCTAGACGTAGTAATAGGATTACTCACGTTTATATTTGGATTATTTTTCTTAGTATATTATATCATACAATTTTCAAAGAAAATAAAAAATGCAAGTACTCTAAGATATGATTATATAAGCTTAATATCATCACTACTTCTCGCCGCGCTTGTAGTAATTGGCGGTATTTCTAGCATTCACAATACTCTACTTTTAGAAGAATTAGCAGTTCTTCTGAGTAGTATTGTTGCCAGTTACATGCTTTTCTCTATTATAATAGATTATACATGTGAGAAGAAGTAATTTTGTAATGTTACTTGGCGGCTGATAGAAGACCATTATCGAAAAGCCAAGATGAACATCCAAGCGTGTGTTTGGAAATGTGCATCAGCCACTACGTAACATTACCAAAACCGACTATCGGCTGACCTACGAAACCATTGTCACCCTAGCACCTGTGGCGCTAAACGATGAAGGACTCAAAAAGGAAATTATCCGAAGACTCAAAGCGGAAGCCGACGGCGTCATCAAGAAAGCGTATCTTGACGCCCTCTCGCCCCTTGCCGATGGTGACGAGGCAATTGCGGCGGCGGTCAGGGAACAGGAGAAATTAAGGCGGATTGCGTAGATTGACGATTGATTCCCGGCCAGGCGACGCCGAGCGCCGTGAGCGAGCATCCGAAAAGTGTCGCTCCAGACCAAAGCGACTCGAGCCGGACCCAGAGGTGAACCGGCGCGCATCTGCGCCGGCGGCGGATCACTCAAGCGAACGGAGCCTCACGCCGGCAGGCGGCAAGCTCGGTCACGACCGCGCAAGGCGCAGGGGCAGGCGTCGGTGCCGACAACACCATGACGGAGGCGAACGCATGAACACTGAAACGGCGCTGAAAGTCCTTGAACGATGCAAGCCAAAACTCCAAGAGCAATACGGGGTGACGCGAATCGGGGTGTTCGGCTCGGTGGCGCGAAATGAAGCCGGCGCCGACAGCGATGTGGACATCGTGATTGAGATGGAGCGGCCGAACTTGTTTTTAGCCGCTCATATCAAGGAGGAACTTGAGGCCCTTTTGCAGCGCCCGGTTGATTTGGTTCGCTTGCGTCAGAGGATGAATCCGGCGCTGAAACGCCGCATCGAACAGGAGGCGATCTATGTCTAAAGGAACGCCGGTGCGGGGATCACGCTGGATCCGGTTGGTTGTATTCGCGCCGGATCGCCCATTTCAATCACCCGTTCCGGTCGTTTCCGCAAATGTACAAAGAACGCTGTAGTTTGTACACAACCCTCCCAGCAGGATTTCTCCCATGCCTGGACCCGTGCAATCAGCCAACCGTCGCAACAAGCACTTCGGGTTGGCGAATCCAAGATTCACCGCGCGCAGAAATTGCTCGGGGCGACCACCGAAACCGAAACCATCGAGCGCGCCCTCAATGCGCTCATTAGCGAACATGAACGCGCGTCCGCCGCTTGGAAGGCGCATGACCGGTTGCTCAAAGGTGAAGGTGCGATCCGTGACGTTTTCGGGAATCTGGAAGCATAAGTGCTCGGCATCATCCTCGACACGTCAGTTGACATCATGGCCATCCGGAGCGGCGATCTCAGCCTGCTCGCCCAGCGGCGGACGGCACGCACCCCGCTCAACGCCGTCCGGCGCGTCGGACGGTATCAGGCGAACGGACAAACCCAGCGGCCGGTCTGTGACATTCGACCGGGACGAACGCCTCGCGGCAGACCGGGCGCTTCGGATGCCCCTTGAAAAGAACGGTCGCCTAAACCTTATCGTTGGCGTCATGCGGTGGCTCCCCCCGCTGATTCGGCGTCATCCGGCTGACGTCCGCGAAGCCCTCGCTGAAGGGAAATCCCCTCGAAACCACGCCACTTGCCTGGTCGTCACCGGAAAAGCTTGGCGCTGACACCCGTCAAGCCGTCGCGTCAGCGAGGAAGCGCTCGCTTGTTCCTCTCCAGCTGGCGGCGCGACAGGCGGATGTGCGCCGGCGCGCCCGCCGACCGGTTCGTTGATCGCCCATGAGCAATGTGCGTGGACGCCATTTTTCACGCCCGACAATAGCAGGGTCGCCCGTTGCGAATGGTTTCGACGCCCTTTGCCCCGGAGGAGCTGGTTATCGCCTGTTTAGCTTCGTTGCTCTAAGTTTCGGGAGCAAGTTGAACGATCTTCCCGGAGGGAGTTTCCACCCATGAACATCCGCGCTTTCGGCTTGGCCGCCGTCCTCGCGGCGCTTTTGGTTTCGCCGGCTCTCGGCGACGAGAAATCGCGCAAGATCGCGCTCGAAAATTGCCCGCACCGGTTCGCAAGACGGTCGAGGAACAGGCCAGGGGCGGAAGAATTCGCGGCGTTGGCGCGGAAGTCGAGGACGGCACAACGGTTTATGAGGCGGAACTGGTCGTCAACGGCCGGAAACGTGACGTCCGGATTGACGAAGCCGGAACGGTGCTCGAAATCGAGGAGGAACTTCCCGTCGGCGAACTCCCCGAAAAGGTCAAGGCGGCCGCGACGCAAGCCGGGCGGATTCTCAAGGCCGAATCGGTGACGAAGGACGGCAAGATCGTCTGCTACGAAATCGACGTCAAGGCTCGCGGCAAGAAATCCGAACTCAAGCTTTCTCCTGAAGGCGAACGTATCGAGAGATAGCCGTACCCGCTCCGGGTTCAAATCGTCCATCGCGGCGCGGCTGCTTTTTGCCTACCGGCTTCGCTAGACGACCAAATGACGCCCATCAAGCCGGCGCGCGTTTTGATGAGCTGTCGCGTTTCGGATACACCCTACTGCGGTCGGTCGGCGCGCACCGGAGCACAACCGGTCAAGGAGGATGGACGCGATGCGGGCCTCTCCACGGGACTTGCAGGAACGGCGCCGGCGGACTGTGACGCGGGGTTGAAGACGGTGGTCGTGGCGGCCAAGCCTTGTTCAGTGTTCGGTGAACCGAAAACTGACCATTTTGCCCTTGGCGACTTTGCGCTCGCCGGTGAAGTGCTCAACGCCTTTCGGCATCAAAGATTAATTCGCCGGCGTCCGAATGGCGAGTCGGCTGCGCGCGTTGAGCGTGCTCAACGCCTTTCGGCATCTAAAGATTAATTCGCGCCGTTACCCTGACTGATTCTGATCCAATCATATATAGTCCGCACGTTCAAGGGCATACGCTGCAATGCTCGACCGACTCGCCACGTCCGTCGCCGGCAAAACCTCAAATCATTCATTTTCTTGGCTTTAGATCCTTTCAAGCGCTTCCTCGCGGTGCTCTTGACCGTAAAGACTTGATAATACAAGACTTGGCGTCGCGCCACCCGCCGCCCCCGTTGTCCAGACGGAGATGCTTGATGACAAAATCTCGATGCGCTTACGGGTCTCATCCCAAGTTCCCTCAGTTGACGTATCAACCACGCGCCGCGCACAGCTAGGACATAGGTGCACAACAAGTAGGTCATCTTCTCGCGCCGTGAGGCAAGCTATGTCGTAACGAAAGGCTTCCAGCTCCGTCCGCGTGGCATAAAAGCGGAAAACCGAATACTGTACCCGCTCGGCCTGGCCTTTTACCCGCTCATAAATCTTGCGCCACCGCTTGGGGTCGCGTACGTCGTAGCTCACCAAATACCAGTGCTTTTCCATAGTTTTCGCTCCTTCCAATCATTTTGTCGCCGCTCAGCGAAGCCGCATGCGGGCAAAAAGCCCGGGTCGTCCTGTCCATTCCTTTTCAAGCAGGCGGGCCTCAAGTTCGATGGTTCGGTGATACGAAAGCGAGTAACGCAAAACTGGATGTTTCCAGGTTTCCTGCTTGCGCTCTTCGTAAATCGCCAGAGCCTTGCGCTTGCCTTCCTGCGACAGCCAAGCCTTGTGCGGTGTGATGACAAAATCAGCCTCCGCATCCCATTGCCGGCGATTGACTGAGCCAATGACCGGCACGTCACCAAGCAACACCCGGAAAAGCTCCATCAAATCGAGCGCCAACGGATGAGCGGCGCTGCGCGGCGTATGCAAAAAGCCAAACGCCGGCTCCAAACCGACAGCCAAGAGCGCCGCCAAGCAGTCTTTGTAAATCAGCGCGTAGAAAAAACTGAGCAAGGCATTGAAACGGTCGCGCGGCGGACGCCGGCTGCGCCCCGTAAACGCAAACGCCTCAACTTGGACGAGTCTCGGCAGTGCGTTGAAGTCCGCCCGTCCGGCTTGCCCTTCGTACCCGCGCAGCTCGTCAGCCGTTGTGACGCGGGACAGCTGAGACAGCGCATGCCGCAAGCGCGTCAGGTCAGACGCGAGTTGCTCGTCGCGGGTTTCCAATCCCGAAGACGGACGTGTTGCGCGCAGCAGGTAGCGCAACTGGTTTTCAACCTTGGCCATCGCCAAGCGGCGCGCCAAATCCAGCCGAAATGACGGGTCGGACAACGCCGCGTACTGCCGATGCCGCCGCTGGACGCCCGGCGTCCCGGCGCTCAACGCTCCGACAACCTGCCCTCCGCCGGTCAGCCACTGGACGGCGATGCCGTTCGCCGCGCCGTAGTGCAACGCCTGCGTGGTAATTTGCGCGCTGCCGTGTATGACGACTGTCGCTACGTCGCGTCCCGGAAACTGAATTGCCGGGCGATCAGGAGCGTGCACAACAAGCTGTTCTGCGGCGCGCTCAACGCGGCTGCCTGGTTCCGTAATGTGCAACACGCGGCGCTCATCACGTTCCGGGAACAATCGGAGCGGCGCGCGCCCATTCGCGGACGGCTGGGTTTCCGGTTCAACCTCCAGCGGCGCTTCCTGCGCTACATCAAGCGCCAAACGCTCTTCTTCCGGCAGGCAAACCGGCGCGAGCGAGCCGTAGCGACACAGCCGACTGTCTTCGGTGATGGGTGGGCGCGCGGTGGTTTGCCGCAACTCGGCGGCGCGAATCACCGCCGTGCGCAGCTCGGCACGCGCCGCCTCGTCAAATGCCACGCTGACCGTGACGTTGTCGGCATGATAGCGAATGCGACCTTCCGCCATCGGTTTGCCGGTCGCCTCTTCAAGCAATGCGCAATAGGCGCTCACTTGCAGTCGGTCTGACGGCCAGGCTTGGCAGCGATTGGAACGCCCTTTTTTGTGTTCGTAGGCAACCAGCGATCCGTTCCGATAGCGCGCGCCATCCGCCTTGCCGCGAATCCCCCACCGCTCGCTTTCGACCTCATCGGTGACGATCTCAGCGCCTTCAGCCATGTCCTGTTGGTGCAGACGGCGGCCGGCGTAAACCCGGTCGTTGGCCTGCCTGATTTCTTCTACTTCCTCAAGGTAAAAAAAGGCGTTCGCAGTCGTTGAGCGCATGGAGCGCCATCACGCGCGTGAGCGGCGCAGCGTCGTCCTGTGTGGGCGCGGCGACTGATCTCCTTGTGAAGAAAGGTTTTTGGTCAACCGCCTTGCGGCATCGGAGATTCAGGGCGCTTTCCAAAGCGCGCTCAAAACGGCGCGCGCGGCCGGCTTCCTGAACCACCAAACTGAACGAAACCACGTCTTGCGGCGTCAGAGATGGTTGTGGCGTTCAAACCGGAGCTTCCATCGCCGTCCAATGAGAGTCCGGCGGACAGCAGGGCGGCGTGGTCGCCTGCTCCTCCATGGTGTAGCGCCGCCGGCGGGTGCGAGCGGAGCCCACATGGTCAACCCACACCGGCAACGCGATTGGTCCGGTGTCGCTCGGCACAAGCCAATGCCACTGTCCGGCGATGTCCGTCACTAAGCTCACGTCGTTGACGGCGTCATCGCTCAGTCCCAGACTCAACACGCCGTAGCGCGTCACGGCTTCCGGTCTGGTCAGCGCCTCGTCGAGGCGCTCTTCAAGGTTTGGGGGCGGGTTGACCTCGTGTTCAGCGTCCACCCAGCACAGAAACGTCACATCACAGAGCGTTTCAATGTAGTCGGGCGCGTTGCCACGGCCGGCTTGCTTGCTCGGTACGCCGTATTTGTAGCGACTCAGTTTGCGCAGCGTCTTCGCCACCTGCGGAAACGGCGACCGGCGCGGCGCGCCGTCGGCGTAGGTGTGACTGAACGCCAGCGCCAAACAGACGCCGACGTGCCGCGCGCGGAAACGCTCACCCACAAGCGACAGCAACATGCCGTACACCGTTGCCGGCGGTGGCAGTGGACTGGTCAATCCAACGCTGGTGGCGGAGGCGCTTTTGGTGACAACAAGGGAACGCGGCCTTGAAGATAAACTTGCTGTCTATCAGTCAATCTCCAGCTTGTGACGCTACCTTGCAGTGGATGCGGAGTCGCCACGCACGTGGCACTGGCATCAGGGCGCGGAAGGCGACGCCCGGCAGAAAGAGGCGCGCGTTGACCCAGGGATCATCATTCGGCCGGAGGCGCTGCGGGTTTCGTTGGCGTGGCGCGAGGTGTACGCCGGCGTGTTTTGACGGTTTTGGCGACAGCAAGTGACATCTCATGACGCGCTCCCGGCGGCTTGCCCTTCGTCGTTTTTGGCGCCGCCGCCGGCCGTTCCGTAATACGTCAACATATCCGCCGCTTTGCGGCGCACCATCTCGCGCAATGCTTCCGGCGCAAGGACGCGGGCGCGCGCGCCGTACTGCA
>JANWUV010000027.1 GCA_025057975.1 Chloracidobacterium sp.
GTCCGACTCTCTGTCGCCCTGCGCGCCGCCAACAGACGCGCATCCAGCAGGGTGGATTCAGTGGAAAGGCCGCACGACTTGCCCGGCAGGCGTCTGCGCGTGCTGCGGGTGGGCGTGTCGGAGCGAGTCAGGCTGCGGGTGATGCCGTACGGGACGCGCGTCCATGTCATGCCGCCGGAAGCGTTGCGCAACACGGCGCGCCGCAAAGTCGCAGCCCTGTCAGCGTAAGACGGCACAGCCGACGCCACAACCACGCCCAACCCGCCGGGAGCGCCTTCATGAGATGTCACTTGCCGTCGCCAAAACCGTCAAAACACGCCGGCGTACACCTCGCGCCACGCCAACGCCATCCCCAGCGCCTCCAACCGAATCACGGTTGCCGGGTCATTGTATGTCTCTTCCTGCCATGCGTCGCCTTCCGCGACCCGATGCCAGTGCCACATGCGCGGCGACTCTGCATCCACCGCAAGGTAGTGCCGCAAGCTGGGAATGGCCTGATAGACGGCGAGCTTGTCTCCAAGGTCGCGCTCGGCCGTCGTCGCCGAAAGTACCTCCACCACCAGCGTCGGGTTGACCAGCGTATCCATCCCCCGCACCTTCTCCAACTGCGGCGCTCCGCAGAACACGCTCGCGTCGGGATAAACATAAGGCGGCTGTCCAGCCCGGTCAGCCAGCGGGTTGCGTACCGCCAAGTCGGCGGTGCGCGGACGACACTCGCCGCTGCGCAGCCCAACGAGCAACGCCTCCAGAATATTCATAATGATCTGAGCTTGCGCGGCGCTCCCACCCGACATGCAGACGATTTGACCGTGCCAGTATTCGTGCCGCTTGTCGGAGGCCAGCTCCAACGCGAAGTACTCCGCAAGCGAGTACGCCGCCGGTACGGGTTGTGAAACAGCCGACATCACCGCCTCCGCTAAAAAGCGACCAAGCGCAACAGACAACCGTCTGCGCTGAACTTCATCTGTGCGCTACGGAGGTTAGACGCCTTTTCAACCTACAAGCAATCGTAAGGCGTCAGATGCGTGGCCTCTGAAGGACATCCGGTTGTTGAGGCACGATTCTGCTTGCCGCTGAGTCCGGGCTTCGGCGAACCGCGTGCCGGTGGCGGACGGATGCCGGCAAGCAAGACAAAACTAAACCTCCCGGAGCACGCCTAAAGATGCAGCTCGTCAAAACACGCCGGCGTACACCTCGCGCCACGCCAACGCCATCCCCAGCGCCTTTAACCAAATCACGGTTGCCGGGTCAGTGTACGTCTCTTCCTGCCAGGCGTCGCCTTCCGCGACCCGATGCCAGTGCCACATGCGCGGCGACTCTGCATCCACCG
>JANWUV010000028.1:0-558 GCA_025057975.1 Chloracidobacterium sp.
TGAGGGGAAAACCACCTCGCTATCCCGACAAATCGGAAAAATCTCCGTGAACTCTGTGTTCTCTGTGGTGAACCCTTTCAAAAACCCTATGGCACCCCCTCTTCTCGAAATCAAAAACCTCCACGTCCACTTCCAATCCGACGAAGGGCTGGCACGCGTTCTGGATGGAATCAACCTGCGGGTAGAACGCGGCGAAACGCTCGGTCTGGTAGGTGAATCGGGCTGCGGCAAGAGCGTGACGGGTTTAAGTATCCTGCGCCTGATTCCGGAACCGCCCGGCAAAATTACGGCGGGTGAGATTCTCTTCGACGGCGAAGACCTTCTGAAAAAATCGCCCGACGAAATGCGTGCCATCCGCGGCGGCAAGATTGCCATGATTTTCCAGGACCCGATGACCTCGCTCAACCCCGTCTATACCATCGGCGACCAGATTGCCGAAGCGATTGATCTGCACCAGCCTGCCGGGCTGACCTCCACCTGAAAACGGGTGGTCGAGTCGCTGGAGAGCGTGCAAATCGCCGACCCCGAAAGCCGCGCCCGCAATTACCCGCACCAGTT
>JANWUV010000028.1:568-1135 GCA_025057975.1 Chloracidobacterium sp.
CAACTGGTGGAACATGCCGAGAGGCCCAAACTGTTTGCCAATCCTAAACATCCCTATACCCAGGCGCTGCTTTCCGTTGTTCCCCTGCCTGACCCCACATTGCGCAATCGCCCCAAAACCGTACTGCGCGGCGAAATCCCCTCGCCCCAAAACCCGCCCAGCGGCTGCCGCTTCCACACCCGCTGTTCGCTGGTGATGGACAAATGCAAACTCATCGAGCCGCCAATGACCGAAGTGGAAGCAGGTCACCGCGTGGCATGTCATCTCTATCAACCATGAAACCATCTATCAAAATTCTTTGGAATGTGCGTATCCCCATGCGCGACGGCGTGACTTTATCCGCCCGCGTCTATTGTCCACATCCATCCGACCCGCAACCTGTCATCCTGACGATGACGCCCTACGGCGCCGACCACTATCACAGCCGCGCCATGTACTTCGCCGGGCATGGCTACAACTTCGCCATTGTGGATTGCCGCGGGCGCGGCGACAGCGAAGGCGACTTCATCCCCGATGTGACCGACGCCGCCGATGGCTACGACACGGTGGAGTTTCTTGCCGCGCAAC
>JANWUV010000029.1:0-341 GCA_025057975.1 Chloracidobacterium sp.
GGGGATGCGGTGTTGGGGGCGCTGGGGTGGTACGAGAAGAACAGCGGTTGGCGGACGCATCCGGTGAGGCAGAAGCAACCGAACGGGTGGGGGTTGTACGACATGCACGGGAACGTGTGGGAGTGGTGCGCGGATTGGTATGACGAAAACTACTACAAGAAGAGCCCGGCGGCTGACCCGCGTGGTCCTGGGAGCGGGGAGTATCGTGTCCTGCGCGGCGGGGCGTGGAGCAGCAGCGCCAACCGCTGCCGCGCCGCCTACCGCTGCGGCAGCACGCCAACGAACCGGGACGACGCCCTCGGTTTGCGCGTGGCGGTCGGCGCGCCGTAAACCCCGTGTGA
>JANWUV010000029.1:349-1096 GCA_025057975.1 Chloracidobacterium sp.
CCCCTCGGGGGGGGACCCCCCCCCGGGTTTGGGGGGGGGGGGCGGGGCCCCCTAACCCCCGTTGGGTGTCACTTTTTTTTCTTTTCCCTTGAGCCGCGCGCCACGCGCGCGGCGAAATTTTTGCCCCAACGAAGTCAAGCGGAGATGGGATCGGCGTTTCCTGATCATTGGACAATCCTATCGGGGGCGTTTGTTGGTGGTATCCTTTGCCGAGCGCGCCGATGATGTGAGGATGATCAGCGCGCGGAAACTGACTCGCGCCGAGAGAAAAGCGTATGAAGAGGAAAGACAACGTTGGAACGCAGGATGAAGCGCGCGTCCTGAATACGACTTACGGACGTTGATGAAAGGTGGTGTACGGGGCAAGTACGTTGCTCGTTACCGTGAGGGGACGAATCTGGTGCGACTTGACCCGGATGTAGCGCAGGCGTTTCCCGACGAAGCGGCTGTGAATGCGGCTTTGCGTTTGGCGATGCAACTGGCGGCGTTGCCGCGCGGGAAGTCGGAGGAGACGGCGGCGTAGCCGTGCCGTAGATGGCGTGGCAACGTTCAGGCGGCGCGTTGCGCCGCCGATGATGTGGCGCGTCGAGTGGTTGGACTTCCACAAGGCGGCGGGCGAAATGGCGCTGGGCGGGTGGTCGAGCGATTTCCACGATGATGGAGCAAGATTTGGTTGGCGGCGGCGTCAAGCGTTTGGCGCGCGGCGGCGTTCCACCGCTTTGTGGCGTGGCGGCGTTCCGCCACGCG
>JANWUV010000030.1:0-470 GCA_025057975.1 Chloracidobacterium sp.
GGATCATAAGAGGATGTGTGTTCAGCGTATAGCATACGGCGATCCGGACGGCGAGTTCGGCGGCTGGAGGCGACCTTGCCCTTTTTACCGCCGGCTTATTGCCCGACAGCCCGGACCTTGAATCCGATGCGTTGGCGTTTGCGAAGTGTAAGGCGCTGTTGAGGAAGGCCGGGGAGCAACGGTGGGAGGGGTTATAGGGTGCGTTGGGGGGTGGCGGAGAGGCGTTTGGGGCGGAAGCGTGCGAGCGATATATCCGGCATGCGGGTATGGAGATGAGGGTCAAGGCGCTCCATGTTCTCGAACTGGCTCTAGCGCGTACACGGCGCGCATGCCGGACATTGTGATGTGTCGGCGGGCGAACGCGGCGCTGGGCGCAGACCTAGCGGAAGCTGGGGTGATGCGGTTGGGCGGGTGTCGGTTGCCGGTGCGGGAGGTGTTGGCGGGGCGGTTTGCAGAGGGTGTGCAGCAGG
>JANWUV010000030.1:500-1065 GCA_025057975.1 Chloracidobacterium sp.
CAAACTCGAAGCCGAAGCCCCAACTCATAAGAAGTCGTCTCACCTCGACCGGACAACCAAAGTTCGTCTGCAAAGCCTGCGGTTTCGCCTCCACCCTAGACACAAAAACCGCAAGCCCGCGCCGCGCTTGTGGACAGGCCGCCTACCGAACGACTCCGCCGACACGCCGACGCCCGGCTGACCGGCCTGGCTCACCCTCCGGCTGTGATCCGGCGTCTGCATCAGCAGTCAGTGCGCCAGGTGGAAACGCCGACGCCGGCGACTGCAACACCGAAGGTGAGATTGAAGACACACGATGGCCAGAGGCTAACTCGAAAGCCAATCCGGTGTGGACGTGGCTGGCGATGGAGCAGCAAACGCGAGCGGGTCATTGAGGGTGGAGAGTGCAGCGTGCGTTGTTGGCGGGCATCGCCGCCGGTGGGGGACACGGGCGGCGGTTTTTTCACGGACGGGTGGGAAAGCCGCGGAAGGTCCGGCCGCCACGAGGCGGCGGCGGCGTGCGCCAAGTCAGCGAGGCAGAGGAGATTGAGCGGTTCAATGACACCCGACGGCGGCGGTGCTTGGG
>JANWUV010000031.1:0-590 GCA_025057975.1 Chloracidobacterium sp.
GTGCAGACACGCAGCGAGTCGCTTGACGGCGGCAGGACTGCCACGTCCGCCTAGGCCTTGACCGCCGCTGCTCGCACCGCCTCGCAGGCATCCGTCGGGCGCGCAGCCACTTGCTCTGCCAATTGCTCGTCACCGCACGCTGCGGGCGTCAACGCCTAAATCGCCGTGCACTGCACCTCGCTATCCGGGTCGTCGAGCGCCGCAACCGACCATGCCTATACGTCGAGCTCAGACGCGAACGCCGTCAGTTCTTCCACAGTGAACTGCCTGAGACCCGGGTTCTGATCATCAAGCCCCTCCTGGATAACGGCGCCCGTTGCGGCGTTGGCCAAACCCACCGGCGTCAAAAGGCTGAGTAGCCTAAACCTAAGTCATTCTTTCAGGTTGTCGGGTTCTCACGGCTGCTTCCACCAGCCCTCGCTGGTTACTTGTCCGGCTCAAGCCTTTGCCAAAGTCTGGCAAGGACGCGCTGCAAACGCCAGTCGCCAATCGTGGTCAGCATCAAGAAGATTTTCAGGTAATGTTACATAGTGGCTGATGCACATTTCCAAACACACGCTTGGATGTTCATCTTGGCTTTATGGTCTTCT
>JANWUV010000031.1:616-1064 GCA_025057975.1 Chloracidobacterium sp.
CCGCCAAATAACACTACCGATTTTCATTCTCGATTCACACCACAAACCGGCCGGTGTGCAGGCTAACCGGCGGCGCATGCCATGGTTTGTCACCGCCAGCAGATCGAGAACGCTAATGATGACCAACTGCCGAGCGGTATCCCACACTTTACTTTTGGTCCTGATAACCACTGTCGTTTGGCGCAACTGCTCCAGCATCTAGGACGCGCCTCGTCGTCATCCACAGCAGCCAGTGCCGTCAGAAAGCACCTTGTCTCCGGTCCGATCGCCTACCATACCAGTGCGGTCATCCCGACGGAAATGTCATCAACAGTTGTCGGTCGGCGCTTGTTTGCGCCGCCATGCAGCCACCAGGCCTAGCTGCAAACGGCTGCGGATTGTGACCCCAAAGCCTAAGGGAGGGAGCAGTTGTCAATCAGTCACCGTGGTACAAGCAGGGCAAGGGATC
>JANWUV010000032.1 GCA_025057975.1 Chloracidobacterium sp.
TTGCCCAGCGCCGTCAGCCGCCGGTCGCCCACATTGTCCGCGTAGCTCATCTGCGTCTTCTGCCCGTTCGGGTACAGCAACTCCAGCACCCGTCCCGTCACCCCGTCATATGTCGGCGTGAACGTCCCCAACAGGTTCGTCAGGCTCGTCACCCGCCCAAGATTGTCGTAGGTCATCGCCTGCGCGTTCCCCGTCCCCACGCTCCGGCTCGCCATTCGCCCCAGCGCGTCGTACGTGTACGTGAGCGTGTCGTTGACCAGCGGCCCGTCCACGCGCTTCACCTGCCCGGCCCCAAGCTGCCCGTTCACTGGATAGTACTCGTACGTCGTCGTCCCCACCCCGTCCGTCATCCCCGTCAGCCGGTTGAAATCCGCGTCGTACGTGAAGCTCACACCCGGCGTCGGCGGCGTAAGCGGCTGCCCGCTCGCGTTCGTGTAGCTGATGCTCTGCACGTTGTCGTCCAGCAGGTACGCGAAGTTCGTCCGCTGCCCCTTCGCGTCCGTCATAGACTTCAGCCGGCTCGTCGTCGCCTCGTACGCATAGGTCGTCGTCGCCCCGTCCGCCAACGCTTTGCTCGTCACACGCCCCTGCACGTCGCGCGTCCACGTCGTCGTCTGTCCCTTCGCGTCCGTCAGCGTCGCCAGCCCGTCGCAGTTGCACCACCCAAACGTCGTCACCCGCCCGGCCGCGTCCGTCACCCGCGTCACCCGCCGCAAACCGTCGTATTCCGTCCGCGTCTCCCGCCCCTGCCGGTCGCGCGCCACCCACGCATCCAGCGTCATCTTCCCGTCGCTCGGCCGCGCGTAACTCGTCGCCCGATGACTCCCGTCCGGGTAGTCCGTCCGCACCACCCGATCCAAAGCGTCGTAGCTCAGCGTCACCGTGTACCCGTCCGCGTCCGTCACCGTCCGTACCCGCCCCAGCCCGTCATACGTGAACGTCGTCGTCGTGCCGGGCTGCGCCCCCGTCACGCTCAACAAATATCCCTCCGCGTC
>JANWUV010000033.1 GCA_025057975.1 Chloracidobacterium sp.
ACTGGTCGGCGTTGTCATACGTATAGGTCTCCACCCGCGCCGGCGCGCTTCCCAACCGCCGCGTCCAACTCGTAATATTTCCTTTCTCCTCTTCTCTCAACTTAGATATGAGAGCTTTGTACGCCCTTACTTTTCTTTTTCTTCCTTCTCTTTTTGTCTTCTATCCCTTTCAATCATAGAAACCGCTAAGAGTAAAGCATTAAATACAATAATAGTATTGGCAGTGATACTCCTATCTATTGATGAATAAAGCGATCTTATCGAACTAAAAATTACTTTATTTCCTGTATTTTCATTTTCTATTCTTTCAATTTGACGATAAAATTTCTCTCGCTCTATACCATGAAATACCAACGCAGCAACAAAAAGCAATACCACTAGAATCATTTTCATCACATTCACCTCTGCCCGCATTCAGGATTACAAGCAATGATAGCATCGGTAATACAGTCTGAATAATTTTGACTTGCATCTCTCATGTCCTTGGTCATTCCCATAATCAGACCTGCAATCGCGGCTTCTTGTGCCACATTGCAAGCTATGAGACCAGCCGGGTTACCAAGGTTTGCATTGATACAAACTATATATACGGCTGTTGCTAAAGAAGCTAAGGCTATAAAAGTACTTATAATATCTCGATTTTTCTCTTCTAAAGTCTGACTACATCTTTTATATTTAGGTTGCAAACACTCCAAACACCGATTAGGCTTACTGTCTGGACAGGATTTCGAGCCAGATCGAGGAATTGTAATCGGGTAAGGCCTCCAAGTCCTCCCCCTACCTCTCCTTGTTGGATCCGGTCCGGCAGGCAGATACGGAAGAAGAGGGTTAGCCGGCGGAGAGTAGATGACAAGAGGCTCGTTTCGTGGGCCGCCTCCCGGCGATTGCAGCCCCAGTCGATCAATAGACGTTAGTGGATTATTTTCAACGTATCCGTACAGATTCAGCCCGCCGGTTTCCCCAATCGGGTCGCGGCTCAGCCA
>JANWUV010000034.1 GCA_025057975.1 Chloracidobacterium sp.
CCCGCTCTCCGCATCCTGTCCCCCGCTGCTCGACCACGAGCTTCGTCGCCTCGCCTCGAGCGAGCGCGTGCGCCTGTGCGAGGCCTTCGCCGGGCAGGTCCTGCTCGTGGTCAACACCGCGAGCCAGTGCGGCTTCACGCCGCAGTACGAGGGGCTCGAGGCGCTCCATCGGCGCTATGCCGGGCGCGGCTTCGCCGTCCTCGGCTTCCCCTCCAACGACTTCATGGGGCAGGAGCCGGGCAGCGAGGAGGAGATCGCCGAGTTCTGCCGCACCCAGTACGGCGTCGAGTTCCCGATGTTCGAGAAGATCCGGGTGCGCGGGCAGGAGGCCCATGCCTTCTATCGCGCCCTCACCGAGGCGGCGGGCGGCAAGGCGCCGCGCTGGAACTTCCACAAGTACCTGATCGGCCGCGACGGGCGGCTGCTCGCGCAGTTCCCGAGCAGCGTCCGGCCCGACGATCCCCGTCTGATCGAGAGCATCGAGCAGGCGCTCGCCGCCACGCCCTGAGCCTTTCCTCAGGTCCCCGCAAGCCCCGTTCGGAGGTTCCTCCCGGGCGCCGCCCTTCGCTAGCATGGGTCGGCCGGGCGCGTGGGGAGATGCCATGGGCCGAATCCGGGTGCTGCTGGTCGACGACCACGAGCTGGTGCGGGTCGGTCTGCGGGCGCTGCTCGAGGCCGAGGAGGACATCGAGGTGGTGGCCGAGGCGGCCACCGGAGAGGAGGCGCTGCGTCTCGCGCGCGCGCTCCGCCCGGACGTGGTGCTCATGGATCTCAAGCTTCCGGGCATGGGCGGGCTCGCCGCCACTGAGCATCTGGTGCGCTCCGGACTCGGGCGGGTGGTGGCGGTCACGGCCCAGGGCGAT
>JANWUV010000035.1 GCA_025057975.1 Chloracidobacterium sp.
CCACACCTCGCCGCTCAGAGCGGCAAGCACAGTGCAGAGAATGATGAGAAGTGAGCGGCGCAGGAGCGTGGTCACGACGGGCAGCCTCACAGGTCAGCTAAGATGCGCTGTCCGATGGAGAGAGCAAGCCCCGTGCCGGACAGTCTAAGCGTCGGACTCAGGCTGCTAAACATAGAACAGACAAAGGGTTACGAGGGGCGTAAACGTTTCCGACGGTTCCCCTGTCCGCCTTGCGGACGTTAGCCGTCCCGACAGCCGACAGGGAAGCCGACGGCGCGGCTGCGGACGGGCGGCGTTTCCGGGTATAGTTTTCGGGAACCTTTTGCGCGGGCGCATGGCACTGCCCATACCGACCTGTGTCGGCAGCGTACAAGGTCTGCGGAGAGTACTCGGCAGTGTCGTCGGCTTCCGAACTTACGGGCTCGCTTGCGCCGGCGGTCGAGACGACGGCGGCGGAAGCTGAGCTGTTGGACGGCGTGTGCGCCGGATCGCATGAGAGTCGCCTGAGATCAGCTGGTGAGAACGTCAATCCAAGCCGCCTGCCGGGCGGCAGGCACAGCGGCTGCCGGTGGGGTGGTCAGGTGGTCGGCGTCAAGTCGTCAGGGCGGATGAGTCACTTTGAGCGGTGAACCAAGACCCCTTGTAGCAGCGATGTTCGGGGGATGTTCGGCGGATGTTGTTCTTCTGTCGAGATGTGGTCCCGCCTGCGGCGCGGACACTCCTATGGATTGACGAATATCATTGAACGTTAGCACCCGTTCAAATCTCATGACCGCTGATTTTACAACTCGAAGTGAAAAGACTGATGGCGGCTGCTCGGCGTTGAAAAGGTCATCTTATTCCATGTG
>JANWUV010000036.1 GCA_025057975.1 Chloracidobacterium sp.
TGGTGGTGGGGAACGGCGGGTACGGCGGGGCGAATCGGTTGGAGAATGCCGTGAATGATGCGGTGGATATGGCGGAGGTGTTGGCAGGATACGGCTTTGAAGTCATCAAAGCGGTGGATGTTGGGCGCGAGGGGCTGTACCAGCAGATTCGGGCGTTTGGGCGGCGGTTGCGAGCGGGGAGCGGGTCAGAAGCGCGGGTGGTGGGGTTGTTTTACTACGCGGGACACGGGATACAGGTGGAGGGGCGGAACTACCTGGTGCCGGTGGGTGCGGAGCGGCAGATGCGGGAGGAGGAAGATGTTGGGGTGTACTGTGTGGAGGTTGGGGAGGTGCTGAAGCAGATGGGGGAAGGAGGGAGTCAGGTCAACATCGTGATTTTGGATGCGTGTCGGGACAATCCGTATGCGCGGAGTTGGCGGCGGAGCGGGGTGGATGGGTTGGCGGAGATGAGCGCGCCGAAGGGGACGCTGATGGCGTATGCGACGGATCCTGGGAAGACGGCGAAGGATGTTGGGGAGGGGCGGAACGGGTTATACACTGGGGTGTTGTTGAAGTGGTTGCGGGCGGCGCCTGAGCAAGACGTGCGGCGGTTGCTGGATGAGGTTGGGAAGGAGGTGGAGCGGAAGAGTGGTGGTAAGCAACAGCCGTGGGTGGCGTCAAAGTTGCGGGATGCGTTTTGTTTTCGGCCGGCGGAGGTCGCGGTGGGGGGCGGAGAGAAACCTGTGGAGACGCCGGTGGGGCTGGAGGTGGAGCGGGAGGTGCCGCGTGGGACGGTGGTGGTGCGAGTTGGAGAGATAGGGA
>JANWUV010000037.1 GCA_025057975.1 Chloracidobacterium sp.
GCTTCAGGGGCGGCGGCGCAGCCTCGTCCGCCGCGCCGGACAGGGCGCAAAGGCTTTCGCCGTAGCGATCCAGGAGCATCCGGCGCAGCTCGTCCGCCATCTTCACGCCGCGCCGCGCGCCATCCGCCTTGAGGCCGCGGTGCAGCCATTCCGGTATATCCAACGTCAACCGGCTCAGCCGCTCCTCGCCCGGCGCAGCCGCTTGACCTTGGCTCGTGGTCGCTCCGGCTTCGCCCTGAATCCAGTCCTCCACGCTCGCCTTCTTCGGCACCGGCTTTGGTTTTCGCGGCGACTCAGCTTTCTTAAGCATTCGGCATTGCCTCCACTTCCGCCTTGAGCGCAGCGATGTCCTACGCCGCCGCGCCGCCCGGCTCGACTTCCTGCGGCAGCCGCCCGGCGGCCGCCGCCTCGGCGAAGATGACTCGCCGCTCACAACCGTTTTCAGCACCGGCAACCCGCAGCTCGTCGCCGCCGTCTGCGCCTCGCGTCCGATGACCGTCCCCGCAACCCGTCGGTTGATGACCAGCGCCGCCGGAATCTCCCGGTAAGTCGCCGCCTCCTGAAGCAACTGCGCCGCCGCCGTCGCCGCCCACAGGTCGTAGGGCGACGGCTGAATGGGGATGACCGCCAGGTCGGACGCCGGCAGGACTGAGCGCGTCACCGCCGCCGCCCGTCGCGTCCTCTTTTACAGAAATCAGTAAAACTGTGGAAGCTTACGGCGCGCAACGCGCGAAGGTCAAGCCGCGCCCGGCGACTTCGCTCTGTCATAGGTGAAGAA
>JANWUV010000038.1 GCA_025057975.1 Chloracidobacterium sp.
TGTAGTCGCGCACATCGCGCAGCCCAATCAACGCCAACGACCACGGAAAACCCGCCGGACGCAGCGCATACCCATCCCGCAGCTGCCGCAACACACTCACCAGCACCGCGTCCCGCAGTGCGTCAATCTCATCCAAAAACACCACCACCGGCCGCGCCGACCACCGCGCCCATTCGCCCAAGGCCCGGTTGATGCGCCCGCCGGGCGGGGCGTCCGACCACGGCGGCGGCTGCAACGCCTCCGGCAGGCGAACCTCCAGCGCCGACCGCCACACGCTCAGGATGGCGCTTTCCGCTGCGCCAACATCGTCTTCAAACGCTGCGCCGACTTCGAGCGACAGCAGCACCGCCGCGTACCGCCCTTCCGCCGTCAACTGCTGCGCCAGAGCCAAGTGAATGTCCGGCCGACACGGCCCGGCGGTGTTGAAATAGCGCATAGCCACCTTCAGAAGTCGAACCCAGTCGGCTGCCGCCAATGACGCCACCGACATCCCGTTTTGAGTGTAGACGGCATGGCGGCTGCGCCGCAGCGGTTCATGAGGCGTATCGCGTTCAAACCGGAATGAAGTGGGGCGTGTCGCCGTAGGAAATGACAAAACTGGGGTGATGGGTCGCAAAAGCCGGCATTGTTCGGTTCATCGTGGCATAGACGACCCACATAGTGCTACCTGACTGCTTTGTATACTACTAAGAAAACCAATGGTGTGAAGGCAAAAGCTGAGGAGATTTCAAACCCGCTTTCTGTGCAACCACTCACGTTCCTTC
>JANWUV010000039.1 GCA_025057975.1 Chloracidobacterium sp.
AGTCCCAGCATCAAAGGCTCTAGGATGTCCGCATCCAATATCCCTAAACGGAAGAAACACACATCACCTGAGCGCACCACTCGACCGTCACGTTTTTTAGTGAGTAAATCCGATACGGAGATAGGGGATTCGGGACCGTCGTGGACCGCCTGAGCAACCTGGGGATTGCCCAAGTAAATCCAGCGCAAAACTTGCGCGTGAATCGCACGCCCGCAGTAGGCTGGCAGCTCGCCTTTTTCAGTCGCCACTAGCTCAAACACGATGGCATGTAACGCCGTAGATTTACGAGTAACTGGCTCCATAACACACTCCTCGAGGCAAACAGGTGTCTCGACCAATCACCCAGTAATCTCCCTCCAGTTGGGCATGGCTGACCAAACTACTGGGGGGCATGACAATCCGGTTGTACAGTAACAGGCGGGTGGAAGTGGGCAAGTCCACCGGATTGAGAGGGTGAGTGCATAGATAACAACCTGAACCTGGTTTTGGCTCCGGTATCTGTTGCACCTGCACCTGCACCTTGGCCGCCCATTTGCCTAGCCGTACCCAGCGGGGAATCGGCACACCTGCGGGCGCAATGACGTAGGTTTGATAGACACTCCCGATGGCCAATTCCTTGGCCCGCCCGTAATTGATGGGAAAATTGCCGGTGCGCTCGCCAAATTTGCGGGGTTCAGCGTAGTAGTGCACCTGGGCCGCTTTGAAGGTGTTGACCTGGTAGGACCAGCGTACCGGTTCA
>JANWUV010000040.1 GCA_025057975.1 Chloracidobacterium sp.
GCACTGCCCGAACTTAACCGGTGTGCGATAAGCCTGAGCGTGCTCAACGCCTTTCGACATCAAAGGAATTTGCACAGCGGGCGATTGCCGATGGCCTTTAAGAAGCCCTGTGCTCAACGCCTTTCGACATCAAAGGAATTTGCACAGGATGAAACCCTTATGAAAGTTACAGATAATGGCGTGCTCAACGCCTTTCGACATCAAAGGAATTTGCACATTCATCGTTTTTTTAATAGCCCGATGAACAGTTTCGTGCTCAACGCCTTTCGACATCAAAGGAATTTGCACCCCTGGAAGCCCTACAAAGCGATGCAGGGGCCATGTGCTCAACGCCTTTCGACATCAAAGGAATTTGCACAATTGTTCGGAACGAATTACGCCATTGTGGAGCAAACGTGCTCAACGCCTTTCGACATCAAAGGAATTTGCACGTTATTGCCGTGATATATCGTCGCTCTATCCGCTCTCGTGCTCAACGCCTTTCGACATCAAAGGAATTTGCACCTCCAGGCAAATTAGCACCCTTGCCCAAGGTGCTCATCGTGCTCAACGCCTTTCGACATCAAAGGAATTTGCACGAGGCGATGATCGGCGCGTTTATTTTGACCAATGGGTGCTCAACGCCTTTCGACATCAAAGGAATTTGCACTGCCCGAACTTAACCGGTGTGCGATAAGCCTGAGCGTGCTCAACGCCTTTCGACATCAAAGGAATTTGCACAG
>JANWUV010000041.1:0-432 GCA_025057975.1 Chloracidobacterium sp.
TGATGGCGATTTTCAGCCGTTGCTTGGGTCGGATGTCACGCTGTTGACATCTTATGCCGTGGCACTGCGCTACCCCGGCGATGAGCCTGACCCATCGGTGGCGGAAGCGCGTTACGCCGTGTATCTGGCAGAGCAGATTCGAGCTATGGTGCGGGCAAAGCTGTCGGCGCCAGACCATCAACCGTAGGAACCCACTGTTTCTCTTAACAGGCGCTGCCTTGGCGCATTCGTTCTAATAACACCACGGAAGCGCCTCTGTCGCCGCTTAGTCTCTAGGCAAAGGCATCTACACCCCTCGCCTGCAACTCCTGCATAACCTTTAGCGCCTTGACGTAGTTCTCATTCTTCAGACTAACGCGATTCTCACTGATGAGAATCGATACGCGCTGGTAATGTTACGTAGTAGCTGACCTCACATTTCCAGACACACGC
>JANWUV010000041.1:442-715 GCA_025057975.1 Chloracidobacterium sp.
TAATGGTCTTCTGTCAGCTGCCAAGTAACACTACCAGATTATCCTTTAGACTCTCTATTGCTTCTTTTGGAGAAAATGGATTTTCAGAGTAAGAGTTTTGATATACATCTTCTACTGATTTATATAAATAGAAATCTAGTTCTCCACTCATCAGGATTTTTAGCGTGTGTCCAAAAACTGATACCGCTTCTGTAATTATCTTTACGTTATCAATTGCTCTTAATATCCTAAGAAAAGTATTACCTAAAGAAAGCATATTTCTCATAGTTTCAT
>JANWUV010000042.1:0-282 GCA_025057975.1 Chloracidobacterium sp.
GATGCGCGGTCTGGCCGATAGCAATTTCCACACCCAGCGCTTCCCCAGCTTTCTGGGCGCCGGTGCCTATCAGCACTTCAGCCCTTCGCTCGTCAATTACCTGATTCAGCGCGGCGAATTCCTGACCGCCTATACACCCTACCAGCCGGAAGTTTCGCAGGGCACGCTACAGGCCATCTTTGAATGGCAGAGCATGATTTGCGCACTCACCGGCATGGAAGTGGCCAACGCCTCGCACTATGACGGCGCGACCTCGATGGCCGAGGCCGTCATTATGGCCTA
>JANWUV010000042.1:292-703 GCA_025057975.1 Chloracidobacterium sp.
GCATTACCGCCAGGTTGTCCGCACCTACACCCAGGGCCTGGGCCTGAAAATCATCGGCGACGACGACCTGACGCGCAGCTTGGAGGACACGGCAAAGCTCATTGACCGGGACACGCTCATCTTCATCGTCCAGTCGCCCAACTTCTTCGGCCAGATCGAGCGGCTAGACGGCCTGGCGGCGCAATGCCACGCCGTCGGCGCATTGTTCTGCGTCTCGGCAGACCCGGTCTCGCTGGGCCTGCTTAAGCCGCCGGGCCAGTACGGCGCGGATATCGTCGTCGGCGATGGGCAGGCGCTAGGGCTGCCGCTCTCCTTCGGCGGGCCGTACGTTGGTTTCTTCGCCACCCGTAAGGAGTATGTGCGCAAGATGGCCGGCCGGCTGGTGGGCGAGGCGCGCGATAGAAACGGCCG
>JANWUV010000043.1 GCA_025057975.1 Chloracidobacterium sp.
TGGGAGCGGAAACGGCATTACGCAACCGGCGGCGTTTTTGTGCCCTCCTCCGCCATAGCGCATAGCGATTTCATTGACGGCGACGTCGCCGCGCGAGCGCAGGCTGATTTTCGTGCGCCCGTCGGGCAACTCAATGAGCAAAACGCTGATGCGCGTCGTGGGAATGCCGACCATATACTCAAGCAGGCGTTCCGCGTCGCCAAGCGTGGATTGCGTTTCGTTCATCATCGCTTGCGTGATGGGCATATACGCGATCGTCTCGTTTTGCAAAAGTCTCACGTTGCTAACCCCATGCGCGATGAGCCTAAGCGCGTTTTGGTTCAGCGTGTTGTAAATCTTCTCGTAAATCTCCGTCGGCGAGATGCCCGTTTCCAACAGTTCGGCGACGATGCGATGCACATGCGGCGTCGTCTTCGGCAACTTGAACGAGGCGGTGTCGGTCATAATCGCCACGTATAGACCCGTGGCGACGTCTTGGTCGATTAGCGTTCTCGCGTAACGCTCTTCCATCGCCTTGATGAGTTCGTAGGCGAGTTCGCCCGTCGCCGAAGCGTAAGAAAGGCAGACCATCACGTCGGCGAACTCTTCGGGGTGGAGATGGTGGTCGACGCAGATGACCTTTTGCGCTTGTTTCCGCCGTTGCGAGAGCACGATGGGCTTCATTCCTCGCGTTCTGCCGATGTGATTCGTGTC
>JANWUV010000044.1 GCA_025057975.1 Chloracidobacterium sp.
TGGTGCTTCTTTGAGAACCCAGAGAAAGTGCTCAACGCCTTTCGACATCAAAGGAATTTGCACCCGCCAGCAGAGCGCTAAAAGGGCGCTGAGTATAGGTGCTCAACGCCTTTCGACATCAAAGGAATTTGCACATCAGACCTGCTGGTACTTTGTACTTTGTTATAGCTTGTGCTCAACGCCTTTCGACATCAAAGGAATTTGCACTTTTACGGAAACTTGCAAAGTAGGGTCACCAGGGTCACGTGCTCAACGCCTTTCGACATCAAAGGAATTTGCACCTAAACACGATTTTAAGCAGGTTGGGGGATAGCAAGTGCTCAACGCCTTTCGACATCAAAGGAATTTGCACTGTTACGGTTGTTACAGATAATAAGAAATATCTGTAAGTGCTCAACGCCTTTCGACATCAAAGGAATTTGCACTTTTATGCGGAAGTTATTCCTATTTTTGTACAGTGGAGTGCTCAACGCCTTTCGACATCAAAGGAATTTGCACGCCGTGTCAGCGGTTGCTGGTGCTGGCAAAACCACAAGTGCTCAACGCCTTTCGACATCAAAGGAATTTGCACCGTCTAAACACGATTTTGAGCAGGTTAGGAGATAGCAAGTGCTCAACGCCTTTCGACATCAAAGGAATTTGCACTCACCATAGTACCAAGACCAGA
>JANWUV010000045.1 GCA_025057975.1 Chloracidobacterium sp.
GGAAGTTATGGCGGCACGGGCTGCAGCAATGGCTACTTCCGTTGCCTGTCTAAGTGCTGGCGTAAAATGTACTCGCTGGCGCCGCCGGTGACCATGATAGAAGATTTCCCCGTAGGCAATGGCTTGACCGGTTCGTTCTTCCAAACATAAGGCTGCCGCGCACAGTTGGAAATGGTCATTCAGATAGCGAGCCATCTTGCCCTTTTTGTATTCCACTGGCACGAGCTGACCCTCCCGAATTTCCACGCGGTCAATGATTCCAGCTACCTGCAAGCGGTCACTCCATACCCATTGCTGCTGGTAAACCGTTTGCTGCTCGATTTGCTGCGCTCCCGCCTCCTGCACATGGCGGTGCAAATGTTGGCCTAGCAACGTGTGTTCATTGTCGGCCCATTCACCGCATACATATTCCAGATAAAAACGCCGGGGGCAATACTCCCACGCATTTAGGTAGGCCAAGGGCAAATAACAGTCGTCCATTGTCAACTCTCCAAAATTACCTGGCCCATGCCTAACGCCGTTTTGCGCCCCACACCAGCAAAGAAAGCAAAATGGGCCAACTGGTTCGCCAAACGTCCCTGTTCGGCATCGGGAAACACATAACGCACCCTTCCCACCGTGCCAATTTCGGCCACCTTGTCGATGTAAATTCGCCGGGTTTT
>JANWUV010000046.1 GCA_025057975.1 Chloracidobacterium sp.
GGCGACCGGCACAAACCCGTAATCACCCGGCACGAGCGCATAGGCGCCGTCGTCCGTTTCACAGATGAGGCGGCCTTCAAGCACGTAAAAGCTCTCCTCGAAGGAATGCAGGTGTGTATCAATGACGCCGCCCGGCGCAAGCTCGCAGAGGTTGAACTCTTGATGGACGGAACCGGCCGCACCGTTGACGACCGACCAGCGGCGGAAGCCGCGACTCAGCCGGGCGAAGGCGTTCGGCACCTGATAATCTGCCTGTTCAGCGGTACACACAAGATGTCTGGATGGCATTGCTTACTCCAAAAGATGCAACGGCTCTTCGAGAGCCTCGACCAGCGTCTGTAAGAACTGCGCCGCGCGCGCACCATCGGCCACGCGGTGATCGCACGAGAGCGTGAGCGTCAGCATCGGCAGCACGGCGGGCTGACCGTTCACCGGCGCCACGCGGTCGGCGATGCGGCCAACGGCGAGGATGGCGGCCTGCGGTGGGTTGACGATGGCGTTGAAGGCATCCACGCCATACATGCCGAGGTTGCTGAGGGTGAAGGTGCCGCCGGACAGCTCGTCCGGGGACAGCCGGCCGGCCTGCGCGCGCTCGATCAGCGAGCGGCGGCGCGCCGCCAGCTGCTCCAGCGTTTGCCCATCGGCGTTG
>JANWUV010000047.1 GCA_025057975.1 Chloracidobacterium sp.
AGTACACCGCTTCGATAGGCTGGGATTCCACATTCTGGAAATGCTGAGAAACCATCACCTGAGCGCCTATATCCCGAATCGTCACGTCAAAATCCACGCCCCGCAATGGAATCGGCGCGCCTTCTGGCGTTTGCAACCCAGCAGTGACAGGAGCAACGGCAAACATCGGTTACCTCCATACCCCGACAGCGAAAGACACCTTCAGCATAACCACCCTTAGAACTTGTCCCTTCCAAAATCTTGTCATTGGCAAAAGCTAGGGAAAAGCGCCTGTAAAGTCGGCGGCAGGTCGTTCAGGGCAAAGTTCTCCAGGGTACCACTGTTTAGGAAATTCTTGCGCATCTGCACATGGGCCAGGTCATTACGGTACTCCGTCAAACGGGACCAAAAATCCGCCAGCTTTTTCGCATCAGGCACATAAGCAGCAATCGGCTGGTCTAAACCTGGACGTTCCCCATACCCAATCATTGCCCCCAGTTGCCCCTCGACATCCTGACGATGCGCCCGTTCCAAGTAGTCGTCATACCCAGCTAGCAGGCACAGCGCCGAGATTGTCCATTCCCTAGCTAACAACAACGCCTGCAATGGCAAGCGCTTCTCTACATACCACTGCAACAGGCGAAATTGTTTTCGGACCTGG
>JANWUV010000048.1 GCA_025057975.1 Chloracidobacterium sp.
CCAGTACCCCCGACAGGATTGCCACCGCAATCAGTAGCAATAGCATCACATTTTTGAACTGGTCCAGGAGAATGTCCCAGCGGCTACGGGCGTGGGTTTCTTCTAGTTCATTCGGCCCGTATTGGGCGAGTCGTTGCTGGGCTTCCGCTGGCGCCAGACCGTCGGGGCTAGTTTTCAGGTAGGTTAAGGTGTCAGGAATGGAGAGGGTATGCCAGTCGGGTGCAGTGCAATTGGTAGGAACGGCCATGTCCTTGTCGTGGGTACTTAGTTTCCATCCTAGGGGGTGGCCGGATGGTTGAACAGGGGTGTGGGACGCTCAGCCTGGGAATTGATTGCGGCACATCGGCGCTCAAGGCGATGGTGATTGACGCCCAAGGGCAGATTCACCATGCCGACCGGATACCCCTGCGTGACCCGGCAGACCCGTACCAATGGCGGGCAGCACTCGAACAGGTACTCCAAACGATTCCCCCAGCTTTGAAACCCCGTATCCATCACATCGCCATTGCTGGGACATCGGGGACGGTACTACTTGTTGACGATCAAGGGGAACCCGTCGCGCCTGTTTTGCTCTACAACGATGCCTGCGCTGTCGTTTGCCTAGAAGAACTGCAGCGTTATGTTCCG
>JANWUV010000049.1 GCA_025057975.1 Chloracidobacterium sp.
CCGGTTGAGTGTGTTTTCCTTTGGGGGGCCAGCAGCGCACATCGCCCTGATGCAAAAGGAAGTGGTCGAACAGCGCCAGTGGCTGCCAGCGGACGAATTTTTAGACCTGATGGGGGCGGTCAACCTGATTCCTGGTCCAAACTCGACGGAAATGGCGATTTTGATCGGGCTACGGCGGGCGGGCTGGGCCGGATGGCTGGTGGCGGGAGCAGCGTTCATTTTGCCAGCGGCGTTGCTCACCACTCTGGTGGCCTGGGGCTATCGCGCGTGGGGGACGTTACCCCAAATGGCGCCGGTGCTGGCAGGCATTCAACCGGTGGTCGTCGTTCTGATTGCCGATGCTGGATGGCGCTTGGGGCAAAAGGCGGTGAAAAACACGTGGTTGTTGGGGGTGGGTCTGACAACAGCGCTATTGTCCGCTTTGGGCATGAGCGAGTTGCCGGCTTTGGGCATCGGGGGTCTCCTGGGAATGCTCGGGCAACGACCCAAACTAGCCCGTTCAGTCGCCTGGTGGCCTGTGCTCCCTTGGGCAACGATGCCCGCAACGCCTGTGTCATCCCCTGGTTTGTGGCCGTTGGCGCTGTTTTTTCTCAAAGTGGGAACGGTGCTTT
>JANWUV010000050.1 GCA_025057975.1 Chloracidobacterium sp.
CGCCTTGCAGGAACTCGCACGCCTCAAAGCCAAGCTCCGCGACCTCAACCGTGCCGATTAGAGCAGTTTCCGCATAAATGTAGCGATGCCCCGGTCGAATCGCGTCAACGGTTTGGCGTGCGGCGGCGTTCCCCTGCTTTCATACGGCGCGGCGTTCCGCGCCGGGGACTACCAAGCTTGTCTCATTTTGCGCGACTGCCGCGCTTTTCAGCCCAACGCCATCCCGCCCGCCCGAAGCCTCCGCCGCCCGGCCGTCGGACAATCCGGCAGCGGTTTTTGATCAACTGACCTGCGCTCCAGTCGAGGGGCGCGGCGATGGTTTCCGCTTCGTGCAAGTTCGACAGGGCAAACCTGATTGGGATGGCGGACTTGAAACCAACGGCGTTTTGCCGTCCGTTTGCATAATGGCTTCGTTACGGGAAGCGGGCTTATGCTACACACCGACGAGTTACGCGCCAAGCGAGATGATCAGAGATACGCCCCATCAAGAAACCAAGACGCCCGATGTCCGACGCCCGCCTCGCCAACCCCCACGACCTCTTCTTCAAAGACCTCCTCGCCCTCCCAGTTGTGTAGTGGGTCGTGTTGGGAAAGTTTGT
>JANWUV010000051.1 GCA_025057975.1 Chloracidobacterium sp.
GCTCCCCGCAGCTTATCGCAGCTAGTCACGTCCTTCATCGCCTGTATGCGCCTAGGCATCCACCGTTTGCCCTTAGCTCTTAATCCGAAAATCCTTCGTTGATGACAAACGCTCAACACAAGGTTGGACGCATTTGGTCAATAGGAAAGATTATGGACTAAGCTTGAAGTTGCTTCAAGCCTTCTACAAATTGTCAATGAACAAGTCTTCCGTCGCCGAAGCGATTGAAGACGAATCGCGTGGAGCTTAGCGGCCTCGAACCGCTGACCTTCTGCTTGCAAAGCAGACGCTCTACCAACTGAGCTAAAGCCCCCACTGCCCGATGGATTGGCGGTTTCGGGCTTGTGGGACTGAGTGGAGTTGAACCACTGACCTCACGCTTATCAGGCGTGCGCTCTAACCACCTGAGCTACAGTCCCAGATATACAAGCGTTCAGGTCAGGGTCTCTTCGTCGGTATGCCCAGCACGCTGGGCAGCCGGACTTGGATTCCACTTCCCTGTGCGGTCAGGCATAGCACAGTGTTGCAAGGGGAAGCCAAAAGCCGTGTAGGAGAGTGCGTTCCTATTTCTGTAGGAACGGTGCTCCAGAAAGGAGGT
>JANWUV010000052.1 GCA_025057975.1 Chloracidobacterium sp.
GCGCGCCTTCGATGAGCAAGAGCCTCGCCGCCGGCCGCCGGACGGGCGTCCAACAGGTACGCACCATCGCCGACACGCTGGCGCCGCGTAGCGTCAGCGACCTGACCTATGGCATCACGCGCCAGTACGTGGATACGATTCACCTTATTGACGACCGCCAGATGGTGCAGGCGATGCGCTGGCTCTGGGCTGAATGTAACCAGATCGTTGAGCCGGCCGGCGCGGCAGTTGTAGCAGCGTTGTTGGACGGCGGCGTGCCGTTGGGCAAATACGAGTGTCCCGTGGCGCTCATCTGCGGCGGCAACGCAGCGGCAGAGAGCGTGTTTGCCTCTTACCAGCAGGCGGCCGACATGCTGATGGGCATCAACTAGTACGCCTCTTAGCCAACACAGCATGCCGGTGGAACGCCGCCATAATACAACGAGCAGGCTGATCCGCTGGGTCCTTCTAAAGGACCGGGACTAACGCTGAAAGGGCGCACTAAGCCGATCCCGCCTTGTACACGGGAGGAATTCTAATGACGACGCCATCTCCACAACCCGCCTACCCATCGACGCCCACGCCTCCACCACCTCACCTCCCGACCCGCCGCGTC
>JANWUV010000053.1 GCA_025057975.1 Chloracidobacterium sp.
GGGGCAGCACGAGGCGCAGAGTGGGGAACCTGTTGAAGGTGTCCGCCTTGAACCGATAGCCGCCGACAGAGGTGAGGTGTCCATTTTCCAGCAGTGCGCCCGTGAGTGCGTAGTCGCTGTCGGGAGGCGGCGCGCTTGCATCAAGCAGGCAGTGCAGCCCAACGCCAACCGCCGCGCCCAACGAGGAGCCAATCAGGATACTATCCTGCCAGACATTGCCCGCGTTTCGGTACGGCTCGAAGTTCCAGCGGATAGCGAAAGGGGGCGCGCCGCCGACCTTGCACGCCCGCTCGAACTGGGCGGCGAAACTCTCTTCAACACGCGCGGTGAGCAGCAGCTCGGGATGGGGGTAGTAGCCGGGCGTCAAGCCGACGGCGTCAGACGCCGCCACACGCTGCTGCAGCAGCTTGGCGGGAACGCCTTCCTCTCCAAGAACAAGCAGGCAGGTGGTGCGGATGGAGCGCTCTTCGGGCAGCCACTGCCCCGTTGCGAAGTAATGCAGCAGCTCCTCTATCAAGTTGAGCGCGGGGCAGTCGCGCGACTGGTGCAGCGCGTGGCGCAGGTCGGCAGTTGGCGCAAGCAGGCTAATCGCGCG
>JANWUV010000054.1 GCA_025057975.1 Chloracidobacterium sp.
GGGAAGATGCAGTGCGAGAGGATGCGATTCTGCGGCCTGCCAACAGCACTTGGGGTGCATACCTGGCTCAATGGCGGACAAACTTCCAAGATGGACCGGGGGTGCCATTCCGGATGAACTATGACCCGCGTAATCCCTCTGACCCACCCGTCGTAGAATCTGAGGAAGGTTTTGCATCAGGTATCAGCGGTAAGCCGGTGGATTATTACGCTGACCCAGACCGGCGGGCGCATGGGTTCCGTTTGATGAATGGCAATGACATTAGCCGTGTAGGTGTACCGCCGGAGCGCAATATCTACGGCTTGACGTTTGTCAGCGACAACCCGGTGTACATCATGACCCAGTTGGCACGGGGGCGGAGTGGTTTTAACCTTCATGCTGATGCTGGCGGTAATACGATTGAGGAATTCACCACTGCGTTGCCTTTCCCTTACACTTTCAACCAGTTCTATGTCAGCCGCACCACGCGCAACTTGCTCTTTGCGACACCGGCTGGAGATACGTGGCGACCAGCAGAAATCTTAGCTGATGCCATTACCCTGATTACCCATAACTTTTGCGACGGGTATCTGGAGCATGGCATTCGCAATGTAAC
>JANWUV010000055.1 GCA_025057975.1 Chloracidobacterium sp.
GACATTCGCGCCGTCAACGGGGAAAAATTCACCGACATTGTCTCCATTGGCATTGGCGGTTCCGCCTTGGGTCCCCAATTTGTTAGCCAAGCTGTCGCGCCAGTGCATCCCCCACTAGACATTCACTTCATTGACAACACCGACCCGGCGGGGATCGACTGGCTGGTGCAACAGCTCGGCGACCGGTTGCAGACCAGTTTGATTCTGGTCATTTCCAAATCCGGCAGCACGCCCGAACCCCGCAACGGCATGTGGGAAATCCAGCGGGTATTTCGAGAACGCGGTTGGCCTTTTGCTCCCCAAGCCGTTGCCATTACCATGCCAGGGAGTGAGTTAGACCAAACGGCGCAGCGCGAGCAATGGTTGGCGCGATTTCCCATGTTTGATTGGGTCGGGGGGCGGACGTCGGAACTGGCGACGGTGGGCTTGGTTCCAGCAGCGTTGCAGGGGATTCCTATCCGGGAGATGTTGCGTGGGGCACGGGAGATGGACCAGGTCACGCGGATTCACGATGTGCGCCAAAACCCAGCTGCATTATTGGCGCTGGCCTGGTATGCCATTGGGCGGGGGCGCGGCTTAAAAGATATGGTCGTT
>JANWUV010000056.1 GCA_025057975.1 Chloracidobacterium sp.
TTCGAGGAGACAGAAAATTTCGTGTCCTATCTATCCAAGATTGTGTTGTCCCACACGGATTATCTGAAACCGCTCTACACCATTGAAGGGCATGACGTGCCGACCGTAACTTACTTAGACTACCTGGCGGGGTATCGCAACAGCAAACCAGTGCGGATTGGGAATGACGCCACGTTGCACCACCAAACGGATGTGTACGGGGAAGCGCTCTTGAGCATGTATCCGGTATTTGTGGATGAGCGGGTGGTGTGCCATGATTGTGATTTGTTGTGGACCTGTGTGGAGCGATTGGTGAATTTGGCGATTGAAAAGTTCCCAGAAAAAGATAATGGGATTTGGGAAATTGGCAACCGGCCTGACCACTACACGTTCTCGAAATTGATGTGCTGGGTAGCAGTGGACCGGGGCTGCAAAATTGCCTACAAACTCAAGCGACAAACGGCCTACCGCAAGTGGAATCAGAAACGGAAATTGATGCGGGAAATGATTTTGGGAATGGCCTGGAATGAAGAACGCCAAGCCTTTACTCAAGCCTATGGCAAACCGGATTTGGATGCTAGTAACTTGCTCATGCCAATTCTGGGAATT
>JANWUV010000057.1 GCA_025057975.1 Chloracidobacterium sp.
AGTTTGGATATCCATTGTCGTTCCTTTCTGAAAAAGCGAGTAGGCTAGATTTTGAGAATCAGAATCCTTTGCGCTGTTATGATGGTTTCCTTTGGGCATTTTGATTGCGCGTGAGGTTGTTTTGAATACGGTTACCTTGAGTATACGCATTGCGCGCGTAATTCGAGCAAATCGCTGCGCAAAAGGCGCGCCAAGAAAAAGAGGATTTCAAGGTTCTCGATTTCATTGGTGTTTGGATTGAGGCGCGCGATGATGTCATCGCCGAGTTCTTCGGTTTCTTGCTCTTTGCAAGGCGGAACCGTGTCAATGCGAAGAATGTCAGCTACGCGGTCGTATTTGAAAATCAGTTTCGCGCTCACTTTTCAACTCTCGCCGCTGAACTCTGAAAACTCTTCGCCACATTTTTTGAGAATCGCTTGTTTTACCTCTGCGCTCAAACGAAAGTTTGTCCGCTCCACCTTGTCTAACACCGCTTTTGCCGAAACGATATACCCATTCAGTTTCGCATCTGCAATAATACCCAGCGTTCCCGTAAAGGCAATTCCTAACTCACGCGCATACTTTCTTCCTCTCAAATCGTCT
>JANWUV010000058.1 GCA_025057975.1 Chloracidobacterium sp.
GCGAGATGTACGGTGACCAGATTGATGTGGTAGCATTCAACGATCTAGGTGATCTCAAGACTATGGCCCACTTGTTCCGCCATGATTCCAATTACGGCCCTTATCGCGGCAACGTCGTCATCGATGGCGATTCGCTCGTCGTTGATGGTGATGCAATCCGCGCACTCAAAGAAAAAGACCCAGCGGCCATCAAGTGGGGCGAGATGGGCGTAGACATTGTGGTCGAAAGCACGGGTATTTTCACGGATCGTGACGCAGCTGCCAAACATTTGCAGGGCGGCGCAAAGAAAGTCGTCATCAGTGCGCCGGCCAAGAACGAAGACCTGACCATCGTCTTAGGCGTCAACGAAGGTGACTATGATCCCAGCAAACACCACGTCGTCTCCAATGCGTCTTGCACCACCAACTGTCTGGCTCCTGCTGCCAAAGTTGTGCATGATCGTCTGCGGATTAAGCGCGGTATGATGACCACCATCCACAGCTACACCAACGACCAGCAAATCCTCGATCTACCTCATAAAGACCTACGTCGCGCGCGCGCCGCTGCTCTGAGCATGATCCCCACAACAACGGGAGCA
>JANWUV010000059.1 GCA_025057975.1 Chloracidobacterium sp.
TCGTGGGAGGCGCCGCGATACAGCTTCTCCCCCGCGCGGATCGGCACATTCAGCCGATTCTCGGGCGGGGTAAGCGGGCAGCTCCAGTTGTCGTTGTAGGCACAGTAGGGGTTGTAGGCCAGATTGAAGTCCACCAGAAAGCGGTTGCCGCCGAGCGGCTCCGGTTCGAGATAACGTCCCGCACCATAGGTCTCGACGTTTGCCAGCGCATCCACAAACGGGAGGAAATAACCGTGTGGGCCGGCGTACAGCGTCAGCTGCGCCTCCTGCCCGTCCACCGTGAACGTGAAGCGCCCCACGCGCCGATACGTCTGCGTGTCGCCGGTCGAGGTGCGCATCTCGATCACCTCGCGCTGCGGGAAAGGTTCGATTTCGACTTCCAGCCGCAACGCCGGGTTCTCCGGGAAGTAGTCCAGGCCCGTGAACTCGCACTTCTGTTGCGGCGTGAGCGGCGACTGGGGATGGGTTCGGAAGAAATGGTCTTTCTGTTCGCGTAAGGATTCCAGTTCGGTCATGTTCAGTTCCCGCAACTGTTCAGGCCATAATCGCCGATAGGTTGGAGAATCCACAG
>JANWUV010000060.1 GCA_025057975.1 Chloracidobacterium sp.
ATGCCGGCGGCATGATCGGCCATCCGTTCCAGGTCGCTGATGATGTTCATGGCGGCCACGATGAAGCGCAGGTCGGTCGCCATCGGCTGCTGAGTGGCAATCAGGCGGATGCATTGCTCTTCGATGGCGAAGCGCAGGTCGTTGATCTTGGCGTCGTCGGCTACGACGCGGCGGGCCAATTCCAGGTCTCGCTCTTCTAAGGACTGCATGCCGAGAGCAATGGCCGTGTCGAGCATGGCGCCCATGCGCAGCAGATTGTCCTGCAGAGCGCGCAGCTCCTGGTCAAAGTGTGTGCGAGTTGAGGCGGCCATGAAAATCTCCTCATCCATCTACGCGCAACGGCAGCAGCCTGCCGTCGGCGGCTGTCTCGACTTGGGCAAAGACTTCGATTTGCCCAACGAGCGGTGTGGTGCGCAACCGCTCCCGCAATAATGTCTCGATGTGCGTCAGCCCGGCCGACTGTGTCAGGCGCAACTGCACTCGCACAGGCCGGCTCGCGCCGCGATGCAGGGTATCCGTGTTTGTTCGGTTTGTCGGGGTTGACGGTTCTGCGGTGTATGGCGAC
>JANWUV010000061.1 GCA_025057975.1 Chloracidobacterium sp.
TTGAAGCGCGAAGCCCAGGTCTTTACAGGCCAAGTCCATTGTGAAGCCGATATTGTAGCTGCCGTTGAGGATGACCTGGCTCTCCGTCTCATGCACGAAGCTGTTGCCCGAGCTGGCCTTGATGATGGCATAGGCCAGCGCCAGATCGAGGCCGCCGCGCTTGGCCAGCATCAGGGCCTCGCCGATCGCCACCACATGGACGAAGGCGAGCATGTTGGTGATGACCTTGATCACCGAGGCGCTGCCCAGCGGCCCCGTGTAGAACACCGGGCGGCCCATCGCTTCGAACGCGGGTAGATGCGCCTCATAGACGGCCCGCTCGCCGCCCACCAGAACCGTGATGTTGCCGGAGGCGGCCTTGTGGACGCCGCCGGTGACGGGCGCCTCCAGACAGGCAACGCCCTTTTCGGCGGCCAGCGCGGCCAGGCGCAGGACCTCGTGGCGGTCATTGGTGCTCATGTCAATCCAGGTTGCACCCGGTTTTAGCCCTGCCAGCAACCCGCGCTCTCCGCTCACCACGGTGCTCACCGCTTTCGGCGAGGGCAGGCAGGTGAAGACGCTCTCA
>JANWUV010000062.1 GCA_025057975.1 Chloracidobacterium sp.
ACGGCTACGCTGTGGGGCGGCAAGATTCGTTACACCAGTGCCATGTTGTTTGCGATGGGCCTGTTAATCATGTTTGTAATTGGCGGGCTGAGTGTGTGACATTAGGAACAGCGCCGGTGGATGTGCATGTCCATGACACGTACTATGTTGTGGCCCATTTCCATTACGTGTTGTTTGGGGGGTCGGTGTTTGGTTTGTACGCCGGGATTTATCACTGGTTCCCCAAAATGACGGGCCGGATGCTGAATGAAACGTTGGGGAAAATTCACTTTCTACTGACCATCATTGGGGCAAATATCACGTTCTTGCCGATGCACGTTTTGGGGACGCAAGGGATGCCCCGGCGTGTGGCCATGTACGACCCCCAATTTGCCACGCTCAATCAAATCTGTACGATTGGGGCTTTTATCCTGGCGTTTTCAGTCGTGCCGTTTTTGATTAACGTCATTTGGAGTTGGCGGTGGGGGCCAAAGGCGGGCGGTAAACCCATGCGAGCGTTGACGGTGGAGGGGACCACGGACTCACCCCCCCGGTTTGAAAACAGGGAGCCGTTTCCCGT
>JANWUV010000063.1 GCA_025057975.1 Chloracidobacterium sp.
GCCGTCGGAGCAAGGTTGAGCGGACAGGCTTCACTGTCCACCCACGTGGCTATAGCTTGCTGTACTTCGTGATTGTGATTATTGTTGCACTATTTATGTTATTTGATGGGGCGAGAATTTGGTGGTTTCTGGTTGGTTTCATCCCTGAACCCTGGCGAAGTCGGTTAACACCGGCAGTACGGAAAAATTTTCTCGGTTTCTTCTGGGGACGTTTCTTGCTCTCTTGCTTTTTTGCAGTATCTATCTTTGTGGTGTTCTGGTTGATGGGTTTGGAACAAGCCCTGTTCCTATCGGTTATCGGGGGGCTGTTCGATTTAATCCCAGGGATTGGTGCAACCATTGGGGTGACATTAGTAGCATTGATTGTTCTTCCCCAAGGACTTACGCTGAGTTTGTTGGTGATTGTCGTCTGTATCATTACGCAGCAAATTGAGGAGAACCTGCTTATGCCAAGGGTGATGAAGGATGCATTAAATATCAATCCAGTTCTCATGTTTTTTGCGCTGTTGCTCGGCGCCCATTTGGCAGGAATTATAGGGGTGTTTTTGTCAA
>JANWUV010000064.1 GCA_025057975.1 Chloracidobacterium sp.
GTCGGTAAATCTTGCAGCAATACGCGCCAGGAAGCCAACTCAGGCTGACCTGGCTTGCGGGCACCAAATAACATCGCCACCGCTCGACCTTTGTCATCAAACACTTCCAAAGAAGTCACCACACCATCGCGAGTGGGTTTCTCCACAACCCAGCACTCTCGCACCTTATCCTGCAACAGATGAAAATTGAAATCCGCATCCAACACATTGACCCAAGTATTCCCCTGATATTGGGCCACATGAATCTGGCGTACGGGACCTGTATGAATCTGAATGCAGCCCGGATTGCCGACAAAAACCATGATAGGCACCTGCTCAAAAGAAGCCGCCTCGAGCAAAAGCTGCACACTATTGTTGCCCACCTGCCTGGTATACCGTCCCCGAGCCAACTGCATGGCCTGCTTACGCGAAACACCAAAGCGTTTAAGCAAATCAAAGAATTCATGTGTATCGGTCATGGCGCCCCATGCCTGCAATAAGGCAGCCACATCGACATGGTCGACCTGAGCCGCATCTGACGACTCACCGCACTCACCCTGAAAAAGCACCGAG
>JANWUV010000065.1 GCA_025057975.1 Chloracidobacterium sp.
AGCGCCTCCATGTTCGCCCCGGCCAGAATCTGCACGCCGACCGGCAGCCCGCTCTCGGCCTTCACCGCCTGCCCGACCAGAGTCATTACTGCCACAACCTCCGGCCCGACGCGCCCGCGCAGGTACGGCACGTCGTGCATGTTCTCGATGGCGAGGCCGTCCACGCCGGCAGCGCGATACAGCCGCGCCTCGCGCACCGCCGCTTCAACGATTTCGGCGACGCTGTGCCGGTTGGCAGGTGTGCCGGGCAGAGCAGCCACGTGAATCATGGCGATGACAGGACGCGGAGAAAGAAATAGACCGTTGAACATCACTCAATCCGCAACAGCTTCCGGCCTCGTAGTGAACGGTAGCGCCTCACTGCGGAACTGCATCCGATAGAGCCGCGCATACAGGCCGTCGCGGGCCAACAGCTCGGCGTGCGTGCCCAGCTCCACCAGCCGGCCCCGCTCCAGCACGGCGATGCGGTCGGCACGGTGCACAGTGCTCAGGCGGTGGGCGATGATGACGGTCGTCCGGTTCTTCATCAGCCGGTCGAGGGCCTCCTGCACC
>JANWUV010000066.1 GCA_025057975.1 Chloracidobacterium sp.
ATTCCGGCAGTCCCAGCCCGTAAGACTGCACGGCGCTAAACGCTGGGAAGCCCTGCGCTGCCGGGAAGAGTTGGTTCGGCGGGAAGCCGTACACGCCGCCGAAGTTGACCTCGAACAGCGCGTCAAACAGCAGCAGGTTGAAGTCCGCACCGAACTTCAGCGTATGCGTCCCGGCGATTTTGGTCAGGTTGTTCGTCACCTGCCACCGTTTTTCGACACGCCGGGCGGGAGAGAACGGCTCGCGCCCAAACGAGGCGATACCCGGAATCTCAACCCCGACGATCTGGCTCTGCGGCCCGTAGTCCACCGCACGCCGCGCAAACTGGAAGCGCGACTCGTTGATGAGCGTCGGGTTGATGGTCGCTACGTTCTGCGCCACAAACGCAACGTCCCGCGTGCCTTGAAAGCCTGTCCGCGTGAAGTGGTTGAGCGCCGTTGGCTGATTCTGCCCGTTGGAGGGAATGCCGCGCACTGTCGAGGGCGTCACGCTGACGCGGGCAAAGAACTGGTGAATGTCGCTGAACCGATGGTCAATCCGCAGCGCCGGCAG
>JANWUV010000067.1 GCA_025057975.1 Chloracidobacterium sp.
CCCGGTGGGTATGGCTGAAGGACTGTTTGGCCCAGCGTTTTACCGGGACGTGGCCCGGATCTTGCAACCGGCGGGGGTGCTGACGACCCAAACCGAGTCCCCCTTTGACCGGCTGTTTCAAAAGACCATCCAGGCAGCCCACCAGTGCCTGCGCCAGCTTTTTCCCGTTGTGGCGATGTATTTGGCGTTTATTCCCTCCTACCCGACCGGCATGTGGTCCTTTACGCTGGCCAGCAAACAACGTCATCCGGTGCAGGACTTTGACCCCCAGCGGGCGGCATCCCTGGCTCCCCAACTGCGCTATTACAACGCCGACATTCATCGCGCGGCGTTTGCCCTACCGACGTTCGTGCGACAACAACTGGAAAATCGCGGCGATTGAACAGCCCCATTTCTGCTTTACTAGGAAGCGGAACCCTTCATTCCCCGGAAATCCCGTGTTACCTGCTCAGCCACTGGATGCTCCCTTGAGCCTGTGGGAGGGAGTTGCCGCTGTTGGGGTTTTGATGATGCACGCTGACGAGGACCTGGCCTCTGAAGAACAAGAGGC
>JANWUV010000068.1 GCA_025057975.1 Chloracidobacterium sp.
TCCAGTTGCTGAGGTTGCACGAACAACAGATGCAAGAGGCGTTTTCACCACCGCAGGCGATCGTCGCTGAGATTCCAGCGGCGGCGAGTGAGTTGGTGCGCCGGGCGCTGTCATACCGCCCGGAACATCGGCCGGAATCAGCCAAGTGGTTTAGTGAAGAACTCGAACGGTTGCTGACGGGGGGGCGGTGATTGTAGCAGTCCCCGGAACCCACAAGGCGGAGCAGAGAGCCGACGTGAAGACGCCGCCATCGCAGCAAACCCTTGAGTTGAAAGAGCCGGGCGGGGCGTTAGGGTTGGAGTCACGGCTGTATATTGTGCGGGATGCAGATAGGGAGGTGCTGCAGGCGGTGTATCGCCGCGACAGCATTGTGCTCATCAAGGGCGGACGGCAGACGGGGAAGACCTCGTTGCTAGCGCGCGGGCTACACGAGGTGCGCCAAAAGATGGCAGGTGTGACGGCGGCGTTGACGGATTTCCAGAAACTGAGCGAGGCGGAGTTGGCGACGGCGGAGACGTTTTTCAAGGCGCTGGGCTGTCTGCTGG
>JANWUV010000069.1 GCA_025057975.1 Chloracidobacterium sp.
CGTTGCTATGACCTCTAATCCGGCGCTATCGGCTTACGCTTTCACGATTGGCTCAAGCGACTTGGAACATGGCTTCCTGAACCGCCCCGGACAGGTGCGGGTGGACAAAATCTACACGCTGGCCCAATCGCTTGCAGTCAAGACGTTCGGTCGAGTCAAGCCTGAGGTTATTGACCAGATCCGGACGCTGTTGCAAAGCCTGACCACTCCGACAAAGTGAAAGAAAGTGCATCATGTGCCTGTTCTGCGCCGCCATCCCCACCGTCGCCGCCCTGGGCGCCGCTGCGCACGGCAAACGCCGTGAAGCCGAACGCGCCGCCGCACAGCAGGGCCGCTCGCTGCCTAAGCAGAAGCTGTCCATCGCCAAAGCCACGATGGCCCTAGTAGTTGCCCTCGTCATCGCTTCGGCGGTGTATCACACACAGCAGCCGGCGTAGTCTCAGAACTTTGTTCGGCGGCGCGGGCGCGCCTCACCGCTGTAAATTCAGCACATACTTCTCCAGGAACTGTTCCATCTTCTCCAGGCAGTCGCGGCGATTGGCTT
>JANWUV010000070.1 GCA_025057975.1 Chloracidobacterium sp.
GACCAGCGCACCGACGGCAATCGCCGTTTAGACCCCAATGATTGGACGTTCAGGACTTTGCTCATCGTTCTCTTTTGACTTTCAAAACCAAAACATAGCAATGAATCGACGGGATTTTCTCAAACGAACTGCCGTGGCGGGACTGGGCGCAACCGTGGCGGGCGCAACATTGCTTCAATCGTGCGACACATCGCCGACCGCGAGCGCAGGCAACTTGGAAAGCGACCTTTCGTTCGTGCGCGAGGGCGCGCAGCTAGAAGCCGTCGCCATCAAATCTTATCTTGCCGCCGCGCAATCGGGACTGATTACGAATCAAGCGATTCTCAACGCCGCCGTGAGTTTTGCGGGACATCACCAAGGGCATTTAGCCGACCTGAACCGTCTGTTGCGCGAGTTCGGACAAGCCGAAGTGAGTTTGGACGCGGCGCAACCCGACCCGCGCGTCAATCAACTCGGACCCAACGCCACGCAGAACGACGTGGTGCGCTTGGCGATGATTTTGGAATACGAAGCGGGCGAGGGCTATTTCCGTTGGCTCAATT
>JANWUV010000071.1 GCA_025057975.1 Chloracidobacterium sp.
CAATCGTGAGAAAGAAAATGGGTACAGGATTGTGATAGTCAGCAGGGGGTTCATTACCTTGGTAGTAGGGTGCATAGTGGGGATTCATAACGTCCAAATCAAGTGTTAAATCGGCCAAGTCTCCGGGGATCGCGTCAAAGAAAATAACCTTACCCTTTTGTCCCATAGCTCCAAAGATAAGCCGCCAATCCTTAACCCTAATTCCCTTCCCATTTAGTTCAGTCTCATCCATCTGTTTCAAATTCATTTGCCGCAAAGGTGCATCAACCGCCAAAGCATCATCCTTTTTGAGCTGCTCAAGCCAATGATTTTTATCCTTATCTTCTTCACTGAGTAGATACTGCTCTAGCTTTTCAAGCGGCGTTGGTATCTTATTTGCCTTACGTTCATTACATACATCCAGTGGTAGTGGTGGAACCCCGAGTTTCTCGGCAATTTGAAACAAGCCATAAGTACGAGCCAAGCCTTTGAGCGCACTGCCCGGCAAGATGGGAAAGCCATAAATGCGGTGCAAGCAGATGTTTGTTTCTAAGATACTTT
>JANWUV010000072.1 GCA_025057975.1 Chloracidobacterium sp.
GCGCCGCGTGAACGATCGCAACCCCGAAGGCGCGGCACCCCGGGGACTTTGGCGCGATCCGCAATTCCTGCGCGACGTGTGGCTGCTCAACCCCAAGCTGAAAGACACCCAGTTCGCGGATTACCACGGCCACGGCTGGAATTTTCGTGCGGTGTTCAAGCGCGACCGCAAGGGCGCGCTGCTTGACCGCGATGGCCGCGTCGTCGCCGACGACGACCCGGACAAGTTCCGCAAGGCGGTTCACCTCAAGTCCATCCATCTGGAAGTCGGCATGCACTGCGTGGACTGCCACTTCTCGCAGGACGTGCACGGCAACGGCCATATCTACAGCGAGGTGCCCGCAGCGATCGAGATCGAATGCGCCGACTGCCACGGAACCGCGGATCGCTACCCGCGGCTGCGAACCTCCGGGCCCGCCGCGCCGCCCGGCGGCACCGACCTGTCGCTCGCGCGCACGCCCGACGGGCGCCGGCGCTTCGAATGGCGCGGTGGCGCGCTGTACCAGCGCTCGATGCTCGATCCGTCGCGCGAATGGCGC
>JANWUV010000073.1 GCA_025057975.1 Chloracidobacterium sp.
CAACCTTGGACAGGGCTTCCCCGACTTCGACGGCCCGGACGTGGCCAAGGAGGCCGCCGTGGCCGCACTGCGCGCAGGCGAGAACCAGTACGCACCCACCATCGGCACGTTGCCGCTGCGTCGCGCCATCGCCGCGCACGCCCAACGCTTCTACGGCCAGGTCGTTGACCCGGACACGGAGGTGACGGTGACCAGCGGCGCGACCGAAGCCATGTTCGCCGCCCTGCTCGGCCTGCTCAACCCCGGGGACGAAGTCGTTTTCTTCGAGCCGTTCTTCGATACCTACGCCCCGCACTGCGATATGCTCGGCCTCATCCCGCGCTGTGTGCCGTTGCGTCCCGTTGCCGCCGGGCCGGAGGGCGTCACGGCCTGGGCCTTCGACCCCGATGAACTGGCCGCCGCCTTCAACCCGCGCACGCGCCTGTTGCTGTTGAACACGCCGCACAACCCCACCGGCAAAGTCTTCACCGCCGAGGAGCTGGCGTTGATTGCCGAACTGTGCCTCAAGTGGAACACCATCGTGTTG
>JANWUV010000074.1 GCA_025057975.1 Chloracidobacterium sp.
TCTGCGGACGCTTCAGCGCGAAACCGGCGGCTTCACGGAATTCATCCCGCTGCCGTTCATCGCGGCGAAGTCGCCGCTGGGCCGCGCCGTCGGGCGGCGCGAGATTGACGACGACGACGTACTGCACACGCTTGCCGTTGCGCGCTTGTTCTTGGGGCGCGACATCCCGCACCTGCAACTGGGCTGGGTCAAGCGCGGTTTGGCAGTAGCGCAGCGCAGCCTCCGGTGCGGCGCGGACGACATCGGCGGCACCTTGCTCGAAGAAGAAATCTCCAACCGCGCCGGATCGCGTTTCGGGTCATACGTCCCGGCCGAGCGTCTGGCGGCCGCCATCCGGGAAGTCGGTCTGACGCCTGTGCAGCGGACGACGACCTATGACCGCGTTGCTTCGTCGTCGGCCAGCACCCACGTGTCCTTGCTACCGCCGCCCTGCGAGGAGTTGACGACCAGTGAGCCGCGGCGCAGCGCCACGCGCGTCAGCCCGCCCGGCAACACGAAGATGTCCTCGCCGTAGAGGATGTACGG
>JANWUV010000075.1 GCA_025057975.1 Chloracidobacterium sp.
TCCGCTACCACCGCATCATCATCATGACGGATGCGGACGTGGACGGCTCGCACATCCGCACGCTGCTGCTCACCTTCTTTTACCGCCAGATGCCGGAGCTGGTCGAGCGCGGGCACATCTACATCGCGCAGCCCCCGCTCTACAAGGCGCGGCTCGGGAAGGACGAGCGCTATCTCAAGGACGAGCACGAGCTGAACGAGTTCATGCTGCGCCAGGCGCTGGTCGACGCCGCGCTCGTGCCGGCGGCGCGGCGCGAGCCGATCGCGGGCGAAACGCTCGCGGAACTGGCGCGCTCGTACCTGCTCTCGGAGGCGGTGATCGAGCGCGTCTCGCGCTGGATCGACCGCGACGCGCTCGTCGCGCTGCTGCGCGGCGTGCGCGTGGACCTCGCGCGGCGCGAGGCGGCGCTCGCCTCGGCCGAGGCGCTCGGCGAGGCGCTCGGTGCGAGCGGCGCGCGCGTCGCGGCGCACTTCGACCCGAAGACCGAGCGCTACCAGATCCGCATCGAACGCACGCGGC
>JANWUV010000076.1 GCA_025057975.1 Chloracidobacterium sp.
GACGAGCGCGGTTAGCACGCTCAGTAGCACGAACAAAGTCAGGGGGGAACGCAGCCGGGCAATGGGCTTCATGGGTTACGGCACTCGCTCAAGCACATAGGTCTCCCCAAAGGTGGCGCGCAGTTGCAGGCGCGGCTCGCCGGTCGGGTCGGCGGCTAAGCCGGCCAGCCCCTCGGCGACGTTGACGTCCAGCACCAGCCAGCGCGCGTCGAAGTCGGCCATGGCGCGCAGCAGGGTCTCCACATCGTCGGCGGGGATGGCGATGGAGGCCAGGCCGGTATGGTAATAGAAGGCCGGCGGGTTGTTGACGGCGACGACGGCCCCCGGCCCCGCCGCGCGCATCAGCCACCGCCCGACCTCGACATACACGGCGTCCGCCGCCGCGCCGCCGCGTATCTGCGGCAGGAAGCGCAGGCCGGTGAGCGTCAGCGCGCCCAGCACCAGCAACAGCGTGAACACCGGCTTCGAGCGCTGCGGCTGCCAGTGCGTGAGGACCCGTGCCACTCCCTCGACCGAGG
>JANWUV010000077.1 GCA_025057975.1 Chloracidobacterium sp.
TGGAAAGCGTTTTTTCGTAGCGCTGACGGCTGGCGGCGTTCGATGGATCGTAAGTCGCCAGCACAACGACCGGAAGATTCTCATCGATGAGCGCGTTCGGCCCGTGCTTCATTTCTCCGGCCGGATAGCCTTCGGCGTGAATGTAGGAAATCTCTTTCAGCTTCAAGGCGCCTTCGAGCGCAATCGGAAAGTGGATACCGCGGCCGAGATAAAGAAAATCCTTGGCTTTGTGCAGGCGCCGTGTCAGTTCTTCATAGATATCTTCTTCCGACAGCACCCGCTCAATTTTCGAGGGGATTTTTAACATCTCCTGCGTCAGCCGCAGCGACTCTTCCTCGGGGAGCGTGCGGCGGACCTGCGCCAGATACAAAGCGAGGATCATGAGCGCCGTCAATTGCGCCGTGAAAGCTTTTGTCGAGGCCACGCCAATCTCCGGACCTGCGTGGGTCATGAGCGTGCCTGCCGCCTCGCGAGTGATCATCGAGCCGACGACGTTGCAGATCGCGAGGGTTTTC
>JANWUV010000078.1 GCA_025057975.1 Chloracidobacterium sp.
GGGCAAGACAAGAGGCGCTTGTCGCGTTACTTCCCGGCGTCGGGGATGACGAGTTCCTGGCCGGGGCGGATCAGGTTCGGGTTATCGCCGATGACGTCCTTGTTGGCCTCGTAGATTTCCTTCCAACGGTTGGCCGTCTTGTAATACTTCAGCGAGATGTGGCTGAGGGTCTCGCCGGCGGCCACGACGTGCTTGGTCGCCAGACGGCGGGCCTCCGCTTCAGCAGCGGCTCTGGCAGCTTCCTCCGCCTTGCGCTTCTCTTCGGCTTCGAGCTTGCTCTCTATCTCGCGAAGCCTGGCCTGAGCCTCATCGGCGACCTTCTGCGCGGCGGCGGCACGCTGCTCGGCGGCGGCCTTGGCAGCAGCGTCGGCAGCGGCTTTCGCTTCAGCGGCCTTGCGGGCGGCCTCTTCCTGAGCGGCCTTGGCGGCGGCGGCCTCGGCAGCCTTGGCCTTGGCGGCGGCGTCGGCGGCCGCCTTCTGCGCTAACACGTGCGCGTCGGCGGCGGCCTTCTTGG
>JANWUV010000079.1 GCA_025057975.1 Chloracidobacterium sp.
TGCCGAGTTGATCCGCGAACGCGGGTTGCTCCGCAATTTCCCCAACCGCACCGAAACCGATCTTTACCTCTGGCTGTGCAATCATCGCGATGAACTGAGCAAGCATCTGGGTTGGGAAATAAGCCTTGCCCAAGCCATCGAAGATCTGGCCGAAACGCCTAGCCGGGCCGAGCAATTGATTGAGCGAGTCATTCCCGATAATCTTGAACCGGCGATGCCGGCTGGAGTCTGGCGGCGCAATCGCACACTTGATCCGACCCACTGGTTGTTCCGCGAGGTGTTGGTACCGGTGAATGGCAAGCCTGACGGTTGGCAAGTCCTCGATCAAGTGTTAGCGTGGGCGAAACGCGAGGCGGTGCGACCACTTGGTTTACACATCGTGCGCAACGCCCGCCAGCGCGACTCGGCGGCGGCGCAGGCCGTGGCGCGCGAGTTTGTCGAGCGCTGCGCCGCCGCCGGCGTGGCCGGTGAGTGCGCAATTGAGGTGGGCGCGATCGACCGCACCATTCGC
>JANWUV010000080.1 GCA_025057975.1 Chloracidobacterium sp.
GCACGCACTTTGCTTCAGGATGGCACATGAGCATGGCGGGCGCGCTGGAGAGCCTGCAACGGCTGGGCGAGCGCGTGCTGGGGCGACACTTAGGCGCGCACGCGCTGCGCCGCGCGTTCGCCACCTGCGCGATTCGAAACGGGTGCGACTTAGAGACCCTGCGCCGCCTGCTGGGGCATACCAGCCTCGCCGTGCTACAACACTACGCGGCGCTGACCGACGCCGACCTGCAACACGCCCACCGCCAAGCGACCCCGCTGCGCGACCTGTAGGGCGCAGCGGGACGGGCTGACAGAATCCGCCGCGCATACGGCGTATTCTGCCCCGATTCTACCCCGCCCGCACAGTTTCGAGCGCCGCTTCGTAATTAAGTGCGCTATGACGGCGACAACAGGCGCGGAGTTATGCGCTGCGATTCGGCAGGCGCGTACGGCGCGAGGTTGGAGCCAGCCCCTGCTGGCGCGGCTGGCGCGGGTGAGCAGCCACATCATCACGCACATCGAGCGGGGCG
>JANWUV010000081.1 GCA_025057975.1 Chloracidobacterium sp.
TTCGTGTAAGCGCCTTGCCAACGTCGTGCCAGCGCGCAGCCAAGACAAGAGAGCGGCGGATGGGGTCATCGTTACCTAGCCCGAGAGCATTTGCGAGGTTTATTGCCTTCTCCTCTGCCGCACACAAGTGTTCGTTGAGCTCCATCCACTGCCTCGTGAAGCAGCGGTGATCCTCGATCCGTGCGCGCGGCCCAACAACGCGCTGGTCAATCTCTACCGGCTGTTGGCTGCCATCAACGCAGACCCATGCTCGGACGAGCTGGTGGCCGTTGTTCTCCCAGCGGTCGATAATCGTATTCGGGCGGTCACTCGGACTTGCAGTCCAGCCGACTTCCTCCCTGTAGCACCCGACCTCACGATCAACCATGACGGTGTCGCCTGCACAGATCTCGCGTCCCGTCGCCTCACGCCAAGCAGCGCCGCTGCCGCGCTTGGTGAAAAGCGTCAGAATCCAGACCTTCTTCTCCGCAAACGCCTTCTGTGCCTCGTAGAACGGTACGGGACACAGT
>JANWUV010000082.1 GCA_025057975.1 Chloracidobacterium sp.
GGCGAGACCTTGAACCTGAGGAAGGCCGGCACCGCGTCACCCTCCAGCGCGATCAGCTCGCCGGAGGCCTTGTCGGCATCAATGGCGTCCAGCACAATCAGGTGGTCAACGCCTTCGAGGTAGCCCAGCAGCTCCAGGCCCGACGTACCGCCGTCCAGCAGCATCACCTCCTGGCCGTTGGCCGGGAAACGGACATTGGCCTGCAGCCACTCTACGGCCCGCACACCTAGGCCTTCGTCCTTTTCCAGGATGTTGCCAACGCCCAGAACCAAAGCGCGCGCCATACCCGTGACGGAATACGTGAAATACGAAGTGCGCTGTCTGTTGCGTATTACGTATTACGTATTACGTATCGCGTATTGCGTACGTAACACGAAATACGGAATATGCAATACGAAATTGGAGTAAAACAATATGACCGACGCCCTCGGCTGGCGCAAGAAATTCGGTGTGCTTGCGCCCAGCACCAACACCATCGTCGAGCCGGACTTCTACTCGATGCGCGTGC
>JANWUV010000083.1 GCA_025057975.1 Chloracidobacterium sp.
GGCGGAGTTCAGCCGGCGGAGAACATCTTTTTTGCCGCCGTAGGCGCCGGAGCTGAATCCAATGGAAAGATTTTGGAAGGGGTTGAAGGGCTGGCTATCGGCATACGAGCCGGGGACGCCGGCGGAGGCGCGGGCGTTGGTGACCAAAGGGTTGAGGAGGTTCAGTCAGGAAGCCCTGCGTTCGCTACCGGGCATGAGTATTTGATGCGCGCGTGGAAGGAAGCTGTTGCATGGTTTCTATTGGGAAATAGTATCAGTGTTTGGCGTTTAGTGGGTTGTGTCTTGAAAACTGACGACCGAAAACTGAACACCCCGGCGGTTGCCGGAGGTGTTGGAAGGCTTGCACAGGGTCGCGTTAGCAATTTTGACGCTGCGGGCGTGGGTGACAGCGGCGGCTTCGGCTGCCTAAAGTGCAAACACGCTCCAGCGGGGCAGGTCGCACGTTGGTGGTCCCCCATGATGCTGCGTTTCGGCGCGGAACTGGTGTTCGCTCGCTGCTCAAGCCGA
>JANWUV010000084.1 GCA_025057975.1 Chloracidobacterium sp.
CTGGTTCCCGCTGCTCTGGAGAACCAGATCCACAAAGGCAACGCTGAGCGTATCAAGGCCCGCATTATTGCCGAAGGCGCCAACGGTCCTGTGACCCCGGAGGCTGAAACGATATTGAATAAAAAAGGGGTGATGATCATTCCGGATATTTACCTGAATGCCGGCGGTGTGACGGTTTCCTATTTTGAGTGGCTCAAGAATCTTTCCCACGTCCGTTTCGGCAGGATGGAAAAGCGTTATCAGAGCGCCTTAAACAAAAACATCATGCAGGCTATTGAAAGTGTGGCTCCGCATAATACTAAAATTCCCGCCCCTCTGGTTCAAAATCTTCAATCTGGCCCCGATGAGCTAGACCTCGTCTATTCCGGTCTTGAAGAGACGATGATAGTAGCTTACGATAACATTCGCGAAACTTTATTAGAAAACAAAAAAATCGGAGACCTAAGAACGGCAGCTTTTGTGACAGCTATCAGAAAAATTGTAGAATCCTATAAGCTTTTGGGCATT
>JANWUV010000085.1 GCA_025057975.1 Chloracidobacterium sp.
ACCTGGGACACTAAACTGACCCATGCCGCTTCAATGATCGCCGAAAGGCGTTGAGCACGCTTGGTCGGCCCGGTCGGCCCGGTCGGTCCGGTCATGCCGCTTCAATGATCGCCGAAAGGCGTTGAGCACGGGGCCGGGGGCCGGGGGGCCGGGCTCAGTCATCCAGGATGCCGCTTCAATGATCGCCGAAAGGCGTTGAGCACTTAGCTGAAACAGCTGGCCCCCCCAGGGGTCCAGCATGCCGCTTCAATGATCGCCGAAAGGCGTTGAGCACCGGTCGGTCCGGTTGGCCCGGTCGGCCCGGTCGGCATGCCGCTTCAATGATCGCCGAAAGGCGTTGAGCACATTTCAACAACGCCAGAGGCAAAACGGTTTTTAGAATGCCGCTTCAATGATCGCCGAAAGGCGTTGAGCACATCTCCCCCTGGTACTCCCCCCACGACGGGGGGAGATGCCGCTTCAATGATCGCCGAAAGGCGTTGAGCACTTTCAACGCGGCCAAT
>JANWUV010000086.1 GCA_025057975.1 Chloracidobacterium sp.
ACAAGTCAACGCCGCTGACCTGCGTGGCGTTGTCAGGGATGAAAGCGGGCGGGTCATTGCGGGCGCCCAAGTGACAGCGCGCGAAAAACGTACCAACTTCACCCGCACTGTCACGACAAATGACGCAGGCGTTTACCAGTTTGTCGCATTGCCGCCGGGTGGGTACGAGTTGAGCGTGGAGGCACCCGATTTTTCCCGCCTGTTGGTTTCTGAGTTTACGCTGACCGTTGGGGCGGCGCTCGATCTTGACCTCGTCCTGCGGGTCGGCAAAACGACCGAGGAGGAGGTGGTGCAGGCGGACAGTCAGGGCATTGAGCTATCCCGCACGTCGCTCGCAGAGACTGTCAACCAGCGCGCCATCAACAACTTGCCGACGAGCAGCCGTAACTACATCGGGTTTACCCTTTTGATTTCAGCGGCGACCCGTGACAACCAGCCCAAGCTCGGTGCTGCGCCCACGTCGGGCCTCAACTTCGGCGGGCAGCGCGCCCGCGCCAACAA